>JAUJNV010000015.1 GCA_030447945.1 Fimbriimonas sp. | reverse complement strand
TACCCAGGGCTGCGCCCTGGGCTGGAGTAGGTCGGCCCTTCAGGCCTGAGGCGGAGGGGAAAGACGAGCTATTCTGTCAATGACCATAAGCGGCGCACTCCCAAGGGGGATAGCCTGCGAAGACGGCTCCCACCGAACGGGGGGAAAGCTAAACCTCCCTGTGAGGGCTACAGAACGGGGGCCGTTCGTCCGATAAGGAGGTGTGGCCCGCGCACCACGTCGCCGATTTCACGGCACTACGCTGATCGAGCTCTTGATGGCCGTGCTGTTTCTGGGCATCTGCGCGTCCGCGATTCTGAACACCGCCACGTCCGCCCGTTCCAGCGCGACCTACGCGACGCGGCGCGCGGCGCTGCTCGCCCGCGTGGAAGACGAGATCGATCTCGCCCGCCGGATCGCCGTCGCCGGGAGCCTGACCACGGGCACGACCACCTTCACCGGAGCCGTCTCCGGCGTGGCGGGCAACGTAACCATAACCCGGACGACGACGCTCCTGACCGGCTACACGGACCTCTACGACGTGGTGGCGACCGCCTCCTGGACGGAGCCCACATCCTCCGGCTCCCGCGCCGACTCGATGACGCTGCAAACGTATGTGAGGGACGTCGATGAATAGGCGCGGCGCGACCCTCGTCGAGATGATGATCGTGACGATGCTCACGGCGATGGTGATCGGCAGCCTCACGGGACTCTTCGGCTTCGTCACGTCGCGCGCGGCGCACGCCGCCGCTCAGGCCGGCGCGCAGGAGCAGGCGGATGCCGTCGCCGAGTCGATCGCGCAGACCGTCAGCGCCGCCACCGGCTGCACGGTGGTAACCCTTTCCGGGAGCCAAGCGCTGCGGTGCACCATGCCGGCCGTGTCGGTCGACCGCGATGGAGACGGGCGGCCCGACCGCTGGCAGCTCTGGCAAGTGAGCCGTCGCGGCAGGGAGAGGTTCGGCACGGGCGGCCGGGTCTGGTTCTATCAGTCCGATGCCACGGGTGCTTTCGGTAGCGCGGGCACGTGGCCTTGGCGCGCTCACCGGAGCGACGATGCGAATCCAGTGCTTCTGGGTGCCGACGGCGTCGCGGTCGACGCCGATCAAGGGTGGGCCAAGCACTCGGGACTCTCGACTTCCAAGTATTACCTCGTCACCGGCCTCACCTTTAGCGTGGACTCCGCGCAGAAGTCGGTCACCTACACCGTCACCGCCTCGGCCATCAACCGGGACGACCGCTCGATGAGCGCAGGCGACGCGGCCTCCGACGGCTACGCCGTCGCCCGCACCCGAACCGTAAGCTGGAGGAACTGGCGGAAATGAGGCGCGAGAAGGGGGGCGCGATGGTGTTCGTCCTGATGCTGCTTGCGGGCGTCGCCGTCCTTCTGCTCGCCACGTCGAGCCTCACGTCGGCGAGCCTTTCCCGGCAGCAGCGGCGCGAAGCGGACGCGGCGACGAAAAACGCCTTCGACGGCATCACGGATCTGGTGGTCGCACGGGTCCAGAGCGGCGCCATCACGGGAGCGTCTCCTCTCAGCGGCACGGTGGGGACCGTTCCCTATGAAGGGACCGTGGTGGACGACTCGGCGGCCAACCCCCATACGTGGAAGGTAAGCGCCACCCTCACCTATAAGGGGCGACCCTACACCTACAGTCGCGTGATCCCCAAGGTGGTCGTTCCCAGCCCGTACACGTATGCGATTTTCGCTGAGCCGTCCCTCAGCTTTAACAGCCGCGTCGTCACCGGAGCCAACGGAGAAAACGGTGACATCGGGAGCAACGGCGCACTTTCGCTGGTCAGCGGCTCGACCGTGAACGGAAACGTCGAAGCCCCCGCGGTCAGCGCCGATGGGTCCCTGATCCAAGGCACGATCTTTAGTTCCGGGTCACCGATAACGGTGCCTGCGTTTGACGGGGCACTTAGGCTCAAGTACCTTGCCGCTAATCCCCAGCCGGTCACCAGGCTAATTGAAAAGAACCTCGACCTGGGCAATAACGAGTTCTGGTACGCCGAGGGCAACTACTCGATCAGTGGCAGCCTGAAAGGCAAAGGCACGGTTTTCGTGGATGGGAACCTGGAGATCAACCACCACCTTCGCTACAGCTCATCGAGCGACTGCGTCGCCTTTGTCGTGACCGGCAATATTACTTTAACCCAGTCGGACGCCAAAGATCTCTGCGGGTACTTCTACTGCGGCGGAAACTTCGAGTCGAAGAACCTTATCGAGCGGAACCTCTTGCGCGGAAGCATCGTGACGAAGGGCAACTTCGTGGCGGACGCCCTCTTCACGGCCACCAACGACCCGCTCATCTGGAAGTTTCCCCAGGAGGCGAAGAACCTCAAGCTGCCCGGCTACTGGTAATCAAACCTCACAAACGGTGTGAGGGCTAGAGACGCGGAGAGACTCTGCCGATATACCAGTGTGGCCCCATCCCCGTACTGTTGCAAGGCCACCCCCGCGGGACTCCTTCGGCGGGTGTCGCTACCGGCTTCCCGGCCCTCGGCCCCAACTCGACGCGAAGATGATTAACTCCAGAGACAGAGGAAAGTGGGCGGATGCCCTCGGAGGCAGGCTGCTGCTGGCCCTGACGGTGGCGGCAGCGGCGCTTAGCTACGGCTGGCTGGACAACCCGGTCGTCGGGCTCAGCGTGCTGATCGCAGCCATCGGCTCGGTGGCCGCGTTCGCGATCGACCTACGGCGGACCCACCGCGACCCCCGGCGGCGCGACGTGACCCCGTACCTGCGCGGCGCGGCCGCGATCTCGCTTTGCGCGCTGGGCTTCTTCTGGCCCGTTCCGGACGACAACGTCTGGCTCATCGGTGCGGCGGCGGTCCTTGTGGAGGCGGTCGTCGTCAGCACGATGAAGCAGGTGGTCGCGGTGGTCGGCGGCGCGCTCGCCGTGGCTGGAGCCGCCTATCTTGCAACGATCGCTGCCCGCCCAGAAGGCGGGCATCGCGGCGGCGGTGCTGTCGGTCGCGGCGGCCACGGGCGTGGTCCTCTCGGCCTACCGCTGGCGCGAGGAAGGTCTCGGGGCCAACGGGCGGCGGCTTCAAGCGGTCCTCCAGTGCTCCTCCGCGCTCGCGGCGAGCGATGACCTGCGCTCGATGATCCTGCACGCGGTGCGCTCGGGAGTCGGCGAGACCGGCGATCCTGCGGCTATGTGCTGGTCGACCGAAGAAGACAAGAGCAAGCCTGCCAGAGAGACCGCCTACAGCACCGAGGGCCAATTCGAGTTTCCCAAGATGCTCGACGTCGGCTCCGGAATCTCCGGTTACGCGACGAAGATGGCCAGCCCGTTTCGATCCGCCACGAGGAGGACGGCCAGCCGAGCTCGAAGGAACCGGCGTCGGCGTCTGTCCGCCGTCAGCGTCCCGCTGACGGCCCGCACTACCGGGGAGCGGACAGGCCTCCGTCGAGCACGTTCTGGGCGCGATGACCGTCCTCGGCACGAATCCCGGACAAACCTTTAACGACGACGACATGGAGCTCTTGAGCCTCGGCCTGCTCGTCGCCGTCGCCGTCTCCAACGCCCGGATGGAGGAGCGGCAGCGCACGATCTTCCTGAAGACCCTTCGAGACGCTCGCGAAGTCGCTCGAAGCGCGACGCCTACACCAAGGGCCACTCTTCGCGGGTTTGCGATCTCTCGCTCATGATCGGCGAGCATATGGAAGCAGGCTCGGAGGGCTCTGGAAGGCACCATCTGCGTCGGCACCATCCTTCAAGATCATCGGCAAGATCGATCCCTGAACAAGCCTGGCAAGCTCACCGACGAAGAGTTCAGGGACCCGAGCCATCCCGCCATCGGCTACGAGATCGCAAGCCCCTGATGCTCTCGGAGGGCGTGCTCATGATCATCCGCAACACCATGAGAAGCTCGATGGCAGCGGCTACCCCGACGGCCTGAAGGGGAGCTGCCGCTCTCGCTCCGCATCGTCGCCGTCGCCGACGACCATCGAGCTCCAGCCGCCCGTATCGCGGCGTCATGGATCCCCGCAACGTGCTCGGCGAGATCAGCCGGTGCGCCGGCGTCCAGTTCGACCCAGTGATCGTCGAGGCGCTGCGCGAGCTGATGAACTCGGAGCGGATGATGGAGTGCTACCGAGACCAGTGGAGCCTGGTCGCCGGCTGGTCCCCGCCCACATGAGGGCCGCGTAAGCCATGCCGATCCTCGAACGCAAGACCGCCTCGCTCGGCGTAGACGTCGGGAGCCGGACCGTCAAGCTGATCTTCGTGCATCGCCACGCGGACCGCGTGGGAATCGGCGCGGCGGGCTCGTACGATATTCCGCCGGGCGCGATCGAGCGGGGCGTCGTTCGCAACCCCCTGGGAAGCTCCTCGCCGCGTCGCAACCTCGCCGGCGCGCACGCCACCGTGTCCATCCCCAGCAACCTCGCCAGCCTCCGCTGGGTCTCGCTTCCCTTGCCCGGGGCGAGGAGCTGCGCCAGGCGGCGCGGTTCAAGGTGAAGCGCCACCTGCCGTATCCCGTCGAGAGCGCTTGCGTGAGCTGCTCCGAGCCGGAAGGGGTGGGAGCGAGGGGCTGGGCCAGTCGCTCGTCATCGCCGTTCCCCGCGACGTGGTGGAGAGCCGCGCGGAGGCGCTGGAGCACGCCGGGCTCGTGCCCGCCGCCGCAGAGCTGGAGGCGTCCGCTCCGGGTCGTGGAGCGGCGCCTGAACGACCAGAGCTCTGGCGCGACGCGTCGCTCACGATGATCGACGTCAAGGCGCAGAAGCCCACGCACATGTACGTCAGCAGGAGCAGCGCCTCCAGTTCATCCGCGGCGTCAAGTTCGGCGCGGACCTGTTCGCGCAGGCGGTGGCGAACGCGCTTCGGATCGACAAGGAAACCGCCGCGCGCCTCGTCGGCGCGCCGACCACCGAACTCTCGCTGGATGGCGTGCTGAGCCTCCCCGGCGACCGCGGCACGCAAGAGGTGGACGTGGCGGCGGAGATGGAGAAGCTGGTACGCGAGTTCCTGCTGCGCTACTTCCGCTCGCTGCATCCCGACAGCTACGCGGGCATCCTCGACCACCTCGGCGTGGTCTGCCGGAGGTCTCGGCATCCAGGGGCTTCGGCGAGTATCTGGAGAGGGAGCTGGGCCTGGGTGAGCGCGCGCGCGACCCGCGGGCGTCGTGGCCTCGCTCAGCACCGAGACCTTCGAGTATCTCCAACCGCCAGAGGCGTTTACCGTGGCCATGGGCCTAGCCCTGGCCAGCCTGGACAAGCACGACCGGTTGAGGAGTGGACCATGCAGGAAGCGAATACGCATGGGCGCGAGGCCTAAATCTAAGACTATCAACGTCGAGGTGACCTCCTCGCCGAGCGGAGCGCGGAAAGAGCCGCCTGCGCGAGCAGTGCACCCGCACGCTCGCCGCGCTGTTCGGCGTGGCCTTCCTCGGCGTCACCCACCCGTGCCGACTCTCCAGGAGAAGTGGAGCGAAGCCGAAGGTTTCCGCTCGCCGAGCGACCTGACACGCCGAAGCGGCGAGCGCAGGGCTTACGCACCGAGAAATAGGGCGACCGGTTCGCGCCCCGTCTCGCGCAAGGAGGATCGCCCGTATTTCACGGGCGGGTTCCCAGGCGTTCCTCGGGCGTATCACCGCCTCATGGGCGCGGCAGGCAGAGGAGTCGCCTTTGACTCTGCGGTGCGACGTGCTGGGCGGCGAGATCACGGAGCAGCTCGTAGCCGATGCCGTGAGCTTCGCGGCTGACCGCCGTCCGTGTGGGATCAGGACCCGGCATCAAAGACGCCGTGCGCTCCTCCACTCGCCCGAGCCCGACCCTGGCGGCGCCGCACGGCGTGGCCTTCGAGTTCCGCGTCCGCGCGTCGGGCGCGCTGAGCATGCCCGGCAACTCTATGAGCAAGGAGGCCACGCTGAGGGCCTCCGCCGCATTCCTGCTGTCGATGCGCCGGGATCTGCTCACGGCGGGCACGATGGAGCGGCGCGCCCTCTATTTCGGCAAGAAGGCCACGGTGGCGCAGCAAGGAGGCGAAAGCGGACGAGGCGGAGGCCTTCGAGGGCGAAGAAACCCGATCAAGCGGGGCCGCTCCTCACCCCGACGTTGGAGCCGTCCAAGGCATGGACGGGGTCGCCGAGTTCCAAGCGGCCACCGTTCAGAGCGCCGCGCGGCACAACTGCCAGCTGGGCCAGTTCGTGGCGTCCCAGGAGATCGCGCCTTCGACAGCCGCTTCGGCAGCAAGGCGCCGGCAGGCCAGTGGGGGCAGGTGGACGTGCAACTGGAGCTGCAAGGGCGCACGCTCGACGTGGCCCGTGTGCTCCGATCGTGGGCCGGGGGTCCATTCCGTCTCGAGTTCAACTCGGTGGACCTCTCCCGGGCGAGCGCCCCAGCACGGGCCGGGCCCTCGTGTCCGCCAAGGTTTCGCTCCGGGTGATCGTATCGATGGAGAAGAAAGCGTGAACGTCGGAAACAAGAAGCAAGCCGCCGTCCTCGGCGTAGTCGCCGTTGCCGCCATCGGGTTCCTGGTCGCCAGCTCATGCCCCAGTCGGAGCCGGGAGACGAGCCGGAAGCGAAGCCCTCATCTCGGCCACCACCACCGTCGCTCAAAGCAGCCCGGCGCCGTCTCAGGGCGGATCGGCGCGGGAACTCTCGATCGAGTTCGCCCACGATGCCTTTTCGCACCCCGGCCTCGCCGCCAAGGAGACGGCCGACGACGCGGCGCCGAGATCCCTCGGCGGGCGCGCCCGGGCCCGGGAGGCGGGATGGGCGGACCGGACCGTGGGCCGTTGCCCGCCGCGCGCGGCGGGGACGGGCCGGCGGCGGGGCGGGCGGCCGGGCCGGGCGCGTTGGGCGGGCAGCTTCCGATCGGCGTCGAGGACGAAGGCCTCTCCGTGCAGCCGCAGGGCGGCCTGCCCGATCCGGCGGCCGTTCCCGGCCCAACCCCTAAAAGTTCCGCGCCCGCCCCCCGAAAAATACTAGGTGAGCCGAAGGTAAAGCTCTCCTTGGGCGGCACCATGCGCACCAAGGAAGGGGTCGCCTTCATCACGGACGGAGACGGCAAGACGCGAACGGCGAAGGTCGGCCAGAGCCTCGGCAACGGGGCGAAGATCGAATCTATTCGAGGATGGGCGAATCGTCATCCGCACGAAGAAAGGGAAACGAAAGACCCTGAAGACGGGCGAGAAAGCGGAACTATGAACTCGATCACCATCGCAATGGCGGGCGCGCTCGCCCTCGGCAGCACGGCCCCGAAGAAGTCGCCGGTCGTCAAAAAGGCTCCCCCTACGGCCGCCGTCGCCAAAGCGATTCTGCCCAAAGTGGCTTTCCTGGGGAACAGAGTACGGACTGTCGGCCAGCCTTCCGAAGCAAGCGGCACGAGCCGGGATCCCGCGCCGCTTAGCCTTCCCGCGATGAAGGCCGTGCGCCCTTGCCGGCCAAGAAGGCGGCGGTGAAGAAGGCGGCGGTTAAGGCCCTGAGTCCGCTCGGCGGAGAGGCCCGAGAAGATCGTCGCCGAGAGCGCCCCCGCGTCGCGAAGAGGAACCCGCCCGCTCCCTCTAGGTCGCAGGTCCGCGCCGAAGACAAGGGCGTGACGCTGGAATTGTCCGATGTGGACACCTCCAGTCGTGATCCGCGAGCTCGTGAAGCAGACGAAGGCGAACCTCGTCCTGCTCTCGACCACCGGATCGAAGATCACCGTCACCTTCAACGACATACCGCTCGCCGAGGCGCTCCGGCACATCGCCGCACTCACCGGACTGACGATTCTCAAGGTCAACAACACGTTCGCATCCTCGGCGAAGACGCTCAAGGCGGCCTACGGCAAGGAGTACAACGAGGCGTTCCCGCGCTCCGTGCAGCCGGAGCCCCCGAAGCCGGAGCCCCTGAAGGCTCCCGCCATCGAGACGGAGCTGTACCGCCCGAACTACGTGAGCGCGGCCAGCATGGCGACGGCGCTGAAGAGCTGTTCGGCGCCGAGGGTCTGGTCGTCGTTTCCGGCCCGGATTCCTCGATTCCCTTCGTTCAGGACTTGCTTGCCGGAGCCTCGGGAGGTTCGGGCGGCTCCGGAGGTTTTGGCGGGTCTGGCGGTTCGAACGGCTCCGGCGGTTCGAACGGCGGCTCGTCGCCGAACGGCGGGGCGGCCGGTGAGATTAGCCCGACTCTGGTGCTCCGGGGGCCACGAGCGGTGATCGATGCGGCCATCGCGATGGCCCAGCGTCTGGACACCCCGCGCTCAGGTGTCGATCGCGGTGACCATCCACGACATCAACAACAACGCGCTGCGCGAGCTGGGGCTGGCCTATACCTTCAGCGGTTTCTCGGTGAACGAGAACCTCGCGGGCCGCCCGATCTTGGGCGCTTCGCCCGCAGCCCGCTCAGCTTCTCCGCCACGGTCTCCATGGAACGACCAGGCGCGGGTGCTCGCTTCGCCGAACGTGTCGGTGCTCGACGGCGAGGAGGCGAGGGTGCTCATCGGCGACCGCCGCAGCTTCGCGCCTCGTGAGCTTTACGAACAACAACGCACCGATCTTCAACCGCGAGGAGGTCGAAGTCGGCGTCCTCCTCCGGGTCCGCCCGCAGGTGGGCTCCGACGGCACCATCACCCTCGCGATCGCGCCTCCAGGTCCTCGATCACGGGCTTCCTCAACGTCAACGGCGCGAGCTACCCGCAGATCTCCACCCGCGAGGCCCACCACTACCCGCGTGTCCAGCGGCGAGACGGTCGTCATCGGCGGCCTCCTGCGGGACGAAGAGATCACGAACTTCCAAAAGGTGCCCATCCTCGGCGACATTCCGTTCCTGGGCGAGCTGTTCCGAGCCGCCGGCGCAGCAAGGTCTCCTCCCAGGTGATCATCTCGCTCACGCCCATCATCCTGGAGCCCGGCCAAAAGATGGGCGTGGTCGGGCCCGTGGACCGTGGACCGGCTCGGACCACGGCGGACCACGGATCACGGACCACGGGCCACGGAACAAGACCATGAACCTCGACAGAGCGATCGGCGATATCTTCGTAGAAGAGGGCTACATCGCGCGCGAGAACTCAACGAGGTCCTCGGGAACCGCCAGGACACGACGGGAGCCCCTGGGCGAGCTCCTCGTGCGGCTCGGCTACATCACCGAGAAGCAGAAGCTCAAGTGCGTGGGGCTCCAGATGGGCGTTCCGTTCGTGGATCTCGCCCGGGTGGAGGTCTATTCCGACGCCGCGCGCGTCATCCGCCACTCGGTGGCGATCCGCCTGCTCGCGGTGCCCTGGAAATCACCGAAGTCGCGGCCAGCGTCGCGATGGTGAACCCGCTCGACCTCGCCGCGCTGGACGAGCTGGCCTCGCTCACAGGGCTGGACATCGACCCGCTGCTGGCGACCGAAGAGGACGTCCGCGACGCGATCTTCCGCGCCTTCGGCGCCTACGACGACCTGGGAGAGCTAGTCGGCGAGGCGATCAAGGGCGTCGACATGGAGGGCCTGAAGGTCGCCACAGCTGACGAGGACCAGCCGGTCAACGTCATCGAGCTGAAAGAGGTCGTCGAGGGCGCGCCCGTCATCAAGCTCGCGAACGCGCTCTCACCCGGGCGATCTCCATGCGCGCGTCGGACGTTCACATCGAGCCCCACGCCCGCAAGGTCCGCGTGCGGCTGCGCATCGATGGACTGCTCCAGGAGATCATGACGATCCCCAAGGACCTGCAGCACCCGCTCGCCTGCGCATCAAGATCCTCGCGTCGCTCGATATCGCCGAGCGGCGGCTGCCGCAGGACGGACGCTGCACGATGATCAGTCCGCAGGGTGAGTACGACTTTCGCGTCTCCACCTACCCCAGCGTCTTCGGCGAGAGCATCGTCATCCGTATCTACAAGAACGCGGTGACGATCGACCTCAGCCGCCTGGGATCTCGGAGTCGGCGCTGGAGGTTCTCCTGCCCCGTATCCGCGAGCCGCAGGGCATGGTCCTCGTCACCGGCCCCACGGGTTCGGGCAAGACGACCACGCTCTACGCGGCGCTGCACCACCTGAACGACATCTCGCGCAACATCATCACCGTCGAGGACCCGGTCGAGTACCAGCTCGACGGCGTCACGCAGGCGAACGTCAACCCACGGGCGGGCGTGACCTTCGCCACCGGCCTTCGCGCCATCCTTCGCCAGGACCCCGACGTCATCCTGGTCGGTGAGATCCGCGATACGGGAGACGGCCGCCATCGCCATCGAGTCGGCGCTGACGGGCCACATGGTGCTCACGAGCCTTCACGCGAACGACAGCGCCAGCGCACTCACCCGACTCGCCGACATCGGCATCGAGCCGTTCCTGCTGGCTTCGTCGGTCACCTGCTCTCGCCCAGCGCCTCGTGCGCGTCAACTGTCCGAAGTGCATCGAGCCTCACCGGCCCGATCCCCACGTGCTCACCCGGCTCGGGCTGCCGCCGGAGGCGGAGTACTTCCACGGCCGCGGCTGCGAGTTCTGCGCGAAGACGGATACCGCGGCCGAACCGGCGTCTATGAGGCGCTCGCGGTGGACTCCGACGTGCGACGGATGATCTCTCGGGCCGGCACGCTCCAGATATCCGCAAGGTTGCCGAAGAAATGGGCATGGTCACTCTGCGCGCCGACGCGTGCGCCAAGGTGCTCCACGGCCAGACCACGCCGGAAGAGGTCATTCGGGACGGCGGAGGGATAAGGGAAGGCGTTAGGCGTTCAGGCGTTGGGCGTTGGGGAGAGTGATCCCAACGCCAACGCCCAAGGCCCAACGCCTGCGACGCCAGGAGCATCATGCAGGCATTTCGTTATCGCGGATTCGACGCTACGGGGAAGTCTCTGAACGGGGAGATTACGGCGACCTCGCCCGAGGAAGCCGAGCGCCGGCTCGCGTATCAGCAGATCTCGATCATTTCCCTGAACGCCCACGGCCGAAGCTCCGCCAAGGCGTCATCGGATGGCCGGAAGTCGGGCGGCAAGTTACCGACGCGGACGGCGCGCTTGTCCTCCGCAACCTCGCCGTGATGACCGAGGCCGGCGTGCCGTTCGTCGAGGCCCTGGAGGCCGTAGGCGTCAGCGCCCGCACTGCCGCGCTGCATCGACGGCATGCGCACGGCCATCGTCGGCGGCCAGTCTCTCTCGACCGCCATGACGCAGTCGGGCATCTTCCCGTCATCGTCGGCGATATGCTGAAGGTTGCCGAGGATGGGGGCAAGCTCGACGCCACCCTCAGCGCCGCGGCCGACCACCTGGAGCGCTCCGTCGAGCTGCGCAAGCGGGTGATGAACGCGATGCTCTATCCCCTGGTGACGGTGAGCATCTTCATCCTGACGGTCGCCGCGCTCATCGTCTTCGTGATTCCGGCGCTTCGCGGAGATCTTCGAGAGCTGAAGGCCGACCTGCCGATCACCACGAAGGCGATGCTGGCGACCAGCACGTTCGTGCGCGCGAATCCGCTGGTCACGATCCTTGGCATCGTCGGCGTCGTCCTCGCGATCCGCTTCGCGCTGCGGCTGCCGGCCGTCGGGAACTTCGCTTCGAAGATGCTGCTGCGGCTGCCCGGCATCGGACCCCTGCTCCGAATCTGGGGCTCTCGCGCGCCTTCCACGCCGTGTCGACCCTCGTCAGCGGCAACGTGTCGCCTGACCTCGCTCGAACACGGGTCCCGAATCTCCGGGAATCCGACCATCGAAGCGGCGCTGATGCAAGCCCGCCGCTCGGTGGAATCGGGGCGCTCCTTTTCCGACGCTCTGGCGGAGACGAAGGTGTTCCCCACCATGCTGGTGCAAATTGTAGGCGTCGGAGAGCGCACCGGCCGCTTGGGACCGCTGATGGAAACCTATTCTCACTGCATGGAGCAGGAGGTGGACGCCCGCCTGAAATCCTGGTGGCCATCATCGAGCCGCTGATGATCGTCGTCATGGGCGCGTCGTGGGCGTGATCGTAACGTCCATTATCCTCGCCGCTTTATTCCATCGCCGAAAACATCAAGTAGGCGCTAAAGATTGGCGATGCCCTGCCGATAACTCAATTGGGAGAGAGGACGAATGCTCAAAACTATACAACCAAATCGCCGGCGCGGCTTCACCCTGGTGGAGCTCCTCATCGTTGTCATCATCATCGCGGTGCTCGCCGCCGTGGCGATCCCCGCTTCGCCGACTCGGGCAAGCGGAGCAAGGAGGGCTGCTCTGAAGGCGAACCTCAAGCTCTTCCGGAACGCGATCGAGTCGTTCAAGAACGACACGGGGTACTACCCGCTCGCACTGGATTGACCTGACGAAGGATGGAGGCGTCACCCAGGGCCACGATAAGGCAGGCGGCACGCTGACCTTCGCCAACGCTGACCTGGCATCTGCGGCTAATCACCAGTTCACCGGCACCGATAACTGGAACTGGAACGTAGGCAATGTCCATTCCTCCGCTACTGGCTATACAACCCGGTACATGGCCGGAGGAGCCAGCCTGAGGCCACTCTCCGCCCAAGCCCTCCTTCACGAACAAAGCGCCCCTCGGACCCCTGCGGTCCGGGGGCCATTGCTTTAAGCGCGCCGTCTCCAGCGCGCGTCCGGTGCCCCGGCACGGCGGTAGAGACAAGGCAGCCCATCCCCATCGGAGGGTACGTCAGCAAGCGTAGGTGCGACCTGGCGATGTCAAGCCCGATGGTTGCGAACGCTTCCTAGCGTCTGGCGCGCCGTAATAAAGCACGGCGAGTTCTCTCAAAGCATGTCGAGAAACTCGGACAGAGTGCGGAGAATGTCCGGACCCCCTCGCCTTTTGCTCCGGCAAAGGGAGAGGCGGCAGGGGTGAGGGTTCCGCAAAATCCCTCAGGCCGGTGAGTCTCGCCAAGACGCCAAGCCCTTGCCCCCCCTGCGCCTCGCCTGCAACGGCTCACCAGACGATGTGCAAAGTCGGAGGAGTCTTTGCGCCTTGTATGGTAGGTGCGGACCGGTTGTTGTGCGCCTTTCCGCTTCGACGGACTCGCAAAGACTTCCCGGCCCGACCAGCGCCGATAGGGCACGGCGGCTCGACCGCCGATGCGAACGCAAGGCCGCGCCCCAGGCCCGGCCCGTGAAGGAGGAGCGGCGATGAAGATCGGAGTGGATGTGTCGAGGCGCTCGTGGCGTGCGACGGCGAGGGGACGGCGGCGCTGCCCAACGAGGGGGCGATCCGCCTGGCGGGGCTGTCCGAGGGCGCGGAGCTCGCGCTGGAGGCGACGGGCCGGTAGCGGCCGCGCCAGGCGGCGTCGCTCGGGGTGGCGGCGTTCCTCGTGGACCCGGCGCTCTTGGCCGGCTTACCGGCGCGTCGCCCCACGTGCCGAAGCACCGGGGCGACGCGCGGGTGCTGCGCCGCTACCTGGAGCATGTCGAGATCCCGAAGCCGGGAGCTCGGCGATCTGCAGCGCCTGCGCGAAGGGCTCGTGTCCCAGCGCACGGCGCGCAGCTCGCCTTTTTTGCTCCGGCAAAGGGAGAGGGGGGCACCGACGAGGAGATCCGGCGGCGCGCCCCGAGCGGCTCTACTCCCGGCTCCTGGAGATGGACGGCGTGGGGCCGGCCACCGCCGCCGCGCTCGTGTGGCTGCTGGGCTCCCGGCGCTTCGCCACGCCCGACCGCGCGGTCGCCTTCGCCGGCCTGGACGTCCGGGTCCGGGAGTCCGGCAGGGAAGGGACGGCCAAGCGGGGGCCCGGCTCGCAGGCTCCTCTTCCTCGCCGCCCGGTCCCTGTGCCGCTCCGCGCCTTGGAAACCCGCGTTCGAGCGTCACCTCGCCAAAGGCATGAGCCACACCGCCGCGACCGTGGCCGTGGCACGAAAGCTCCTGCGCATCGCGTGGGGCCTCGCCCAAACCCCGACCGGCGCTACGACCAAGACTCTTGCTCGAACTTGACAAACCATAGCGTCTTTGCGTGAAGCTCCGGAAGGTCTGGTTCCAGGCTGGGTCAGCAGCTACTGCCCGGAACCCTCACCCCCTGCCCCCTCTCCCTTTGCCGGAGCAAAAGGCGAGGGGGTTCCGGAGGAGAGTGTTGAGGGAGACGGCTCCGGCCTCGACACTCAACACTTTTCAGCCGCGTCTCCTGCGCCAGAGCAGCTCCGTGACGACGCGCCCTTCACGTGGCGGCGGAAGGTCGCGATGGACACGTCCAGCATCTCGGCGGCCTGCTCTGGGAGCGCTGGGGACGGAGGTAGCACGCTTCGAGCGCTTTGTAGAGACGGTCGTCTTTGGGATTTTCGCTGAGGCTCGTCGCCGCCTCGCGCAACGTTTTCTGAGCGACCTGACGCGGTCGCGGGCATCCGCCTCGCCTCGAACCGGTCGAGCACTGCAGAAGCGGGAGTGGAGACAGCTCTGGGCGAGCCGGGGTCGGGTTCGAGAACTTTTCAGCGCGTCCGCCACGCTCGCCTCGAACTCCGAGCGAGACAGCACCAGCGCCTCTGGCACGGGTCGCTTCAGCTTCCTTGAGGGGCACCTCTGCTCCGCGAGCCGGTCCAGCCATTGATCCAGAGGGCAGGCGCGCCAGTCGCTGCCGTAGACGCCGTAGCTCCGGTCCCCCACCGTAAAGTCCGCCTCCGGGAGACGCGGGGTCATGGCGTAGGCGTACATGGGCGACCAAAAGGCGGGGTCCGCGTTGGGGATGAAGCTGACGGCGAGGCCCGGCTGCGTAAAATAGTGCCCCACGAGGGCGACGAACAGCAGGCTGGCTGTGGGGCTGACCGACTGGTACTCCTCGTCGGCCTATCCCAAAACCGGAAGTAGAGCCCTCGCCTGCCCTCCCGGAGCGGAGCCGTCTTGTCCAGATACGCCCAGGCGGCGGCGAGGGCCGGATCCTTCACGATCTCGTCGTGAGTCCTCGCCATCTCCAACCGCGCGAGCAGCCCCCGGAGGCCGCCCCGCAGGGAGGACTCGCGCAGCACGAGGAACGATCCGGGGCGGCTCTCGAACCAGAACGAACCGGGCCAGTTCCGCCGACTCGGCCCCCTCGTGCCGCTCGACGATGCGCAGGATCTCCGGCAGGTCTTGCGCGGAGAAGGCGCCCGCGTCGGGGTGCCAAGGAAGAACGGGCGAACCAGCGGGCTGTCGCGGTGCAGGAAGATAAGAGCACCTCCTCCACCGCTTTGCCGAGGCGCGGAGGCGATGGTGCAGGTCGGAGTATCGGTCGGAGTTCCTCCAGCGCAGGTCCAGCGCAATCGCGTCGCGCGCCAAGTCGTGCGGCACGAGCCCTCCCCGCAAGGTCTCAATAAACGAGAGCGAGCGCAGCCACTCGAACAGCGCCGGCGCGCGCCGGGAGTCGATCACTTCCGCCAGCAGCGCCTCCGTCGACACGAATCAGCGCACAGATCTCTAGGGCCTGGCGTTGCACCGGTTCCACCACTCCGTCCAGGAATCGCTCTAAGAGCAGCGCCACAACGTCGGGCGGAGTTTCCGGATCGAGCGCGAGGCCTCCGCTTTGGGCGTAGTTCTCGGCCACCAGAGAGAGGGCCAGGGGATGGCCGTGCGTGAGCTCCAGCGCCCGGGCGTGAACCTCGGGGCACCGCCCGCGCCTCCAAATAGGTGCGAGCGTCCGCCTCCAGGTTGCGGAGGGGCAGGGGCGAAACAGCCCCTGGCGGGCCTCGTCCGAGCGCCACGCGGCGGAGGGCGCCGCCGCCTCGAGAATACGACGAGCACGTCCGCGGGCAGCCGGGGCAGAAACACCTCGCGCAGCCACCCTTCGAGCGGCTCGATCGCCTCGAAGGTGTCCACGAGGAGCACCGTGCGCCGACCCGTGGCCAGCGAAGCGACGGCGTCCTCCGGTTCTCGCACGCCGTCGTCGCACACAGCGCGGCTAAGAAGTCGTCCGGAGTCGGTTGACGCTCCGCACGTTCAGCGTGCGGCAAGATGCTCGATCCCGGCAGATCGCCTCGAACTCGCGCAGCAGCGCGGACTTGCCCACGCCGCCCGGTCCGAAGACGCCCAGCACGAGAAAAGGAAGTTGCGGGGCAAGGAGAGCCGAGTCGAAAAGAGCCTTCCTCGTTGCGACCGACAAAGGCGCGGAGGGCTCTGCCCGGGAGTATTCGTGAAGCTGGCGGACACCTCCCTAATTGTACGACGGCGGCGCAATTCCGCACTCAGGACCTCTCGATCGGTAAGGAACATCCCTCGCTTGCGGGTAACCACCGCACCTTTGCGAGGGCAGTACCGTTGGATGTGAGCTAGATCCATTAAAACGACGACATGAGCAGCGAGGGGCTCTTTAGGGAGCCTGCCGATCATGACTCACACAACCGATACCGCGAGCCAAAGGAGGCCGTGAGGCTACGCCGCGTGTGCCTCTTGGCGCTGGGGGCAGCGGCTCTGGTCAGCACCGGAAGGATGGTATTCGGGATGCACCGCGAGGGCCACACGTTGTTCTTGCTGACCCCGGGCGCTGGTTACCCTGTTGGCGCTGGTCCTGCGGCGCTTCGCCTTTCAACCCGCTTTAGCGCGCCTGCCGGCGCATTGACCGAGGCTCAAACGTCGCAGGCGAGGCTCGCCGAAAGCGAAGCGTTTGCGCGAAAGCTCGCCAAAATCAGCTCGAACCTGCACTACGTACGACCTGCCGAGAGGCACATCGTCACCAGCAACGGCGACATCGCCAACTACCTCGGGTACAGCCCTGAGGAGGTGGAAGCGATGGGCACGAGCCTGGCCGGAAGGATCGTCCACCCGGACGACCTGGAGGCGACCTACCGACGCCACGCGAGCGAGCTATTCGCTGGCTTTTGCCCGACGATGCCGTGGTGGAGTGGGAAATGTCTGCGCCACGCCGACGGCTCTTGGCGATGGATGCACGGTGCCGCGCTGAGCGCCTTGCGGCGCGGGCCCGACGGCCAGGTGCATCAGATCGTCGGGAGCATGGTCGACGTCACCGAGAGGCGGGCGGCGGCGGAGCGGTACGGGAGAGCGAAGAGCGCTTCCGCGGCGCCTTCGAGCACGCTCCTATCGGCATGGTCTTGATCGATCCCCGCGGAAGGACGTTGCGTGAACCGCGCGGCGTGCGCGATACTCGGCTGGACGGAAGAGGAGATGCTCGCGACGAATCTCGCCGACCTCACCACCACGACTTCGACCGGCATATGGAGCAGCAGATGGCGAGGTTGCTCCGGGGCGAGATCGAGAGCTTCACCTTGCCGGAGAGACTGCACCATAAGGACGGCGAGGTGGTGCACGCCCGCCTCTCCGTAACCCTCATCAAGGATGGGGGAGGGGCAGCCAGGCAGTTCGTCAAGCAGATCCAAGACGTGACTTCCAGCGTCCTCCAAGAGCAGGAGATCGCGCGGCAGATCAAGCGCATCCAGCAGACGAGCCACCAGCTTTGAGGAAGCGAACGCGCGGCTGGAGACGCTCGCGGCGACGGACGCCCTCACCGGCCTCCATCGCGCCGTGGCGCTGGACGCGCGGCTGGAGATCGCTCCTCGGAGGACGAAGGCGAGACTCCCCTTCTCCTGCTCGACGTGGACCGCTTCAAGATCTACAACGACGCCTTTGGCCACCTCGCGGGAGACTTCGCGCTCAAGCGGGTGGGGAGATCGTTGCCCGCACGATGCGTCCGTCCGACTCGGCGCCCGCTACGGCGGCGAGGAGTTCGCGGTCGTCTTGCCCAAGACATCGGCGGACGGAGCTCTCGTCGCGGCGGAGCGGGTGCGCCAGGCGGTCGAAGAGGCTTCCTGGCCTCACCGCCCCGTCACGATCAGCGTCGGCATCGCCACCTTCCGACGAGGCGAGACGATGGCGACCATGCTCGACGGCCGACGCGGCCCTGTATCGGGCGAAGCAGGGCGGCCGAAACCGGGTGGCGGGTTGACGTCGAGGCGTTCCGTTGTCCACACCAAGCCCCACTGTTCGTTTGGCCCAAACCTGCCGATAACCTTTAGGAGGCGCGCGAGGTCGGCGCCACGAGAGAGTGAGCATCGACACCCATACGCGCGACGTCTGGGCATTCCGCGACTGCGCAAGGTGTACGTCACCGCCCTGGTCCTGATCGCTGTCCTGAGCATCGGGCAGCAGGTCGGCGTGGAACTGGCCGTTCGCCGCGTCCGCAGCGACGGAATCGTGGTCAACCGCGCCGCCCGCCAGCACGCGCTGAGCCAGGCGATCGCGAAGAGCGCGTTCCGCGCGTCCGAAGCCCAAAGCCGCGCGAGCGCAACAACCAACTGCGCGATTTCGCGAGGCGTTCGGGCGGTTCGAAAGGTCGCAGAACGGGCTGATGAAGGGCAGCGTCTTCCTTGGCCTGAGAGGCAAGCCCTCGGAAGGGGATGGCGAAAAAGTTCAAATCCGTGGGACCCACGTTCACCGCGTATGTGGACACCATCCGGAAGTTCGAGACTAGGGCCTGGCGAAGGGCGAGGAGACAAAAGGCGCGAAGCTCCTCAAGCTCCTCCTCAACCAGTCGTACACCTACAACACGAAGATGGAGCCCATCGCCGAGGCCTACGCCAAGGAAAGCGAGGGGAAGCACACCCAGGTGCAATGGTTCCAGATCGCCTCGGCGCGGGCACGCTCGGCATGATCGTAGTGGTCGGCATGTTTGCCTTCCGCCCGTCGATCGACGCCCTGCGCGAGACGGCGGCGGAGCTCGAGGCCTCGCACATGAAGCTGGAGGAGAGGAACGAAGCCGCCCGCCAAAGCGAGGCTCGCTTCCGGCGGCTCGGAGAAGCTCCCACCGGTATCGCCCTCGTCGGTCCCGACGGGACATGGCAGCGGGTGAACCGCTCGCTGCGCAGATGCCGGCCCGCGAGGAAGACCTCCTCGCCGAAGGCCTGATCGACCGGACGCATCCGGAGGACTCTCGAAGCCGACAAGGAGCTTGTCGAGAAGCTGGATCAGGGCAAGATCGACACCTACGCCGTGTCGAAGCGGTTCTTCCGCAACGACGGGCGGATCGTCTACACCATCCTCGGCGTCACGCTCGTGCGGGACTTCCACGGCAACCCGATGCAGTCTGATCCTGCAGGTCCAAGACGTCACCGCCCGCTCTGCAACGCCAGCAGCTCGAAGAGGCGAACGGCCGCCTGGAGCGGCCGCCCTTACCGATGGCCTCACGGCGTCTTCAACCGCCGCGCCTTCGGCGAGCGGCTGGAGAAGGAGCTCTCGGATCGGCGCGGCGCGAGGGGCACGACAACGTCGCTCATCCTGCTGGACGTGGACCACTTCAAGTGTTCAACGACACGTACGGCCACCCGGCGGGCGACGCGGAATTCCGCGAGGTCGCGTCCGTGCTGATGTACACGGTGCGCCCGACGGACTTCGTGGCCCGCTACGGCGGCGAGGAGTTCGTCGTCATCCTGCCGGACACCCCGCCCGAGGGCGCCCTGATCGTCGCCGAGCGCGTCCGCCAGGCGATCGAGCTCAACGAGTGGCATCTGCGCCCGATCACCGCCAGCCTCGGCGTCGCGACGGCCGACCACGGCACCGACTCCGCCGGCCTAGTGGACACCTCGGACGCCGCGCTGTACCGCGCGAAGCAAACCGGCCGCAACAAAGTCTGCCACAGCGGCGACAGCGTCGCGCAAGCCGCCGCGTAGCTCCCTTTTTGGGAGTGCGGCGACAGGTCGCCGCACTCCCAAAGGATATCAAGGGTACGCCTCGAACGCCTCTAGGTACTTCACGCCGGAGCCTGTGTTGAAGAGCACCACGAGCTCCTCGTCACGGATCCATCCTTGCTCACGCAACCGCCGCGCCGCCGCCAGGGTCGCGCCGCCCTCGGGCGCGGCGAAGACGCCGGTCAGGGCGGCCATCTCTCGCGCGGCGGCGATCAGCTCGGCGTCGGAGACGGTGAGGGCGGTGCCGCCGGTCGCGCGAAGGAGGTCGAGCATGATGAAGTCCCCCACGGCGCGGGGAACGCGAAGACCCGAGGCGGCGGTGTGGGCGTTGGGAAAAAGCTCGGCGAACCGCTCGCCCCGGTCGAACGCGGTGACGATCGGCGCGCACCCGACCGCTTGGACCGCCACCATGCGCGGGCGCTCCGGGCCGATCCAGCCCAGCCGCTCCATCTCGTCGAACGCCTTCGCCATCCCCACGAGCCCGGTCCCGCCGCCGGTCGGATAGAGGATGACGTCGGGGAGCCGCCACTCCAGCGCCTCCGCCAGCTCGTACCCCATCGTCTTCTTCCCCTCGGCCCGGTACGGCTCCTTGAGGGTGCTCATGTCGAACCAGCCTTCCGCGTCCCTCAGCTTCCCGATCTCCGCCGCGCAGTCGTTGATGAGGCCGTCCACGAGCCGCACGTCCGCCCCGTGCACCTCCGCCTCGACGACGCACGCGCGAGGCGTGTCGCGCGGCATAAAGACGTGCGCCTCCAGCCCCGCCTTCGCCGCGTAGGCGGCCATCGCCCCGCCCGCGTTCCCCGCGCTCGGCACGGCGAGCTTCGTCGCCCCCAGATGCTTCGCCATCGAGACCCCCGTGCTCATCCCGCGCGCCTTAAAGCTCGCGGTCGGGTTCACCGCCTCGTCCTTCACGTACCACCGCTCCCCGAGCCGGGGCGCGTGGTGCAAAGGCGTCATCCCCTCGCCCAGCGAAACCGCCTCACAGGCCGGCAGGACCTCCCGGTACCGCCACATCGTCGGCTCGCGGTCCTTCAGCGCCTCCTTGGGCAAGGTGTCGGGGGCCAGGTCGTACTGGAGGAGCAGCGGACGGCCATCGTCCCGGCAGACGGTCTGCAGCCGGTCGGCGGGATAGGTCTTGCCACAGAGGCTACAGCTCAGCATCGCCTTAGTCTGCACGAGGGCGTCGGTGGGGCGTCGACCCTGGGACCGCGCTCGTCCCGAGCGCATCCGGCGGTCTCTTCCTGGGAGCGCCCTCGTCCCGAGGGCATCCGGCAGTCTCTCCGACAAACCACAGCAGATGAGAGTACATTTCCGAATGCGCTCGGGACGAGCGCGCTCCCAGGGGCTAACATGAGGCGGTGTTGTACGCCCTGCGCGCTACGGCCCTCCTCGCCGCCTTCCTGAGCACATGGGCCGGCGCCCATGACCGCCGCAGCGATGCCTGGACCGCCACCGACGCCCTTGGGCGCACCCTGCCTACGGCCCGCGAGGCGGGATCGCCCCGTAAGGGGAAGTTCGTCGGGATCTTCTACTTTCTCTGGATGCAGAACGCCCCGAACCAGGGGCTTTACGACATCTCCAAGCTGCTCCTCCAGAACCCCGCGGATCCCGCCTACGGCCCGGTTCACGCCTTCCACTGGTGGGGCGAGCCGCACCTCGGCTACTACCTGAGCGACGACGCGTTCGTGATCCGCAAGCACGCGCAGATGCTCACCGACGCGGGGGTGGACGTGATGTTCTTCGACGTCACCAACGCGTTCACTTACGACGCGACCTACCTCACGATCTGCCGCGTCCTGCGGGAGGTCCGCGCGCAGGGACGCCCGACGCCGCAGATCGCGTTCCTCGCGAACGCCTCCAGCGCGAAGGTTGTGCAGGGGCTCTACGACCGGTTCTACGCGAAGGGGCTCTACCCGGAGCTCTGGTTCCGGTGGAAGGGCAAGCCGCTGATTCTGACCCCGCCCCAGGGGCTCTCGCCGGAGGTCAAGGGGTTCTTCACGACCCGCTGGTCATGGGCGTGGTCCGACCCGGGGGGCTGGTTCGGCGACGGCCGGGACCGCTGGCCGTGGCTCGACCACACCCCCCAGAAGCCCGGCTGGCACGAGTCGCCGGAAAAGCCCGAGGCGATCAGCGTCGCCACCGCCGAGCACGCGACCACGAACATCGGCCGGAGCTTCCACAACGGCAAGCAGCCCCCGCCCGAGACGCGCGCGCCGGAGCGCGGGCTCTATTTCGACGAGCAGTGGCGCCGGGCGCGGCAGGTGGATCCGGAGTTCGTGTTCGTCACCGGCTGGAACGAGTGGATCGCGCAGCGGTTCCTGAACGAAGGGGACACCGAGTTCCTCGGACGCCGCCTTGCGAAGGGCGAGACGTTCTTCGTCGACCAATACAACCAGGAGTACAGCCGCGACATCGAGCCGATGCGCGGCGGGCACGGCGACAACTACTACTACCAGCTCGTCGCGAACATCCGGAGATACAAGGGCATGGCCCCGCCGCCGGCTCCCACGCCGCGCCGCACGATCCGCCTCCGCGCGGGCTTCGGCCAGTGGCGAGGCGTACGCCCGGAGCACCGGGACGACGCGGGCGACGCCGCCCCCCGCGACCACGCAGGCTTCGGCACCGCCGGGCCGTACCGGAGCGCGGGCGGACGCCACGATTTCGTCTCCCTCAAGGCCTGCGCCGACGCCCAGACCGTCGCCTTCTACGCCCGCACCCGCGCCCCGATCACGGCGCCCGGCGGCCCCACCTGGATGACCCTCCTCCTGAACACGGACGGCAACGCGAGGACGGGCTGGGAAGGCTACGACCTCATCGTCAACCGCATCCCCGGCGTGGTCGAAAGGAACGCCGGAGGCTGGCGCTGGACCCGCGTCGGCACGGTCCGGTGGGAGTCGCGTGGGAACGAGCTTCATCTCATCGTCCCCCGCAAGCTCATCGGGGGCACAGTGACCACGCGCCCGCTCCGCTTCGAGTTCAAGTGGATCGACCGCATACCAGAGTCGGGGGACATCCTCGACTTCATCGACAAGGGCGACGCCGCCCCGAACGGGCGGTTCAACTACGTGTTTGAGGAAGCCCCGGCACCACGGCGTCGATCGACGATCAGGTGGATGGGCGCACCATCTCCTTGGCAAGCCGCACGAAGTGGCCCACGGTAGGCGACAAGGTCTCGCTTCGGTAGCAGAGCGCGACGGTCGTCTGCGTCGCCCGATCGCGCAGCGGCCGATACTCGACGTCTCCCCACTTGATTTTCTTAAAGGACGCCGGCACCACCGCCACCCCGAGTCCGGCCTCGACGAGCCCTACGATCGACTGCCACTGCGACGCCTCCAGGGTGACATTGGGCGTAAAGCCGGCCTCTCGGCACAGGCGCATCACTTGCTCGTAAAGGGAAGCCGCCGCCTCCCTGGGGAAGTGGATGAACGGCTCTTCGGAAAGGTCGCCCATGTCGATCTCCGTGTGGCTCAGCAGGCGGTGGTGCGGCGGAAGCGCGACCCCGAACGGCTCGCGCATGAGTACCTTGCACCGTAGCGTCGCATCCTTAGGAGGCTCCCGCATGAAGCCCACCTCGATCATGCCGCTGACCAGCGCCGGTAGTTGCACCGCCGTCGACATCTCGTGCAGGGAGAGCCGCACCGCCGGAAACCGGCTTCGATACGTCCGGACGGAAGCGGCCCCGGCAACGTAGATCCCGCAAAGCCGATCGACAGGCTGCCCTCCTCTCCCCGTCCGGTACGGCGAACGTCGCCGGAGCCCTGCTCGAACTTCGCGAGGGACTGGCGGGCAAGTACGAGGAGCGCTTCTCCAGCCTGGGTCGGCCGAACCCGCGGCCTCCGTTCGAAGAGCCTGACGCCGAGAAGCTCCTCGAGCCTTTGGATCTGTTGGCTCAAGGGCGGCTGGGCGATGCCGAGGCGCTCGGCAGCGCGCCCGAAGTTGAGTTCCTCGGCGACGGCCACGAAGTACCGGAGGTGACGCAACTCGATGGGGCTGCTCATATCTGCCACGTATGCCACGATAGCTTAAATATGTTGTGCGTATCGAGGCCGAAGACGTAAATTGGAGCTACCGTGCCCAAATTGACGCTCTCGGCTCTATCGCTTTCTGTGGTCCCTGCGGTTGAAGGAGAGACCCGTTGACCCTATTCCTCCTTGCCGCCGCCACCGTAGGGTTTGCCCAAGACCCTGCTCCGGCCGGCGAGATGCGCCTGATGCGCTTCACCACCGTTCACGGAGATACCGTGGTCTTTACCTACGCCTCCGATCTCTGGATGGCGGACCGCCGGGGAGAGGGCTACGCACGGCGGCTCACGACCCACGCCGGCGAGGAGAGGCGGGCGCGGATCTCGCCCGACGGCCGCCAGGTGGCGTTCGCCGCCTCCTACGACGGGAACCCGGACGTCTACGTGATGCCGCTCGAAGGGGGCCCGCCGCGGCGGCTCACCTACGACGCCAACGGCGAAGGCGTCGTCGGCTGGACCCCCGACGGGAAGATCGCCTACACCTCGACCGCCGGCAGCTTCACACCGCGCCAGGCGCGCCTGTGGACCGTCGCCCCGAGCGGCGGCCTGCCCGACGAGACGCCACTGCTCCAGTTCGCGGACGGATCCTTCTTCCCCGGTGGAAAGCGGGTGGTCTACAACCGCATGAACTCCCACAACCAGAACTGGCGGCGGTACCGGGGCGGCTCGCAGGGCAGGATCTCTCTGTACGACTTTGCGACGAACGCCTACTCCGAGCTGCCGAGCGGACGCGAAAACTCCTGGTTCCCGATGGTGATCGGCAACGGGATCGTCTACGCCAGCGACCGAAACCAGGGCACCGTCAACCTGTACCGCCACGACCTCGGGACGAAGAAGGACGTCCAGCTCACCCGGTACAAGGATGGCGACGTCCGGTGGCCGAGCACCGACGGCAAGACCGTCGTCTTCGAACGGGACGGCTACCTTCACGCCTACGACGTCGCCACCGGTAAGGATGAGCGGCTGAGCTTCCGGGTGCGGGGCGACGAACTCTCCGCGCGGCCCTACGTCCTGAAGGTCGGGCGCAACATCGACGCGGTCGCCGCCTCCCCGAACGGCTCGCGCCTGGCGGTCGGCGCGCGCGGCGAGATATTCAACGTTGCTGCCAACGGCGACGCACGCAACCTCACCGCGACGCCCGGCGTGCGGGAGCGGGCCCCCCAGTGGTCGCGCGACGGCAAGACGATCGCTTACCTCACGGACGCCTCGGGCGAGTTCCAGATCGTCGCGCAGCCCGCCACCGGCGGCGAAGCCAAGACGCTCAGCGCCCACACCGGCCCGGAGATCCGGAGCTTCACCTATTCCCCGGATGGCGCCCGGATCGCCTACTTCACCGCCGACAACCGGCTGATGGTGCTCGACCCGGCCACCCGCCAGTCGAAGCCGGTCTATAAGCAGGAGTTCGCGAGCTGGGGCACGTACTACGACTGGTCGCCCGACGGCCGCTGGATCGCGTACTCCGCACCCGTCAAAACGGGGTTTGGGGCGATCTACCTCTACGAGGTGGCGACCGGCCAAACCACGAAGGTGACGGAGGGGCGCTACGACGACCTGAACCCCACTTTCGACCTCTCCGGCAAGTACCTCTACTTCACGTCCGCCCGGTCCTTCAGCCCGGGCGAGGGGCGATTCGAGCAGAGCCTCAAGGTGGACGACGCCGACCGGATCTTCGTGATCCCGCTCACCAAGGACCTCCCGAACCCCCTCTTTCCCCGTACGGCGGACGACGGCGACGGAGCCAAAGAGTCGGCGGCCGCCGCACGCCCGGAGACGCGGATCGATCTGGACGGCATCGCCGACCGAGCCGTCGTGCTGCCCCTGCCCGGCAACTGGCCGGGCCTGCTCTTCGGCGCGAAGGAGGGCGTCTTCCACTACACCCGGGGCAAGCTGCGGCGCTTCGACCTGCGGACGCGGGAAGCGGTCGCGATCTTCGAGGGCCAGCCGGGAGCGTACGACCTCAACCCCGGTCGCACGAAGCTCGCCTACTTCGCAGGCGACACCCTTGGCCTGGCCGACGTCAAGCCCGGGCAGGCCCACGGCGCGGGCCGGGTGGAGACCCGGCAGATCGAAACGCGGGTCGATCCACGGGCGGAGTGGCGGCAGATGTTCTGGGAGGCGTGGCGCTTCGAGCGCGACTATTTCCTCCGTGCGGATATGGGGGGCCTCGACTGGCGGGCCGTCGGCCGGCACTACGAGCGGTACCTGGACCACGCAAGCCACCGGAGCGACCTGAGCTACGTGCTCGGCCTGATGGTCGGCGAGCTCGGCACATCCCACGCCTACGTCGACGACCCTGCCCCGACGCCAAGTTCAACCGACCGCGCGGCCAGCGCCGCCGCGCTCGGCGCGGACTCCGAGCGGGCGGCAGGGTGGCTGCGGTTCCGGCGGATCTACCGCGGCACGATGACCGACGAGACGCGGCGAGGCCCTCGGTGAGCCGGTGTTGATCGTTAAGCGGGGCGACTACCTGCTCGCGATGGAGGGGCAGCCGGTGGACGCGAGCGTCCACCCGAACTCCTTGCTGATCAACAAGGCGGGCGCGGTCGTGACGCTCACCGTGAACGACCGGCCGACCCTCGACGGCGCGCGGAAGATCCCGGTGCGCCCGGTCCCCAGCGAGACGAGCCTGCGCTACTATGAGTGGACGGAAGGCAACCGTCGCCGCGTGGCGGAACTGTCGGGTGGCCGCATCGGCTACATCCACTACCCGAACACGGCCACCGAGGGACAGATCGAATTCATCGGCGGCTACTACGGCCAGACGGACAAGGACGCCATCATCCTGGACGGCCGCTTCAACTCGGGCGGCTTCCCCCAGCCGATGGTCATCCCGACGCTCGCCCGTCGCCGTCAGACGGTGATGATCGCGCGAAACTGGACGGGCACCTCGGAGGTGCTCGCGATCAACGGCCCGAAGGCGATGCTGATCAACGAGTACGCCGGCTCCGGCGGCGACCTCACCCCCTGGATGTTCCGCGACATGGGCCTCGGCGCCCTAATCGGCACCCGCACCATGGGTGCCCTGGTGGGCATTGCCGACGCGCGCGATCTCATGGACGGCGGCTCCATCACCGCCCCCGGCTACACCCGCTTCGAACCGAAGACCGGCGAGTGGATCGCCGAAAACAAAGGCATCGAGCCGGACATCCCCATCGATGCCCGCCCTGATCTTCTGGCCAAAGGCCAAGACCCCCAACTCGAAGCGGCGGTCCGCCACCTGCTGGATCAACTTAAGAAGAACCCGGACCGGACGGTGAAGCCGAATCTGCCGCCGACGGGCCGGAAGGGCGGCTAGGAGAGGCGCCGTCGACTTGGTACGGCTGACGCCCCAAGCCGTGCGCAACGCAGCCTTCTTCGAGGGATTGGGCTCCTCTGCGTAAAGGGCTTCCGGCATGGTCCGCTTTCTCCCGGACAACGACCTCTCCTTCCGAATCACGGGGGCCCTCGATGCCCTCGACACAGAGCACGAGGCTCGCGCCCTACGGAAGGTGTATGGTGCGGAGGCCGCGGATCTGGACTGGATCCCCAAGGCCGCCAAAGAGGGCTGGATCCTCGTCTCGAATGACCTCATGCCGACCCGCCGCTCGCCGGAGAAGGCAGCCCTCCAAGGTGTACGCCTTACGGCTGTGTACATCCGCCCCTTCTTCGGAAAGATGAGGTTCTGGGACCAAGCCGTGTTCCTGGTGAGGGTTTGGCCGAAGGTAGCCGGCTGGGCCCTCGCCTTCCGCCCCGGCACGGTCGGTGAGGTGCAGCAGGGAGGAACCAGCAACGAGAAGCGGCTGTAGATTAGGATGGCGGTTTCTCCGCGTCGCCAAAATGGCGGACCCAATACCGTCTATTCCGCTCGCCTACAGCAGCCCATGCCCATATCGCCGGTCGACGCCCCGGCGGAGACGGCGCTTCTCGCATCCCTGCGCGAGACGCTCGGGAACGAGGGCTTCGATGCGGCGAGTGCCGAGGGTATGGCGATGGACCTGGAGGGAGCGAGCGCCCTCGCCCTGGAGACGCTGGAGCGTTCTCCGTCCCCCTCGCGGTAGTCGGCTCTCCATGAAGCGGTGCAGGCGCCCCCCCACTACCTCTGCTTCTGCCCCGAGGCTAGCAGCCTCACCGTTTCGGCGATCCGGGCGGTGCGGGTGGCGGGGCGTTTGGCGCTGTCGATCCAGGTTAGGTAGCCCTTCCGGTAGAAGGTGGCGAGGGAGGAGAAGAAGGCGGCGGCTTCGGGCTGGGCGGCGAGGGCGGCGGCGATGTCCTCGGCCAACAGCTCGGCCTGGGGACCCTCCGGGCGTAGCGCGACGTCCAGCTCTTCGCCCTCGGGCAAAGGGTTGTCGCGCAGCCAGGCGGGGCCGAGGGGGAGGGTATGCCCCGAGGCTTCCTCTCGCAAGGGCCCCCGGATCGTGCAGCCGTTTACCGTTCCTGCGACGTGATGCCGCTCCCGGGCGCCCCACACTTCGTTCGGGTCGAACGGCAGCGGGACCGTCGCCCGCTTCCCCTCCCGCACCATCGTCGCCCTAAACCGTTGCTCGCTCATGCGGACGACTATGCACCGACCGCGTCGGCGGACGTCTAAAAAAGGTAAACAGTCGCAATCGTCTCACATAAAGGAGGAGACCATGAACTTTACGAAACACGTCGTCGCGGCTCTCGCGATGGTGCTGGTCACAGCACCCATCGCTAGAGCCGGTAGCGTGACGCCGCTCCTGTTGCTTTCGCAGCAGGCACCGCAGCCCACGCCCGAAGAGGCCGCCGTCGCCGCACTCCAAAAAGAGTTTGGGGCGGCTATGCAGGAGTATCACAAACCGCTCATGCAGGCGCGCACCGCAGAGGAGCGCCGGGCGGTCAAGCTGGACCCGGCCAAGAACCCGGCCCGCGAATACTATCCGAAGTTCCGGGCGCTCGCCCTGGAGTATGGCAAGACGAGCGCGGCCTTTAACGCCTGGGCCATGACGGCCCAGACGGCGATGATCATGGGCGACCCCTACGCCGCCGAAATGGCCCAGGGGGCTCTCCTCCGCGGCTTCGCCAACTCGGCCCAGTTCGCGAGCTACGTACCGCGGCTGACGGTGGTTCCATCTGCCGGGGAGACTCCCGAGCAGCTCCGGGCCCGGACGGAGGCGCTGCTCGCCCGCGTCGAACGCATGAGCAAGAACCCGGAAGTGCTCGCGGCGGTGCTCGGCCGACGCGCGGCCCTCTATCGGGAGGACGCCGCGAAGGTCGCGGAGATCAACCAGCAGATCCTCGCGAAGTACCCGGACACCACGGCGGGCAAGCGCGCCAAGGCGGCGGTGTACGAGGCCGAGAACCTGGTCGTCGGCAAGATGGCGCCCGACTTCGAGTCGGAAGACATCGACGGCAAGAAGTTCAAACTGAGCGACTACCGCGGCAAAGTCGTCGTGATGGAGTTCTGGGGCTTTTGGTGAGGGCCTTGCCGCGCGTCGCTGCCACACCTGAAGCAGAAGGTCGAAACCTATAAGGACAAGCCTTTTGCTCTCATCGGAATCAACAGCGACGGAGGAGATCGGTCCGATCTCCGTAAGAGGTTCAGTGACGAAGGCATCAACTTCCGATCCGCCATGGACGGAAGCACGAGCGGCCCCATCGCCACCGCGTGGAACGTGCGCGGCTGGCCGACGGTGTACGTGATCGACGAGAAGGGAGTCATTCAGGGCAAGTTCCTGGGATTCCAGAAAGAGCCGATCGACACCATGGTCGAGCAACTCGTCAACGCGGTCGCGGGCAAGTAACCTGCCGATCGAGCAACCCCTCGCCATTCGCGGCGAGGGGCCCTTTTCTCTCCCCAAGCCCGCAGGGGTGTAGCGGGGGGGTTTTTGTGGGGGGGGGTGCGATGGTACGGCCGTGTGGGGGTGGGGTGGGGGCCGCCGGTTCGCGGGCAGCAACATACTGCGGGGACAGCCCGGCGGGCGTGGTTCGCTCTCCTGGGGCACAGCCCTTCGGGCTTGCGGCTAACTCCAGTTCTGGTCCGACTTCGTCTTCAGGCGGTGTGCGGCCTGGACCACGTCGTTCAGGTCGACCGGGTCGCTGAACGGGTCCTCGTCGAGCTCTTCGACGCGGTTGAGGATCTTCTGCCAGCGACGGAGCTCCTGGACGTACGGCTCGTAGGGGACGCGGTCGAGGTTCGGGCCCACGAGGTCGCAGACGCCGTTGTGCAGCCAGCCCCCTTTGTGCCAGTCGGGCATGTCGACCCGGGAAAGAGGCAGATGCCGTGGAGGTCGATCCCCGCGCACGGCGGCCAGGGACTCCTCCATCACGTCGTTGAGCCACGCCGGGCGGCCGTCGCTCAGGCCGCTGGTCTCGGCGATGATCATCGGGCGCTGGTACCGGTCCCAGGCTATCCGGAGGAGGTCGCAGAGGGGCTCGATGCGCGGATCGCGGGGGCCGAGCGACTGGTGAGGCCCTTTCTCTTCGCCAAACTCCATCTGGCCGAACGAGTAGCAGTTCACGCCCACGATGTCGAGCACCTCCGGCGAGCCGCCGAACTCGGGGCGCTTCCCCCGAGGACGTCCCAAGCGTAGAAGGTGTCGTTGTACATCTCGTGCCGCGCCTCGTCGGCGAGATCCGGGCGGTCCTCCGGCGGAACGACCACGATGAGCGGGTCGACGTGCACCATCCGCGCCTCGGGGTCGACTTCGCGGATCGCGTTCACGCCCGCGATGGACGCGCGGCAGAGGATGTCGCGCAGGCGGTACCGGTCCTCCTTGGTGTTGTGGTACGGCGCGGTCCAGCCCCACTCGCCGCCCATAAAGGCGAAGGTGATCTCGTTGATCGGCGTGAAGAAGTGCGGGGCCCGTGCTGCCGGGAATCACCCGCTCCGCGACGGCGCGGCAGTAGGCGGCGAACGCCTGACGAAGCCGTCCTCGTCCTCGAAGGGGTCGAGCCGGTCCGGATATCCGTAGTGGCAGAGGTCCCAGATCGGCAGGATCTTACAGTCCCGCTGGGCTTGGAGGATGGGCTCCAGGCCGTCGAGGTCGTACCCTTCCCCCGTGTCCACCATCGGCCACGGCACGCCTCGCGGGCGACCCCGAAGCCGTGCTTGGCGAGCATGGAATAGTCCTCGGCCACCTGCTCCCGGTGCCCGGTCTCCTCCACGATCAATTGCGCCGCCCCTCCTGCTTCCAGTGGAAGGTCGCGCACTCGAACCCAGACAGGAAAAAGGTCGGAAAGATACCGTCGCGCCGTTCGGTGGGCATATGGGTGGGATGCGCCCCGACCCTGCGGTGTTCAGTCTTGAGCGGCGGGCGCGAGCATGTCGATCCCCATCTGCACCGACGCGGGCTGAAGATGTCGTACAGTGCCGAGTCCTCCAACGCGTCCACGGAGTGCGGAACGTTCGACGACAACAGCATCACCTGTAGTGGTGGTGGCAGTGGGTGGCTTGTCCTCCTGAGTAGAAGCCACCCACTACCGACTACCCACTACCCACGTACAGGATCGACCGGCGGATGCCGATCTGTTTGAAGAACGTGAGGTCGTCGTGGTCGCCCATCGGCTTGTCGCCGATGCCGAGGGCTCGGTAGCCGACGTGCAGGTTGTTGTCCGTCGTGCCCTGCCCGCCGTCCACCCAGCGGTAGGCCCAGATGATGTCCCCGTCGAACCAGGCCGCGGCGGGGGCCGACCGCGTCTGGGTCCACTCGTCGTAGAACCGTTTCACGAGCCACCCGCCGCGCACGGACTTGTCCGCGATCTCGTGGGCGACGTAGGTGCAGGACCAGGGCGTCTCCTTCGTCGTGAGGCCACGCCCGAAAAAGTAGATGCGCCCGTTCGGGCCTTCCTCTCTCGAAGCGTCGAAGAGCACCGTGGCGCGCCCGTAGCCGCGTGAGCCGCCTGCCTCGCCCTCGATGAACTCGCGCCTCTTCTCGACCAGCGTCCCCGCCCGTTCCTCGTAGCGCGCGGATCTGCCAGCGTGAGGGGCGCGCCTTGTCCTGGTCCCCCGCCGCGCCGAGGATGACCTCGCGGCGGATTGGATCGAGGGCCATACCGACGGGGATGGTGCTCTTCCCCAGGATTGCGCGGGCGAGAGCCGTCCGTTCCTCCCGAGCGTGTGGTACGTCACGTCGCCCGTCGCGGGGTTCCAGAGGAAGAGGTAGAGCCGGTCCTTGGAGACGCCGAGCGTCGGGACGGTGGCGGAGGTCGTGCCGGGGACGAGCATCGGGGCGCTCGTGTACGCGCCGCGCAGGCGGCGTATCACGACGCCGTCGAGCCCGGATCCCCTTCGCCGGATAGGCGAGGAAGACCCAGCCGTCCTTGCTCGCCGCCACCGGGTCGCCCGCCAGCCGCTCGGGCCCGTTGATCTTGATCGGCGACTTCCACTTGCGCGGCTCCACGAGCCCCCGCAGGTAGGTCGCCGGGCCGGTCGGGGCTGATGGTCGGATCGATCTTGGGGTCCGCCTTCTCCTCGTGCCGGCCATAGGCGATCCACGCCTTCTTCTCGTGAACGAAAAGCCACGGCGAGGTCATCGCCTTCCCCACGTCGTCCCGCGTGCCCGCGTTGGTCGAGTAGGAGTAGTTGATGTCGGCGCGGATCCTTCTCTCGCCAAAGACCCGTTCCAGTTCCAGTCGACCAGCGTCGCGTTCCCCTTCGGCTTGAGGCGGAAGCGGTAGGGGCCTTTTTCGAGGAACTTCACCCTCTCGTAAGGGAACGGGAGGGTCTCGTTCAGGTTGCGCTCGTCCAGCACGAACTCCTTGAACCGCCCGTGGCTGTAGTGGATCTTGGCCCCGTCGTCCTCGAACCCGTAGCTGTAGGCGTAGTTCATCATGCTCGTGTAGATGGGGCACAAGCCGAGCTCCCAGAACCCGTGGTGGTCCATGCCGATCTGGTGGCCGAATTCGTGCATGAAGGCGGCCCACAGGGCGTCGCGCCGCACGAACTCGCGTCCCCCATCTGGTCGGCCTGTCCGCCTCCGCCGGGGGTGATCTGCATCCAGTGCACCAGCCCCTTCCACTTCGCCGGCCGATATTTGTCGCGGTTGGTCCACCACGGGTTTGGGTGGTCCTTTTCCGGGACCGGGTCGAGGAACACGGGGTGGAAAGAGAACCCCTTGCTCCCGTTCGGGTTCGCCACGTCCAGTTCGGCGAAGCTCTTCGTGACGCGCTCCAGCTCCTTCACGTGGTTTTCGTCCACGTTCGAGTAGCGCGAGATCAGGCAGATCAGGTCGATCCGGCGCGGGTCGCAGCCCAGGGCCTTGAGGTCCAGGTCGCGGACATTCCCCGTCTCCCAGCCGTCGAGCAGGCCGTCGTTGTCCGTGTCCGGATTCAGAGCGTCCGTGCCGAGTTTCGTCTCCTCCTCATTCGCCAGCCCGTCCGCAGTCCTTCTCGCCCGGGGTGAGACGGCGGTAGACGAGGATGTCGTGGGCGGTGTGGCGCGCCGTTCCGTACCGGGAATTCGACCACGTCCTCGTCGCCGTCACGGTCCATGTCCGCCGTGAGCCACTGGAGGTCTTCGGACCGAAGGCCCCACGCCTTGGGGTCGAAGGGTGGCGGGACGGGCGCCTCAAGGGGGACACGGCGCGGGTCGCGGGGGTGATGGCGAACCCCACGCGATCCTTGCGCGAGGAGATCAGGATCTTGCCGCCCGCAAGCGACATCCGCGCGGAGGCGGCGGGGCAGTTTGACCCAGTCCGGGACATCCTTATATTTGCCGTTCTCGAAGCCGCCCGCCAGCCGCACCGTGTCGCCGCCGAAGAGCCCCGCCACGTCCGCCCCCGGCTTATCGTCGAACTCCCCGGCGATCGCCGCCTGGCAGTCTTTCCCCCAGCCGGTCAGCGCTTGAAACGGCACCCCCGCCTTCTGCCCCTTCTCGCTCAGCGAGACGTCGATGATCGCGGCACCCGGGGGATAGACACAGATCAGGTCCCCATATCCATCAGCGTCCACGTCCCCCACGAGCGGAATCCGAGGCGGCGCGGCAACCCCGCCGCCCACAGGTGTGGAGGAGCGAACGCGGGCGCTTGCGTGGCGGTGAGGAGGACGAGAGCGGCGAGCATCGGAACATTCTAGGCGACAAGAACGCGGAACGCGAGTGACGAGCCCTGCCGCGTCCGCGTCTACTTCGCCATGATCCTTGCCGCACTCCTCCTTGGGCTGGCCGCCCTACCGCCGACATGCGAACCCTCATGCTCGGCAACAGCCGCTACCAGCTCCCACGGCCTCGCCTCGATGCTCGAGGCGCTGCTGGAGTCGGACGGGTCCGGCCGCCGGGCGACGATCGCGATGCACCTAGGAAGTTTTCTGGAGGACATCGACGCCCGAATGGACGTCCGCCGCGACGTACAGCGCGGAAAGTGGAACGTCGTCGTGCTGCAGGACGCGAAGCTCAGCAGCTCGCACAAGTACAATATCCGCTCAACGAGGATCAGGCTCGCGAAGCAGGCGCGGGTCGGGGGCGCGGGCCCTGCTCTTGCCGAGTGGCCGCGCCGAGGCTGGAACGAGAGCGGCTACATCCTGAGCGTCTACCGGCAGATCGCGCAGCGCCAGGGCGCGAAGATCGTGCCCGTATGCGCGGGACGTGGCCCTAGTGAAGAGCCCGCGCCTCGACCTCTGGGCCGCGGACGGCAACCACTCGCCCACCGGCGCCTACCTCGCCGCCTGCACCTTCTATTACGGGATTGCCCCATATACTTCGGCCCCCGCGCCCCGCGTCAAAGCGCCGACACGGCCCAAAGGCTCCGGCGCCGCGCATGTCGCATCCTTGACAGTCGATCCCTTTGAGTCTTAGGGGCGATTCCGACTGATCGCTATACTCGCCGTGCGCTTGCTTCTGCCGCTCTGGTATTGCTTTCCTTCAAACGCCAGCCCTGATGTCGGTGCCGGCGACCTTCGTCTACCAGGCGGCCGCGGGACCCGAGCTGCATCGACGTCTACCGGCCCTCGGCCTCTCGGGGCGTGTTGCCGGCGGTGCTTCTGCTCCACGGGAGGCGGGTGAGGTGATCGGCAATCGCCAGTGGATGACCCGGCACGTGGACGAGCTTACGAACGCGGGTTCGTGGCCATCATCAGCAGCGCCTGGCGTCGGTGGCCAGCTTTCCCGCGATCCTCGACGGCGGGCGGACGGCGGTGCGCTACGTCCGTAGGCACGCCCGGCGGCTCGGGATCGACCCGCGGCGGGTGGGAGCGATGGGCCACAGCGCAGGCGCGCATATGGCGCCGATACTAGTTGCGCGGATCCGATCCCTGCCCGCGACGCCGAGTGGCGCGCGCGCATCGAGCCGCGTGGATGCCGTCGTCCCCGTCTCGGCCCCGACTGATCTATCCCGCTTCACGGAGGAGTCTCTGGAGTTCTACGCGAAGCTTCTTCTGGGCAAGAGGCTGAGCGAGTCACAACGGGAGTTCAGGGAGCTCAGCCCTATCACGTTCGTGAAGGAGGCCTTCCCCACCATGCTCGTCCACGGAACGAAAGACGCGGTCATCAAGGTGGAGCAGAGCGGGGTCTTGGCGGAGCGGCTGAAGAAGGCGCGGGTGCCGCACGAGCTCGTGTTAGTGGAGGGCGGCGCCCACCTACTTTCCAAGAGCCGCCGCTCTGGAAGAGCGCCTTCGAAAGATACGTCGTCTTCCTCAAGCGGCACCTCGCCCGCCCTCGCGCCGCTAAACCCGCTCGGGCACGACCCCAGACGGAATTGACGACGCCTCGTGCCCTGAGGAGCGCGGGCCGATGGTCATCGACCGCAAAAGCCCGCACCGGATGCCCCGCAGATACTGGCGTGCCCTGAGGACAGCCCAAGCGTCGCCGGGCGCGACGACTACACGCCCTGCGGGCGTAACCTCGACGAGGATATGGGCAGCACCAGTCTGTTCCGCACCTTCAGAGTGTCGACGCACTCCAAAGAGCCTCCAGAACGAACTGTAGCCCGCCCTACTGTGAGGCCTCGGTGGCGCCGGTTCGGCGGCCACGCCGTCCGGAGAGAGCCGTCTGGAAAGGAATATTCCTGGCTATACTGCCGCCATGTTATTGCCCATCGCATTCGCCCTGCTTCCTCTCAGTCGCGGGCGGCGGAGACGGTCAGTACGCCTGGCCCCACGGGACCGCGTTGGCGATGGACATCCACCGCCCGAGGGCGGCCGGGCGCGCGTCCGGCGGTTCTGCTGTTTCACGGAGGCGGCTACGTCATGGGCAAGCGGCAGGCGATGGAGCGGCATACGGGGGAGCTTACGAAGGCTGGCTTGGTCGCGATCACCGTGAGCTACCGGCTGGCTCCGGCGGCGCGACTGCCGGATATCCTCCAGACGGCCGAACCGCCGTGCGCTACGTACGTCGTCATGCACAGAAGCTTGGGCATCGATCCCCGCCGGATCGCGGCCATGGCCACAGCGCGGCGCGCACATGGCGCTGATGCTGGGCTGAGCGATCCGCCTCTCCCGCAACGCCGAGTGGCGCGGTGTCGAGCCGAGTGAACGCCGTCGTCGGCATCGATCCCCACCGACTTGACGCGCACGATTTTTCGGAAGATGCCTTGAAGATGTACGCGACCGTCCTCCTGAGGAAGGAGTTGGCCAAGGCCCGCCTGAGTTCGAGCCCGGTTGTCCATGTCCAGCGCACGAGCCCGCCGACCCTGCTGCTGCACGGCACGATGGACACGACGGTGCGGGTCGAGCAGAGCGAGCGTCTGGTGGCCCGCCTAGAGAAGATGGGAGTGCCGCACGAGCTTGTGCTGGTAGAAAGCGGGCTGCATCTCTATCACTGAGGCACCCTTGTGGACCCGTGCGCTCCAACGGGCTCCGGCGTTCCTCAAGAAGCACCTCGCCCGCCCGCGTCTCTCCACGGGGAGCGGGCGGGGTGACAGGGCAGCGTCTACTTTCGGAGGGCTACGCGCGGGAGCGTAGAGCACAGCCGCGTGCGACGCCTGGGCATCCCTTCGGCACGAACTGAAGGACCCACCAGAGCCCCTGAAGGCGGTGGCGTGCTTGAGAGGGAGCCCAGGCGTCGCGCAGGGCGACGACTACGTCAGGCCCGCGCGTAGCCTCCGACGAAGATGTTGACAAATGCCTGTCGCCCAGGGCGCGGGCCATGGCGGGCGCGCCGCGCTGACGTCGTTCTGCGCCTGCGTCAGGTTGGGCCTGCCAGAAGAGGGATGCTTGGGCGTCCGTGACTTCGAGGAAGTCGTTGATGCCGCCCGCGCCCTCGGAGATACGGAGCGCCTCGCGGGGTGTTGGCGAGCTGGACTGCGCCGTTTCCACGCGCAGCTCGGCGGTGCGAAGGTCCACATAGGCGCCGCTCACGTCGGCGACCACCTCGCTGGGTGAGGCCCAGCAGCGCGGCCCGAGACGCCCTTCCTGTGCCCTCGCCTCACGTCGGTGGCCTGCGGCGAGGCCGCCGTCGCCGAAGCTCCAGGCCACGGTCAGCCCTGCCGGCTCCGGGCGCGTGCCCGCCCCGGCGACCTCTTCGACAGCCGGCGCACGCGCTCGTCGCCGAGCTGCTCCAGCAAAGACGACGCGGCGGTTGCCCGGCACCGGGTCCGGCACTCCCAGAGTCGCCGTCCCTCGTCCGACAAGGACAGCTCCCTAACAGACCCTTGCCTCCGCTCAGGCTTGCAGAGCCGGCCCACCGCTCTGAGCCGCCCGACGTGCTAACTTGCAGGTGGGGCTTGACAATCGCTCTGAGCACAGGAGGCCAGGAGGAAGAACCGGATGAGAGGAGAAGATCGCCGCCGGCGCGATGGCTGTCCTGTTCGCTATAGGCTGTGGGAAAGGGCAAGAGAAAGGCAGGGCGGGGCAGTCCCTCGCTCCCCCGCCGGCCCATGCGACTCACCTCCGTGAGCACGCCTTCCAGAAGCAGAAGTGCGTGAACTGCCACGGAAGCAGGGGCAGTGGCGGGATCGACCTCAGCACTCTACGAGTCGATGATGAGGGGAGGAGCGAGCGGCGCCATTGTCCAACCGGGGAACGCCGACCAAAGCGTTATCCTGCAGGCGCTCCGGGAAGCCACGGCAAGCGGAAGATGCCTCCTACCGAACCACTGTCGGAGGCGGAGATCAAGCAGTCGAGGCCTGATCCGGGAAGGAGCGAAAAGCGAGGTTGGGGAGAAGCTCCCTCCCTGCTGGAGAGGGCGGATAAGGGTTAAGCGGCCGAGGGTGATGCCAGCCTCCCCCAACTAAACCCAAAATCCAAAACCTCAACCCTTAACCCTCAACCCCCCCTGCTGTTCGAATGAGCGACCGACCGAAACCGACGTCTGTCCCCGGGCCCGACCTCTCCGCCGGGTTCTTCGAGGAGGGCGGGGAGCCCCCCCGCCGCCCGCCGGAGCCTCTCCGCGCTACGGCGCGCGGCGCAGACACACGGGGGTCGGACGCCGGGGCCTGATACGGAGATGTCCGCCGACCACGGCTGGGGTCCCCGCGTGTTTCGTTTCTCCCCGAGGGAGACATTGAGGAGGCGTGACGGGGCGCTCGATATGGGTCTTCCCTCCGAGTCTCGGCTACCGGCGGGTCAGCGAGGAGGACATGTGAGGCCGCGCCGGATATCGCCCGGGATACACACCGTTCGAGGCTTTGTAGTCGTACCGGCTGATCGAGCGTAAAATCGGAGCCGGAGGACTTGGCTGACGTTTCCTGAGCAGAAGCTGAGGGGGCCTACGGCGGGGCGCGCTCTCGGGACGATCCCGAGCTGCGGCGGGTCCGGGGAGAGGCTGGCGGCGTACTACCCCCACGACGTGACGTGGCTGTACGGGCTCGCGGCGGCGTGGAACCGATCGGGCAGGAGGAGCACCTGATGGGGCGCGCGGGGTCGGTGGGGGACGAGGCTGCGGCCGACCGATCATCGGCCGCGCGCCTCGTCCGCGACCTCATGCGCCTCGGGTTCTCATGGAGCGGCAGTACGCCCCTCTACCCAAGCGGTTCGGCACGGCCTTTTTGCCCGCCTCCCCGTGCGCCGGCCGCCTCCTGCTCTTCCTCCGGTGCAGGCCCGCCTTGCGGGCCGAGACCTGGCCCGAGCGGGAGGAGGCTCTCTGCGGCGGGTACGAGATCGTCGCGGAGATGCACAACGCCCTCGGTATCACCGAGCTGCCCTCGAGACGGCGGAGCGGATTCTACGGGCGTCCCTCGGGTGATCCACCTGCACGCCCGGTTCGCGGAGAAGATCGTTGCCGATCGAGGATCCGAGGTGCGAGGCGCCTGGCCGAGGGCCTGCTCATCGGCGGCATCGACCTGATCAGCGACAACACCGACCTCCTCGCGCGGCCCGCTACTCGGTCGGATTTGCGAAAGCTCTACAGAACGCCTGAGCTCCCGCGACCTCTGTCGGAAAGATCGTCCTTTCTCCGCTTAAATGTATCGCGCGGCTTGCGGCGCCCCTCGTTTCCCCTGGAGGACCTCATGAAAGACATCGACAACTTCGGACTGACCTGATCAAGATCGACGTGCCTTCCCACTGCTCTCCCAGCGGCGCACTGCGCTCGCCGGCGCTTCCCTGCTGATCGGCCAGCGGCGAGGGCAAGGACCTGGCGGCGGCGATTTTGGCGGCTCCTCTTCGAGCAGCGGCGGTTCGCCGCCGAGCAGCGCGGCTCGTCCAGCAGCTCCTCTCCAGCGGTTCCTCGAGCAAAGCGGCCCCCGAACCCGTTTCGAAACTCCATCCCTGCGGCACCGCGACACGGCGGCACCGGCGCATCTACTGGTAGTCGCACTGGCATCCCGCTGCGGGGATCTGGAATTGAGGATCACCGGCAAGATGCCGGGCGTGACCACTGGCAGGATGCCAGTGCCACAAGGAGTGCCGCCTTCCTCCATGCGCAAACTCATCCTCCGAACTGGCGTCTCCGGCGATATCAGCGAGGCCACGGCGGCGCGACCACCTGCACCGGCGCTACCCTGGCGAGTTCGTCACCGACGTCCGCACCCCCTGCCCCGGCCTCTGGCTCGCCAACCCGTACGTCACGCCTCTGAAGGAGGGCGACCCGGGGGTGGAGCTCGTCGAGTGCAACTACCCCCTCATCCATCAGAGCAACACTCTGCCGTACCACTTCATCCACGGCTTCATCGAAGACCTCAACGCAAAGCTCGGGCTGAACATCCGCCCCACGGCCTTCAAGGGCGACATCCACATCGCCGACGAGGAGAAGGAGTGGATGGCCTCGGTCGAAGCCGAGGCAGAGGGGAGCCGGCCGTTCTGGCTCGTCACCGCGGGCGGCAAGGCCGACTTCACGATCAAGTGGTGGAGTCTGGAGCGGTATCAGCGGGTGGTCGACCACTTTCGCGATCGGGTCGAGTTCGTGCAGGTCGGCGAGGCCCACCACCACCACCACCACCCGCCGCTCGAAGCCGTGGTGGATCTCCGTGGCGCGACGAGCCTGCGCCAGCTCGTGCTGCTGATGTACCAGGCGCAAGGTGCGCTCTCCTCCATCAGCCTCCTCATGCACCTCGCGGCGGCGGTCGAGACGAAGCCTGGCATGCCGAATAACCGGCCGTGCGTGGTCGTGGCGGGCGGGCGCGAGCCGCCCCAGTGGACGGCCTACCCCCACCACCAGTTCCTCCACACCGTGGGTGCCCTGCGCTGCTGCGACGACGGCGGCTGCTGGAAGTCCCGCACCGTGCCGCTCGGTGACGGCGACCAAAAGGACGAGCCGCACGAGCTGTGCGTCGACGTCGTCGGCGACCTCCCCCGCTGCATGCACATGATCACCGCCGACGAGGTGATCCGCCGCATCGAGATGTATTACCAGGGAGGCGCTCTGGGGGTCGCAGGTCATCGATCGTTGATCGCAGAGCCGAATCCTGTGAAATAGGTGGAAGGTTTCAGAGGATCCGAGTTGACTGCTCTCTGGAGAAATCAAGCAAGCTTCTTGCCGTCGGAGAGGGAGACTCTAACGTCATGGCCATCGTACAGGAGCAACTGGATGGAGGACTCGGTGAGAGTTGCATCTAGCACTATGTCCCCCGCATCGTGCGACCACAGAATCTGGCCCATGAAGTTGACGGCGGTCAGCCCGATCTCGTGAACCACCACGAGGAAGCGGGGCAGGACGAGGAATCTGTAGAACTGGTGGGGAAGATCGAGGGTGAAGGCGACGCTCGAAGATCCGAGCTCGATGCCTGCGACGGACTCTCCAAACCCCGCGACGACGAGCGAAGATTCTGGGACAAGAAGTATGGCGGGCTCTAGGCCGACTTCATCTTGACGAATGCCAAGATGAAGCTGCCTATTCGCAGGTGGGCCGGAGGTCACGTGAACGAAGTAGAAGGCCTCCTTGAATTCAGAAGGCTGCCCCAGCATGACGGCACCCTCAACATCTTCGAGCATCTTTTGAAGCTCGGACTCCGTTGCCATCCGCCGTGATTCGAGCGAGTGCTGCCCGCAGGTAAGGGTCATAGCGTTAATCCTTAAGTGCTTGACGTTAGCGCTAGCACCAGATTACCTTCCATCTCGTCTTCACCGCAGATGGCGGGCAGACTTAATAGCCTAAGCGTCCGAATTCTTCTGATGGAAATGTATTGGCTTGCCCTCAGCTCACGCGTCTACCCTTCCAGACCTCGAAGTCCTTCGTATCGAGGCCTTTGACGACGAACCGCCCTCGTCGTCCACCAGGATCTGAGTGCCGTCTGCCAGCACGATGCGGATCCGGGTGTTATAGACATCGAACCCGCCCTCGGAAGGCACGCTTGAGGCGGATCAATCGGTTCCAGTCATCCTTCCTCAGCTTGCCTGCAACGTCTGGCTTTTTACGAGCATCGAAACCCCGATCGCTCCGGGAAAGTAGCGCGGGAGCGGGTTTAGGTCTAAAACGGACTGGCGGGAGACGGCCTCCCTGACACAATGGCCAGCCTGCCGCGGCAAGTAAAGCGAGCGTCCCCACCCGTTGCTATAAGCACGATCTTCATCATTTCTTGCCCCCTTGGGAGGCGAACGAGGGGCCCCGTCTCGTATCGTGGAACTTGGTGCAAAGATGCATCTATGAGCAGTTCTCCCCTTAGTCTGTGCCCGGGGCCTGAGGGGCTGGACCGGCCCCGGAATGAGGAACGTTCGAGATGGTAGAGTCTCTGGCCCTTGCGACAACCTTTACATGCACTTACTAATTTCTGTCCGTGTGACGTTCTCTCACCGTCGCGCCTTCGGAGTTCCCATGATTGTTTACCCTCGATTTGGCCTCCGCAAAATCTCACACAACCGGGAAAACTCGCCATGAGGCACGAAGGCATCCTCGACACCCCTCTCGGCTGTTGAGACCAAATAAGCCGATCGTGCAGTTCGTTTCGGCGAGCACCAGGTACCAGTCGTCAAAGGCCTCCCCGTTGTGAGGTGCTAAAAAGTAGCGGGTAAGTTCGGCGGCGAGCGACAGGCTTAAGTCACACCCCTGATGTGATCTATTCCGGCTTCTCTCGCTATCCTCTCCTGATCATCCTCGCCTTCCTCAGGATATACTGGTGGCACGCAGCATTCGCATCACTTCAAACTTGTCCATCATCAAGAGCTTTTGATCCCTGCGCCAGCCCGTCCTTCTAATGATTTTCTCACAAGCCACCCCGGTGACTCCTAACGGGGCTAAGTTATCGTAATCACCGATCTGTGTCCCTTTTATCCAAAAACAAATATGCCCGAGCAGGTGCGCATGAGGGCTCCTCCAACTCGTACTCGATGGCAATCTTGCCTTTATCACCTATTACCATCGATTTCTCCGTCACGCAACTGATTCCGATCGGATGTTGGAGACGCATGTGACGTCTCTTACATCCCGCTTTGGGCAGCCTGACCTTCCAGCCTTCTGGGCCCCGGCTGACGAACCTGCCGATGCTGGCATCATATCTCACTCATACGATAGCTTACTGCGGGATAGAAGTCAGGTGATACGCGGCTTTGAATTAGATCAGTGCGCGTTTATGAGTAAGAAAGCTGCTCCAAGCACGGTTGGTATTACAACAGAGAATTTGTTGACTGTAGTCTAATACTGTATGCCTGCAGAACGTGCTCGCGGATTTAATGGTTCTGAATTTTTATGAACATTCGATTGAATTGACTTCGCTTCGGTCCGAAGCGACCGTTAGCAGATGGCTTGTTTTCGTCCGACGATCCTCGTCGTGCTTAGAATCATCGATATCCTCGCAAGACGACCCAACGCTATGAGATGTTGATGACTATTGAGGCGCCAGACTAGAATGCCCTGCCCAGTCTGCATAATTTCTCCATGTCAATCTTTCATAACGCGAATCCGGATGATGACGTCACGCCTTCGATGAACAGACCAAACCCGGGCTCCCGTCGTGTCGCCCACAGTTCCGTTCGAGGGCCGCAGCTGCCAGTCGGCGCTTCGACCTCACCTCATACCTCATCGACCGCAGGGCCTCCGTGTCTCTTCCACGGACGCCCTCCTCGGAGGAGAGCCTCCATTCGCGCCTGCATGGTTGCCATCTCCGCGCAGGCGCCAGTCGGGATCCGCACCGAGCCAAAAGATATGCTATTAGCAAGGCCGCTACGGTCCAGGCGCATGCGAAGCCACTTTGTTAGATTCCCCTACTCCCAGGCATCTATGTGCCACTCCCGTCTTTACGGCATTCCGCGTCCACTTTCGTCGCTTCTTCTCGAGCTTTCTCATGCTGCCCTAGCATGGCGGTCGGATTCATGCGTTCCCGTGGATGATCCGTTCTGTTCGCGCAACCAAAGCCGCCTGGTACCGGATCGTAGGCGGCGTCTTGATGTTAGCCATGTCTGCAATCTGCGTTAGGGCCAGCCAGACTCCAGGACGCCAACACCTTTGTAGTCCTCCCAGAATCAACTGCTTCGTCAGGTTGCTATCGCAGTACACACCAGTTCCTGCCGTCGTTCACCGGGACCCGGCTGAGGAACCGCACGACGCTCAGAGCGTAGAGCCGGTGCCCCATGGTTACGATGTAGCCCTCAGGGTCCTCTTGGAATCCGTAGCCTCCTCCGACGCCGAAGCGGCTCTGCTGGCCGTATTCATAGATCCTTTGATGATGTCCGAGGCGATGACGCGCGGTTCAGTATCGAAGACAATAAACCGCCTCAGGCCTCCTTCCTCGAACACCGCGTACCGATATGATCCGGGCGGCAGAACGTTCACGGCATCGGAAGCGGATCGCGGATATTTCTCTCAATTCGATTCCCTTCACGCGGAAGGGTCAGCGGATTTGGAACGTGCGGAGGTCTCGCCACCCGCTCGAGCACAGCCCTATGTGCTGACCAAAGGCCGTTCTCAGCTGAGCATCTCGGGAGGCGGCGCGGAACCTGCCGGTCTCGAAGGAAATGAAGATGGCACCTGCCAGCGAGGCCCCGAGCGCGGCCCTCTGCCAGAGTCGGCGAGTGTTCCTTGCGCGACTCGGAGGCATCACCATTCTCGAAGCCTTCTTCTGCTTGCTTTTTGGTTTGTCTCACGACCATGGGAGCCAGGGGCGGAGCGGGTTTTCAGAGGCTTGTCCCAGTGCTGGATAGGCGCGTCCATCGTGCCGGAAGTGTAGCCGACGACGTTTTTCGCCCCTCTCAGCCAGCTGTTCACCCGCGCGCTGTTCTGGCGTACTTTACAGGAACGCGTAGCCACACCTCTCCGAGTTTGCCTTTGCGCGCGCCGCCTCCCCGAGCTACGCACTGCACGTCTTCTGCATTCAGGTCTCGTCTCCGAACCCGGTTGATGTAGCCAGAACCGCCATGTCTGAGATCATCCTCATGCTTCATCCTCCTCCGCCATGAGCGCCTCGAGGACCTGCTTCTTAGTAGGCTTTGTTAGTTTCTTCGGACACCGCAGAATCTCTCAGCAACTCCGTTCCACCTCGACTCCGATGTATCGCCAATGAAGGTCGGGTTTAGTCCCGCTGGATCAACCCGTTGAGCGGATTGTTGTCGCAGTACGTGTACCGGTTCCCGCCATCCTTCGCCGGGTCCCGGCTGAGGAACCCCCGATGCTCGGTCGTAGAACCGGTGCCCTACGAGCACGATGCCGCTCTCGGGGTCCTCCCCTGGTAGCCCCGTCGCCCGCCCACGTAGGGGGCGGGCGCGCCACCGCGTGGCGGCTAGACGGGGGGACGTCTCGCCGCTGGCTCTAATGGCCCGTTGAACGGCAAGCTGAGCCAGTGCCAGTTGTCCCCCGGGGCGACGCACAGCGAGACGCGGCGAGCGTTCGCAGCGTCGGAGGTCGATCTCCCGGCGGAGGTAGCGGTCGTAGGCGAACAGAGAGGTAGAAGTCGGACTCCGCATCGTTTGACGAGCGGTGCCACTTGTCACAGCCAAGTTCGATCATGTTGCGCAACGCGTAGTAGCGCACGAGGTGATAGTCTTGCTGCGAGCCACTCGTAAGAGAAACGCGGACGTTCTGGCATCGGAAATCTTTCCGCTAGGGGATCGACTATCTCGATGCGGGTGGCATAGTCCTTTACGCGCTCGTAGGCGGAAACGAGGAAGGGCAAGTCCGAAGCCTTGAGGCGTGGGCGCAGCCGCGCACTCCGCCGCCTCCCACGACGCCAATGCGTCGTCCTCGGTCAACTGAGCGGCCCGCTTCGTCCTCACGACCGATGGGACGCGGCCGCCTCCCTGATGGCCTCGAATCTTTCCCTCCTTAATCTCTCGTGCACCTGAGCTGACGCCCGCTTGGTATCGTCTGACTTGCGCTACAGATCCAGGGTGCCAGATGAAGTCCCCAGGCGGAGCAAACCCCTGCTCATAATGATAGTGCTCTAGGTAAGCGCTGCTTTTTTGAAGTTAGCGATGAACTCGGCAGAGGATTGGGACGGAGCTTCGGCTTGAAGTAGCCGGCATTCACCACCCAGTCGTACACCGGCTCATCTGGGAGGTAGGCAGCAAGCGTTCCTGACAGGTGATGCCTGCGGATCCACTCTTCGGCACGCTCGCGCGACGAGAAGACGGCACTGGGAAAGACGATGCGCCCGCCACTAAAGACCCAGATCCTCTGCCGATCTTCTCTATCCCTTTGTAAAACTCTGATGTCGAATCGGTAGTGGCATCATAAAGCTTAACCAACGCCGAATTCGCTCTGGCTTTCCTCGTCGGTGATCGTTTTGCGTGTGTCGACGGCTCCAGGTTCATCCGCCATGATTTCCGCGGCAGATCCGCTCATCCAGTCGCCTAAAACCCGGCGGCGTCAAGAGCCAGCCGGCTCCTCGATCTCGATCTTCCTCAGCCGCCCATCGGAGCCGAACCGCAGCGTCACCTTGCCATGTTCCGTGGTTTCGATTGTCCTAAAAGGCGGCACCGAACTCGTACACCCTCCATGCTTCGATCTTTCCGTGACGGAACCGGATAACGGCGCTTACCCCTCGGAAAGACAGCCCGAACTCAGTTTTCATCCGACGGGCCCAGATCTCGCGGCTAGAACCAGAGCCAATTCCCGAAGACTCGGCCGTTACTTCGTAACCCTGCGTTGAACGCCTGTACACGACCTCATCCTCAGAAGCTTTGTCGTAAGAGAAGCCTCGATGCGCGCACGGGCCGCCTGAGATCCCACAGGTGACGGGCGCGTCCGGGTACACAGCAAGCTAAACGACAACCACCGTCCACCCCACTATGAGCCCGCGAAGGCCAGCCAGAGCCGCTTTGCCAGTCCAGTGCCTATTGCCATACACTCCTTAACCCGCTTGCTCTCAGACATTCCTTGCCCGTTTTCAGTGTGCCAAGGAAGTCGGCGCGCCGGTCCGAGGTCACGCCCGCCTCTGCAGAAGCCGATGGGCCGCGCCTCCGGGTCGAGTAGTCGATCACCCTCCTGTTCATCATCCAACCTGAAGGTGACGAGAAAGTCCCAGGTGAGGGGTCCGTTCTTCAGGTCGAACGTCTTCACGAAGTCTGCCTTCGAGCCGACGCGGTGAACACGCCGGCTCCTGCCCGAGACAACGGCTTACGCCACGTGGAGAAGTACCCATGTATTCGAAACTTCTCAGAGCTTGCACTCCGTGCCCAGCGCTATCGATAGACGTAGCTCCTCCACCAGTACTTCTGAAGCACGCTCAACCTTCTTTCCGTTCCGAACACCGATCCTCACTTCTGTTTACTCCCCGTGCGCTCGCAGGTTGCAACCCTCATTCGTTTCCGTAACCGCTTCCCGTCGGATCGCCCTGCAACCAACCCATGGGCCTTTTTCAAGGTGCACGGAGCGATGTCCTACTTGGGCGCCGCGTTGCCAGAGCTGCTGCCTGTCGGGCGTGCGGCCGCAAGGACCGGCGACACCGCGCCACCCACAGCACAGGTGTGCCCGCAGGGCCGTCACAATCGCTACGTAGCCAAAAGCGGTCTCCACAACCCGCGCATGCTCGGCATCGGGATCGACGAGGACACGATCATCGTCGAGAAACGGACGGGCGTTTCGGGTGCTCGGCAGCGGCGCGGTCTACATCGCCGACGGCCAGCACGTCACCTACTCGAACATCGCGGAGGAGCGCCGCGACCGCGCATTGACCATCTTCGACGTCCGCCTCCACGTCTGGAGGCCGAGGCGACTGCTTCGACCTCGAAAGCGCCGCCCACACCCCGAGGGAGAGCCGATCCCGATGCTCACCACGGGCGCGGGTGGGTCGTGGGTCGTGAATCGTAAACCGTGACCCGAAGGAGACGCCCTTCTCCTCACGATCAACGACCAACGACCAACGACCCACCACTACGCCCCTCCTGGCGCAGCGCGCCGCATGGGGAGGAAGGCGATCTTTGGGTTCTGCTTTTCTAGGTAGCCGAGCGTCCAGGCGCTGGTGAGGAGGACGACCGGGTTGCCGAAGTCGTCTTCCAGCAGGCGCGCGCTCTGTCCCAGTAGACGCTCGCGATGGCGGCGGGGTCGGCTTCCAGCCAGCGGATGATCTCGTAGGCGGTCGGCTGACGGCGGTGTCCACGCCGTACTCGCGGAGCCGGTGCTGCGCCAACCTCGAACTGGAGCTTGCCGACCGCGCCCAGGTAGAGATGGGCTCGCGCCGGGCCGAGCGGCGGTCCAGAAGAGGTCCACGAGCCCCTCCTCGCAGAGCTGCGCGATCCCTTTTTCCGAAGTGCTTCAGCCGCGAGACGTCCCCGTTGCGGATAAACGCGAACGTCTCCGGCGCAGAAGCTCAGCACCTCGCCGAAGCGGAACACGTCGCCCGCCGTCAGGGTGTCGCCGAGCTGGTATCCGGGCCCGAGAGGCCGATGACGTCGCCGGGTACGCCTCCTCACGGTCTCGGCGCCCCTGGGCGAAAAGCCGCTGCGGTCGGGCCGGCGGAGCCGCTGCCCGTGCGGGAGGGGCAACCTCCATGTCCTTCTCGAACCGGCCGCTCACCACGCGCAGGAAGGCGACACGGTCGCGGTGGCTCGGATCCATGTTCGCCTGGATCTTGAAGACGAAGCCGCTGAACTCCGCCTCGCGCGCGACCTCCCCGTCCCCCTCCGCGCGCCCCCGGCGCCGGGGCCACGCTCAGGAAGCGCTGCAGAAACGGCACGACGCCGAAGTTCGCGTGGCGGAGCCGAAGAACACGGCGTCAGCTCGCCGCGCTGGACGCGCTCAGGTCGAGCTCCTCCCCCGCGGTGTCCAGAAGCTCGATGTCCTCTGGGAGCGCCAGGTGCAGCTCTCCGCGATCGCCTCTTCGAGGCGCGCGGATCGCCGACGTCGAGCACCTCCAGCTCAGCCTTCGCGGCGCCGCGGCGGTGCGCTGGAAGAGGTGATCTGCCGGCTCTCGCGGTCGTACACGCCGCGGAAGTCGCGCCCTGTCCGGATAGGCCAGTTCACGGGGACACTGCGGATGCCGAGCGTCTCCTCGACCTCCGTCAACAGCAGGGCGGCCCGCGCCCGGGTGGTCGAGCTTGTTGACGAAGGTGAAGATCAGGATGCCGCGCTGCCGGGCAGACCGCGAAGAGCTTCTTCGTCTGCGCTGAAACGCCCTTCGCGTTGTCGATGAGCATCACCGCGCTGTCGGCGGGCGGTGAGCGTGGTAGGTGTCCGCGCTGAAGTCGTTGTGGCCGGGAGTATCGAGCAGGTTCAGGACGTGGTCGCCGTCCTCGAAGCGCAGGACGGTCGAGGTGACCGAGATCCCGCGCTGCTTCTCCAGCTCCATCCAGTCCGAGGTCGTCTTCCGCCCGCTCCGCCGCGCCTTCACCGAGCCCGCGAGCTGGATCGCGCCGCCGTAGAGCAGGAGCTTTTCGGTCAGCGTGGTCTTGCCCGCGTCCGGGTGCGAGATGATGGCGAACGTGCGCCGGCGCTTGGCTTCTTCTTGAATGGGGCTCACTTGCCAGTCTCCTCGGGTCGGGACGGCCTCCAGTGTGATCGTGGCCGTCCGATTGGGGCATACGCGGAGAACGCGGATGCCCTTCGGCGGTGGACATTGGCGTTTGGGCTGATGAAGACTGCCATTCGGAAGGCTCGCAATCTTTATACGACCTGCTTGAGGTTCGCAGAGCATGACGGGCGGCAATGCAAGCGCAAAGCTGCTCTTCTTCTAACTTTCCGCTACTCCCTTAGTAAAGATGCCTTAGAAAGATCGGAATCTGCCACGAATTGGCTTAAATCTTCCCGCGCAGTTGCCGTTCGATGTACAATGGCTCACCTTCAGACTTACTCGCGGGAAAAGACTTATGATTGACAAGCATGCATCTAGAGGATTTACGCTGATCGAGCTCCTTGTGGTGATCGCGATCATCGCGATCCTCGCGGCCATCCTCTTCCCGGTCTTCGGTCAGGCCAAGGAGGCCGCGAAGAAGACGGCCTGTCTTTCCCACCAAAAGCAGATCGGGACCGCCGTCGTGCTCTACGCGCAAGATGCCGACGACCACCTCGTTCCGGCCAACACCGGGGTGTTCAAACCCGGTTGGGCCGAAGGAAGCACCAGCAACAAGCCCGGCTACACCAACTACGACACCCTGCTGAAGCCTTACATCAAGAACACGGGCGTGTTCCAGTGTCCCACGGCGAAGCCCTTCGATTCCAAGCAGATGCCGGTGACGGGGAGGCCCAGAGATATGTCGATCGGCATGAACGCAGCCGCGGCCGGGCAGCTATACTTTTCGTTCGGGAGGCCGATCAACTACTCGGCGATCGTCGCTTCGGCGCAGTTCATCGTTATGGTCGAGATACCGGGCGTCTACGCCGGTGAGTACAACGCCGGACTCAATACCAGAACCGGCAGCCAAGCCTGCGGGGCCCACTTCAACCGGACCTCCAGCGTGAACAATGGCTTCGTCCGCCACACCTTCTCCGCCAACTATGCCTTTGCGGACGGGCACTCGAAGTCGTTCAAGCCGCTTCAAACGGTGACGCCCACGATCATGTGGGACATCCAGGGCAGGACGACCGCGGACTACACGCCCCCCTCGTGGGCCGGTACGACCTACTACGACCCCAATCCTACTAGCCCGCTTCACTGCTTCGGATACCCGTAGACGCGGCGAGCGACAACCGGGCAGCCGCTTCGACCGATGTCGGCTGCTTTACCACTAGATATCAGCACCGAAAGCTAGGGAGGATAATTTGATTGGCGTAGTGTTCACTTCGGCGGTCCTGGGCTTACTCGGCACGAGCCGAGCCCTCGACTTTCCCGCTCCAGGGGAGCTTGCGCGCGGCAAGCAGATCCGCGTCGTGGCGGGCGTCGACAAAAAGCTCATCATCGAGCCACTGGCCCGGTCCGCTAAGCCGGCAGTTTTGCCGCCGGTGCCGTTCGCCCACGCGACGGGAAACGACCTGCCGAAGCCTGATCAGACGACGCGGCCCGATCCGCCCTTCTTCGCTCCCCGCGCCGCCGCGGTTTGCGACGCGGACGGAGACGGCAAGGAAGAGGTTTACGTCGGCTGGGGTGGGTCCGACTACTCGATGAAGCCTGCTACGCCCCAGGTACATCGCTATACGCAGGGCACCCGCGGCGAGTGGACGGGCGAGCTCGTGTGGCAATCACCGGCCACGATTCGTCCGGATGTCACGGCGAGGGGCGTCGGCGAGCTGAACGGGGACAAGCAGCCGGAGGTGGTCTTCTCCGTTTTCCGCAGCAAGTTCGTCTCCGGTGGCCACTGCCTCACGTACCAAGACGGCACCCGGCGGCTCGTGGAGCTCCACGACGCGCACATGGGCCTCTTGCGCGCGATCGCCGATCTGGACGGCAACGGCGTGGGGGAGGTGTACGTCGGCAAGCTCTACGCGGCCCCCATGAAGGACCCGAATCCGAGCTGGCCGACGAACGTGTTCCTCTACCGCGACCCGATGTCCGGCGGGGGGCCCGGCAGGTTCATCGAAGAAGACCGCCGAGCCAGGCGGCTACCGACGGTCAACGGTATCCGGGGGGCTATGGCGAAGGCCGACATCGATAAAGATCGGCGCGAGGAGCTGTACGTCGCCGACGGGTGGCATTCCGACTACGGAAGGCAGGCACGGACCCGGCTCACCCAGATCAAGATGGACAGGAAGGGCAAATACGCCGCCACCCTGATCGAAGAGGTGGGCGAGGCGGCGATCCCGAACGTCTCGGCGATCGGATTTGAGGATATCGACCGCGATGGTCGCCAAGAGATCATCGCCACGGTGCCTTGGACCGAGGAGGAGGCGGTGAGCGGTCTTCGATACCATGCGTATAAGCTCGGCAAAAAGGGCTGGGTCGCCTCGGCCCTCCCCGTAAACGCCGATCTGAAGGCGACGGATTGGAGACGGCTTGCGTGGACCGCACCGCGCCCGGCGGGGGGGCCCTCGCCGACGGAGCCCGGACAGCTCGTCGGCAAGCCGGCGCCTTCGCTTGCGGCCGATCTCTGGTTCAATGCGCAAGGCGTAGACGACCTGAGTGATCTCAAGGGCAAGGTCGTCGTGCTGGACTTCTGGGCGACGTGGTGCGGTCCCTGCATCAAGGAGATGCCGAGCATGATCGCCCTTCGCCGGCAGCACGCCGACAAGGGACTCGAGATCATCGGCTTTACG
>JAUJNV010000293.1 GCA_030447945.1 Fimbriimonas sp. | reverse complement strand
CGTCGGTGGAGGCTGTGCGAAAGGGGATCTGGCGGGTGATGCCGCGGCGTGGCTCGGAGACGTCGCTGGAGATCGTCTCCGTGATCTCGACCGAGCGGTCAGTTTTAATGACGGCGTCGGCCCGGAAGCGGTCGGTGGTGAACTTCACCTGCCCTATCGCGCCTGCGGCGAGCAGGATGAGGAGCCCAAGCGCGCCCAGGCGCCTCATTCCAGTCCTCGGACCGCGGGCACGACCCGCTCCGCCGAGGCTTCTATCTCGAAGAACTCCTTTGGCCGGAGGCCCATCGGGCTCGCGAGGAGGTTGGCCGGGAAGGACTCGATGAGAGTGTTGAAGTCCCGCACGCACGCGTTGTAATACTGGCGGGCGCTCGCAATGTGCCGCTCGGTCTCGGAGAGGTCGGCTTGAAGCGCGAGAAAGTTCTCGCTGGCGCGGAGCTGCGGGTACGCCTCAGCGATGCCGACCACGCGGGCGACCCCGCTGGCGAGGGTCGACTCGGCCGCCGCCCGCTCGGCGGTGGGGCCACGCGCCGCCAAGGCATCGGAGCGCGCGTTGGCGATGCTCTCGAAGGTGGCGCGCTCGTAGGTGGCGGCGCCTTTGACGGCCTCGACGAGGTTCGGCACGAGCTCCGCCCGCTTCTTCAAGTACACGTCGACGTCCGACCAGGCGTTCTCGGTGAGCCGTCGCAAGCCCACCATCTTGTTGTGGAGCACGATGCCGAGCCCCACGACGACAGCAGCAACGATTAATAGCCAGATCATCGCCTAAGGCTCCAGCGCGGGGCCGGGCTCCCAGCCCTGCTCGCTCGCCCGCATCAGGACCTGCGCGTCGAGGTCGCGGTCCACGCGAATTTGGCACGACAGACGGAACTGCCCAAATACGCCGTCCTCCACAAGGCATTGCTCTTCCGCCTCGCCCAGCGGCGGCTCGTTGCCGCTCGTGATGACGATCCGGCAGGTCGTGCATCGGGCAAGGCCCCCGCATCGGTGGCTGATGTCGATTCCAGCCCCTTCGATCGCGAGCGCGAGCTTCTTGCCCCGCTCGGCGTGGAACGGCTCATACCCCTCGACGCGAATGGTGTAGGTCTCCTGCATGCTGAGGGCATGATACTTAACGCGTAGCGCCGGCGCCCCACCGGCAATCACCCGCTGGCAATCAGAGGACATCGCGCGCAGGGAAAAGGGGAGCAGGTCCAGCGGCCCTTGCGTGAAGCCGTGGGTGGCCGGCGGCGCGCCGGGATTACTGCGCTATAGTCGCAGCGTGATAAATGAAGAGAGGCTGGTGCGCCTCTTTCTCGACCTCTGCAACATCAACGCACCCGCGCTCGCGGAGAGGGAATCCGTCGCCTGGACGAAGCAGTATCTCCAGGGCATGGGATTGGAGGTTCACGAGGACGATGCGGGCCGCCGGATCGGGGGGAACGCCAACAACCTCATCGTATGGCTTCGGGGGACGCGCACCGGGGCACCGAAGATCTACCTTTCCGCCCACTTCGACACGGTGGAGCCGACCGAAGGATTGGTCATCGAGGAGCGGGACGGCGTCTTTTACAGCGCGTCGGACACCATCCTCGGCGCCGACGACAAGGGAGGCATGGCGCCCGCCATCGAGGCAGTCCATGCCCTCAAGGAGTCTGGCGAGCCGCACGGAGACGTGTGCCTCCTGCTGAGCGTGGCGGAGGAGATCGGCCTGAAAGGGGCGGACGCTCTGGACGTCGCGGGCTTGGGGCTGGATTTTGGTTACGTGCTCGACACGGGTCCCCCCGTCGGCAGCTTCGTGACCCGCACGGCGACCCACGACAAGCTGGAGTTCACGGTCCACGGCCGACCCGCGCACGCCGGCAAGGACCCGGAGAACGGGATTAACGCGATAGAGGTCGCGGCGGCGGCGATCCACGGTATGAAGTCGGGGCGAGTGGGGCCGGAGACCACGGCGAACCTGGGGATCATCGAGGGAGGGACGGCGGTGAACGTCGTGTGCCCGTCCGTACGCATCCGCGCGGAGGCCCGGAGCACGAGCGTCCAGGACTTGGACGCGCAGGTGGCGCACATGGTGGGGCGGTTTGAGGAGGCCGCCCGCGAATGGGGGACGACGGT
>JAUJNV010000014.1:1545-36795 GCA_030447945.1 Fimbriimonas sp. | reverse complement strand
ACTCCCCAGGGTCCAGAACAGGACGACGAACGATGGGCGCGGCACGTTACACAAAGGCACCGAATGGGCGCGGATTTACCAGGCTCGAGGTCCTGGTGACGCTCACGGTCCTCTGCCTTGCCATCCTCGCGATGGCTCCCGCGCTGATGCTGGGGAACCGCTCGGTAAAGCGGGCGCAGAACACCGAGATCGCAACGCAGATCGCGCAGGAGCGGCTAGAGCGGGTGCGGGACGCGGGCTACACGGCGCTGCCGATTCTGAAAGCGGGGCAAACGTCCCGCACGGAGAGCTTCGCGCCGGGGACGGCCCTGCCCAGGGCCACCGGGCAGACGGTCTGCACACGCCTCGCCGAGGACCTGGTGACGCAGACCACGGACAGCGAGCGCTGCCGGGTGAGCGTGACCGTAGCCTGGGTCGGCGTGGGCAACGACAAGGGGTCCGTCTCGCTGACGACGCTGGTGACGCCGGACTGATGACGAAAAAGATGCGCAACGAGAGGGGTATGACCCTCACCGAGATGATGACGGCGTCATTCCTGACGCTCGTGGGGTGCATCGTGCTCGCGGAGACGATGCGCTTCGGCCGCGTCCAGTGGTCGCGCGGCACCGCGGACGAAGAAGCGCGGCGCACCCTGACGATGGCCAGCGCCCGCATTGCGCCGGACGTGCGCGAAGCCCTGCGGATCGCCCCGAGCTCGAACGAGCGCATTCTGACGGTCGTGCTCCCCAAGCTCGGCCCCGACGGGCGGTACGTGGTTCCCCTCCAAGAGGGGAACCACGTCTCGTTCTACCTTTCGGACCAGGCAGGCGGCATCCCCCACGGACTGGCCGTCAGCCCAACCCGCACCGTCCTCTGGAGGGCCGTGAACGGCATTCCGGACAAGTCGTGGGCGCTGCGCGGGGGCCGCGCGATCGTGCAGCTAGACAAGGGTGGACTCGGTTTCGGCTTCGAAGCCTTTTGGGCCTCTAGCGTCACGGTAAGCCTCACGACCCTCGTGCCCCCGCAGAGCTACGCAAAGCCCGCGCAGGTCGCGACGCGCCTCGTCTTGCGCAACCACCGGTACCAGTAAGCATGCCTACCGCCCACGCCGTCCGCCTTAACCGACACCGCCGCGACCGGCACCGTCGCCATCGAGGCTACGCCTTGTTCGCCGTCCTCGGGGCGATGCTGATCCTGACGATGCTGCTCTTCTCCCTGTTGGGGGTAGCCGCGAACAGCCGCCTGATGTCGGTTCGGCGCGAGGACGCGCAGAAGGCGTTCGAGATCGCCGAAGGTGGCCTGCGCCACGGGGCACGACGGCTGGTGAAGAGCGCAACGTACGCTGGGGAGACGCGCATGCCTTTGGGCGGGGGCACGTTCGACGTCGCCGTGGCTTCGATGACGGCCGATCCCGATTTCCGGCTGCTCACCAGCACCGCGCGGGCCGGGGCGAGGAGCGGGCGCGAGATGACGCGCAGCGTCAGCGCGGTGGTGGATTTGACTCCGGCCTCACGCATCTGGGGGCACGCGATCATTACGGAGCAACAGCTCAACCTGATCGGCGACCCCATGACGAACTCGGAGCCCACCCTGGGCCGGGGCAACATCCACTCGAACTCCAACATGACCATCTCAGGCAGCCCCATGGTAAACGGCGGGGCCACCGCCGTTGGAACGATCGACGTCCCAGGGAAACCTCTGATCACCGGGGGCATTAAGAGCAACGCTCCCGCCGTCGCGTTTCCCATTCTCGACATCGACGGAATGAAGGCCAAGGCGGCGGCGCTGGGCACTCGCCCGGGAAGCCTTAGCCTCGGAGGCAAAGGCACGTACGCGCTCAAGGGCGTCATCGACGGCGACCTCACGGTGAGCGGCGGCGCCCGACTCCAGATCGACGGATGGCTCTGGGTTACGGGCCGTGTGTACCTCTCCGGCAACGGCGTTACGGGTACCGGTGCGCTCGTCGCGGAGCAGCCCATCGCCATCTCGGGCAATCCTAGCATCGCTTCCAGCTCGCTTCTCCCACGGAGCCTGGTCCTGATGTCCCTCTCCAGACTGTCAAGCGAGCCGGCGATCACAGTGTCGGGAAACCCGACGGTGGACGGGAGCGTGTTCGCGCCGAACGGCAAGGTCCTGCTTGATGGCAACCCAGAGATCCGAGGCACGGTCGCGGCGAAGGGGGGCGACGTCTACGGCAACCCGAGAGTCATCCGCAACACGGGGTTCGATTCGCCGCTAATCGAGACCAACCCTGCCCGCGTGGTCTATTGGTACGGCGGCCTTAATGGAAAAAGGGGACCTGGGAAGTGGCGACGGTTTGCCGAAAATCGTGACCCCTTTGTTGCTGACCATTGAGCAATAAAGCTCATCCGATGGGTTATGAATGATGGCGTAGAAGAAGGGATCATGCCGCTCAAGGAGCTCGAATGCGCCAAAGTGCTTTTGGCCGAGGATAGCCTGGACGACGAAGCTGGCCCTACGGGCCCTGCGCCAGTCGGACGTGCCCCTCGCCGTGCAGATCGCGCACGACGGCGACCTGGCCCTGGATCTCCTGGGCCTGCGGCCGGGCGCGGAAGGGGCCTCCAGCATGCCGAAGCTCATCATGCTGGACATCAAGATGCCCGGGGTGGGCGGCCTCGAGGTCCTTCGGAAGGTCCGGGCGGATAAGCGGTTTCCAGGATGTTCCCGTCGTGATGCTCACCAGCTCCGACGAGCCCATCGACATCGATCTCTGCCGGAAGCTCGGCGCGAACGGCTACGTCAAGAAGCCCGTCGACTTCGCCGAGTTCGTGGACGCCATCCGTCAGGTGGCCGGATACTGGCTCACCGGCCAAAAGTCGGTGCGATGCCCGCGTGCCTTTCGCCGCGGAGCGCGGATAGGTGCCGGCGCAGACCCTCTGTCAAGATATCCTGTCCGTAGAAATCGGCGGCGCGGGTGACCGCACTCTGATCGAGGTCAAGGACAAGGCGTCCGCGCGGCTCTGGTGCGACACGATGGACGTCGTCGCCGTGCTCCGAGGCGTCCTGCTCCAGCTCTCGGCCCACGAGGGGTATTGCTGTCTGCGCCGGGAAGGGAAGATGATCCGCCTGGACTTCTCCTCGAAGGCGCGCGGCGCAAGACCTGCACCTTCCCCGCCGAAGACCTCCACTCCGCCGTCGAGCGCATCCGCCGGACGGAACTTTCTTAGGGGCTGCAGGTTGAGCTGCTGGAGCTTCTCGCGGAAGTCGTTGTTCACCTCGTACCGGTGCCGGTGCCGCTCTTCGATCCGCACGTCGCCGTAGAGACGGTGCGCGAGAGTGCCGACGGAGACGTTGCACGGCCAGTTCCCAAGGCGCATGGAGGCGCCCTTGTCGACCACCGTGCGTTGCTCGGGCAGAAGGTGGATCACGGGGTAGGGCGGGTGCTCGGCGATTTCCTCCGAGTTCGCGCCGGTCAGGCCGCAGACGTTGCGCGCGTATTCAATCACGGCCATCTGCAGGCCCAGGCAGATCCCCAGGAACGGCAGGCCGGACTCGCGCGCGTAGCGGATCGCCTCGATCTTCCCCTCGATGCCGCGCCCGCCGAAGCCCGGCGCGACCACGAGGGCATCCACGTCCGCGAGGGCTTCCCGGGGGTCGGAGCCGCTCTCCAGGCTGTCGCTCTCGATCCACTTCTCCTCGACGCGGGCCTTGCTCGGAATGCCGCCGTGGATGAGGGCCTCCTCGATGCTCTTGTACGCGTCGCCGTTGCTCGTGTACTTGCCGACGACGGCCACGCGCACGCGCCGCTCGGGCGACTTCAGAGTCTCCACCAGGCTCCGCCACTCGCCCAGGCCGTGTCCGTGGGCGGGCTGGAGCGCGAGACGGTCCATCACGAAGTCGCCGAGCCCCGCCTCCTCGTAAGAGAGGGGCACCTCATAGATGGTGGGCACGTTCAGGCTCTCCACCACGGCCTGCGGAGGGACGCCGCAGAAGAGGGAGATTTTTTCACGCACGTCGTGCGAGATGGGGACCTCGGAGCGGCAGATAAGGATATCGGGCGCGATGCCGATCTCGCGGAGCTTGACGACGCTGTGCTGCGTGGGCTTGGTCTTCACCTCGCCCCACGGCCCGACCGTGGGTACGAGCGTGACGTGGACGTAAAGCGTGTTCGTCGGGCCCAGGTCGCCGCGCATCTGACGGATCGCCTCCAGGAAGGGCAGGCTCTCGATGTCGCCCACGGTGCCGCCGATCTCCGCGATCACGACGTCGGCCTCCTGCTCGCGGGCGAGGGTGGTGATGCCGTGCTTGATCTGGTTGGTGACGTGGGGGATGACCTGCACGGTCGCTCCGAGGTACTCGCCCCTCCGCTCGGCGGAGATGACGCTGGAGTAGACCTTGCCGGTGGTGAGGCTGGAGCCGCGGGTGCAGGCGACGTCCATGAACCGCTCGTAGTGCCCCAAGTCGAGATCCGTCTCCGCGCCGTCCTCGGTGACGAAGACCTCTCCGTGCTGGAAGGGGTTCATCGTCCCCGCGTCGACGTTGATGTAGGGGTCGAGCTTCATCGGCGCGACGGTGAGGCCGCGATTGCGCAGCAGCCGCCCGAGGCTCGCCGTCGCGATCCCCTTTCCGATGGAGCTGACCACGCCGCCGGTCACGAAGATGTACTTAGTCACGCCTGCCCCTCCTACGCCCAAACCCGCAAAGACGAACCGCCCGCGCCTTCGGGGAGACGCGGGTGAACGGTTAAGGGGTTTGAGAGATTATACGGGAAGGACGGCGGTCGGCAGGATGTGGAAAACCCTGCGCGGTCCTTGCCGCAAGTCAGCTCTGGAGCCTACAAGGATCTGTTGAAATTCTCTTCGGCTGGCTACGCCCGCAGGGCGTGTAGTCGTCGCGCCCGGCGACGCCTGAGCCCATATCAGGCACGACCCCACGTGCGAAGGAGGCGCCGAATGCTTCGCAGGCCGGGGCGTGCCACCAAATACGCCCCGGCGCCGCCCAGGCCCGACGACTACACGCCCAGCGGGCGTAGCCCACCGACGAAGATATTGAGAGGGCCAAGTTGTAGATAAACTAACAACCCCACCCCGGCACGAACCAACCCGGCAACGGGAGTGAGTTTCAAAACCCTTCGGCTGGCGCGCAGGGCGTGTAGTCGTCGCGCCCGGCGACGCCTGAGCCCATATCAGGCACGACCCCACGCGAAGGAGGCGCCGAATCAGGCAGGGCTGCCCCGAGCCTACAAGGATCTCTTGAAATTTTCTTCGCTGCTGCACGCCCGCAGGTCGCGCCCCGGGCGACGCCGGCGCCCAGACCAGGCACCACCCCTCGTGCGACGGTGGCGCCGAATGCGTCGCAGGCTGGGGCGTGCCACGAAAGACGCCCCGGCGCCGCCCAGGCCCGACGACTACACGCCCTGCGGGCGTAGCCCTCCGACGAAGATATGGAGAGGGCCAAGTTGTAGAGAAACTCACTCCCCCTCCCCGGCACGAACCATCCGGGCAAGGGGAGTGAGTTTCTCCACAACTTCTAAGACATGGAGGAAACGCTGACCGCCATCGTTGGCCCTGACGGCATGCTGCACCCTGCCCTCCCCCGCGCGAAGCCGGAAGAGACTATGCACGTTCGCATCGATCGGGAACCTCCGGTGGCCCCTGGAGCGATCGGCGCATTGCTCAAGGCGGCGGAGGACCTGCCAACGGCGAAGAAGGAGCCATCGCCCTCACGTGAGGGTGAATTCGGCGAAGGACTAGTCGAAAAGTATCGCCCTCAAGGCTTTCGGCTTTAACCCTTTGGAACGCCGGGCCTCTTTATGCTCTCGTCGACGTTCGTCCCGTGACCCCGCGGCGCGAGATGCCCCTAGAGGGTCTCCACCCGCGCCTCCGGCAGCAGATGGTGCACCACGGGCTGACGCGCGATCTCCGATCCGTCGGTAGTCGCCGTCGCCGCCCCCGCGGCGAGGCCCCAGCGGAAGGCTTCGGGCAAGGGATGGCCCTCGCCGAGCGCCCAGAGGAGGCCGCCGATGAGGGAGTCGCCGCTGCCGACCGTGCTACGCGGCTCGACCGGCGGCGAGTGGCCCCGATAGACTCCCTCGGCGCAGGCGAGAACCGCGCCCTCCGCGCCCAAACTCACGACCACAAATCCGCCCTCCGCCACCTGGTCCAGCAGACCCCTTGCCGCCTCGGCGGCGGCTTCGTGATCTTCGACCGGAACGCCCAGGAGGCGGGAGCACTCCTTGTGGTTCGGTTTGATGAAGTGCGGGCGGCAGCTTATCCCCCGCGCGAGGGGCTCGGCGTCGGCGTCGAGGCACACGCGGCAGCCGGCGTCGGCGAAGAGGCGCCCGAGCGTGAGGAAGACGTCCGGCGGAAGCCCCGGCGGGACGGAGCCGCCGATGCACGCCCAACGCGCGCGGGACGCCAGCTCGCGGCATGTGGCAAGGAGAGCGTCCATCTCGTCCGGACGAATGGTCGGGCCGCGCTCGTTGAAGGTCGTCGGGGGTGCGTCCACGTCGTCCTCCTCTACGGTGAAGTTCGTGCGCGTCTCCCCCGCCACCTCCACGAAATCGTGCGCGACCCCCTGCCTCTCCAGCACCGCCCGCACGTAGGCACCCGGCCCGCCGCCGAGGAAGCCGGACGCGAGACTCTCGCCCCCGAGCTCCGCCACCACGCGCGAAACGTTCACCCCCTTGCCCCCCGCGTCCCGCTCCACGCGGGCCACCCGGTTGGTGTCCCCGACCTTGATCTTGTCGAGGAAAAGGACGTGGTCGACGGCGGGGTTGAGGGTGACGGAGAGGATCATGGGAGGGTGCTCGGGTGTTCAGGTGTTACGGCATTACGGTGTTGCGGTATTGGATGCCCAGGAATACCGCAACACCGTAATACCGTAACACCTGAACACCTTCCCTCACAGCGGCAGCGACCAGCCGAAGAGCTTCGCGATGCCCATCACGATCGTGTAGCAGATCATGCTGCCTGCCATGACGTGGAACATGCCGCTTGCCCAGAGGCGGCGGGCGAGGCCGGGATGGGCGAGGCGGCTGGTGGCGTAGCGGTCGAGGAGCTGCTGGCCGGTTCGGATGCCCATCGCGAGGTGCCGCTCCGTCGGCTTGCGGGTCGTGATGTACCGCTGGGCGAAGCTCCCCAGGGGTCGCCAGAGGGCGAGGGTGACGAAGGCGGCGAGCAGCAGCCGGATCTCGGGGTAGGGGATGAACGTTCCGCCCGCGATCCCCAGGAAGAGGCTCGCGCCCACCGCGAGGTTCGTGCCGCAACGCGGGTGGACCCTCGGCATGCGCCGCACGATCTCCGGGCGAAGCTCCTCCCCCCGCTCGATCGCATGGACCACCTTGTGTTCGGCGGCGTGGATGCCCGAGAGCGGCAGCAGCCGCATTCCGGCGAGGAACACGACGAGCGGCACGGCGCCCTCCACGAACGCCACCGTGCCTCCCGAAGCTCCCCGAGCGATCATCAAGCCCGCCACCCAGTACGAGAGGAGCGCCCCCAAGAGAAAGAGGCTGAACAGCGCCCCGCCCGTCGCGACGAGCGCCAGCCCACCCGGCCCCGCGCTCACGCCGCCCGTCGTCAGATACACGCCGAAGGGGGTCGCCATGCCTCCGACCATCGGCGGGCGGATGGGCGCCTGGTGCTTGGGATAGAGGTCGCTGGGGGAAAGCACGCCGAGGACCCTGCCCGCGTCGTCCGCGACGACCAGGGTGGCCGGGCCGCCGTCGGCAAAGTTGCGGAGCGCCTCGGCGGCGGTGGCGTAGGGGGGAATGGTCTGCGCCCGCACAGCGGCTTGGCGCACGGAGTCGAACGGCGTGAGCCCCCCCCCCCTCGCCGACCCCTCCGCCGCCTCCGTAATCACTCCGACGATCCTTCCGTCGTCGACCACGGGCACCAGCCCGGCTCCACTCTCGCGAAGCCGCGCTGCCGCCGACTCCAGCGAGTCCTCCGGCGCCAGGTTGGCGGCGCGCCGCATCAGCGCCCCCACGGGCGCGGCGGGGTGGTCGTGGGGAGTCAGGGGGTCGTGCGGAGGCGTGGAGCACGGGTGTTCCTACGTCGCCCGCCGGGCATCGGGTTGTAGATTGACAGGGGTTCGTCGCTCCTCCCTTCTCACCCGTTGACTGACGTGTCGAGCCGAGGGATCTGCGGCCCAGACGCTTTGGAATCAACAAGAGTCGGGGTTCGCCCCCTCGGGATCACAACCCACCCCAACGCCCAACACCCAACGCCCAAGACCCTACACCCAGCCATAATGGATCGCCCCACGGCTCAGCGTCGCGCCTCAGGGATCGGAGAAGAATCTCTTGACTGGCATTGGCGTGATAACGAGCGGCGGCGACGCCTCGGGGATGAATGCGGCGGTGCGCGCCGTCGTGCGCTCGGCGCTCGCGCGCGGCGCGACCGTCATGGGCTTCCACCACGGCTACGAGGGGCTCATCAACGACGAGCGGCGGCCGCTGGACTCGCAGAGCGTCGGCGGGATCATCGACCGGGGCGGCACCTTCCTGCGCACGGCGCGGAGCAAGACGTTCTTGACGCCCGAGGGGCGGCGCGCGATCGATGTGCTCCGAGACGCAGGGTGCGAGGGGCTCGTGGTGATCGGCGGCGACGGCTCGCTTGCGGGCGCGCTGCGGCTGCACGAGGATTACGACTACCCCGTCATGGGCGTCCCCGGCTCCATCGACAACGACATCTCCGGGACGGACTTCTCCATCGGCTTCGACACCGCGGTGAATACCGCCGTGGAGGCGATCGACCGGGTGCGCGACACCGCCTACTCTCACGAGCGGGTGTTCGTGGTCGAGGTGATGGGCCGCCGTAACGGCTTTATCGCGCTCGAGGCGGGCTTGGCGGGCGGCGCGGAGGCGATCCTCATTCCCGAAGTGCCCTACTCCCTGAAGAACATCTGCGCGACCCTGGCCACCGCCGCCGAGCGAGGCAAGCGCAGCTCCATCGTGGTCGTCGCCGAGGGCGCGGCTCACGCGGGCGACGTGCGGGACTACATCCAGAAGAACACCGAGTTCGAGGCCCGCGCCGTCGTCCTGGGCCACATGCAGCGCGGCTCCCCGACCTCGTTCGACCGTGTGCTCGCCCTCCGGCTGGGCGCCCTCGCTTCCCACCGCCTCCTCTCCGGCTTCCGGGGCGAGATGGTGGGCGTCGACGGCGACAAGCTCGTCGCCCACCCGCTCACCTACGTCCTCAGCACCGAGCGCGAGATGGACCCGGAGCGCCTCCTACTGGCCGAGCAGATGGCGCAGTAGACAAGTTTCAGGCTGAAGGTTTCAGGTTGCAGGTTCGGGATGCAGTCGCAGCGCACTCCTCAGCTCTCAGCCTGCAACCTGAAACCTTCGACCTTCAACCCGAAAGCTCGGAGGTAAACTCCTCCCCTCGTGCAGGTCTTCTACAACATTTGCCTCGTGGTGGGCGTGATCGTCGCTCTGCTCTTCGCCGCGCTCGTCTTCCTTACGGGGAAAGGGGACGCGATGTCGGGCGGCGGCAGCGTGCGCACGACCTTTAAGGGGAAGGCGAGCTTCGAAGACCAGATGTCCCGCTTCACCCTCATCCTCGGCGTCAGCTTCATGGCGCTGATGCTGCTGATCGACGTGCTGGGCAACCGCATGAAGGCCGCGAGCGACGCCACCCTCCCCGCCTCCGCCACTCCCGCACCCGCCGGCGCACCGTCCGGACCGCCCGGCGCCCCGGGTTCTGGCGCACGTGGGCCGGGCGCATCCGGACCTGGCGCCCCAGCGCCGGGAGGCCCGGTGCCCTCCGGTCCTGCTCCTTCCAGTCCTGGCCCGACCACGTCCGGCTAAGGCTCCCGTCACAAACAGAAGAGCCCCCTCTCCTTGTGGAGAGGGGGCTCTTCTGTTTAGAGGAGAGGGGTTAAGCCTTCTTCGCAGGCTTCGGCGTGGGCAGGCTCGGGCGCTTCGCGTACTTCGCGGGGTTCGCTTTGAACGCTTCGGGGCAGCCCGCGCAGCAGAAGTAGTAGCGGCGGCCCTTGTAGTCGCCGAACATCTTCGTCTTGGTGGCGGTCGCCACGTTCACATCGACGGTGGGCATCACGGCACACTTGATCGTCTTGGGTTGAGGCTTGGGCTTGGACTTTGGCTGCGCCGGCGCGAAGGCGCACAGACCCAGCACGAGGGCCGCGAGGAAGGGGAACTTCTGCATGGCCCTATTATGAGACATGGGCGTTGGGCGTTGGGACTAGATTCCCCAATACCCGAACACCCGAACACCCGAACACCCGAACACCCGAACCCCTCTCCGCCCCAACGCCCTCTCCTACGGCGGCGTCACTCGGCGCTGGCCCATCATCGCGCCGAAGGCGCCCATGGGGGACTTCTTCAGGGCGGCGATCTTGTCGTCGATCCGCTTCTGGAAGTCGGCCGGGAGGTTCTCCATCGTGACGACGGGGCCGTCCTTGGGCACCGAGTTGTCCATGAGCGTCTGCTTCACCGAGATTCCGGGAGCCAGGCGGAAGGCGAACTCCATCACCGACCGCTGCCCGAGGCGGACCTTGTCGGGTTGCGGGATCTGGGTGGCCGCCGGATTGTTTCCCATACTCTCCTTCAGGAAACGCAGGGTGGCGAGCTCTTCGGGGCCCATCAGCGAGCTTCCGCTCGCCGTCTGGCCCTCTCCACCCACCGCCAAGGCCACCGGCTCGGACGTTCCCCGGAGCTCGACGTAGGCGTTTCCGGGAAGGCCGTTCGGAAGCGCTTCCGTGGGCTCGTCTTTGTAGTCCTTCGAGCCGCCCGTGAACATCCTGATCATTCCCATAAAGGGCATTTCATCCCCCGCTTTGGCCTCGCCGGGGCGCTCGACCTCCAGCATGGCCATCGAGCCGAAGGTCAGCCGCTGCACCTGCGCGCGGGCGATGGCGGAGAGACTGCCGATGGGCAGCCGGTTGCCCGCCAGAAGGGCGCTGCGCTGGGTCTGGGGGAGCGCACCGTAGAGCCGGAGCATCTCCCAGCTCGTGAATCCGTTCATGCCCATGTTGAAGGCGCCGGGTGCGAACATCATGACGTACAGGCCGCCGATGCCGCCTTCCATCGGCGAGGGGTTCTTCAGCGCGTAGGCCGCGACATCGTCTAGCGAGGGCACGCCTTTCTTTTCGACCGTCGCCAGAAGCGCGGCGAGCGAGGGCCGGTCGGTGCGAATCGAGCGGTTCTGCGCGGGCTCCGCCGGGCGCACGACGATCCACGCATCGTCCTTCACGACCGTCGCCGTCTTCCCCTCGCCAAGGGTTTTCTCGAAAGCCTCGACCGTGTCCTTGCCTTTGCTGAAGAAGGTCGCGAACGAGACCATCGCATCGGGCGGAGACGCCACGAGCGGCTTCTTCCGCAGCTTCGCGAGCGACAGGAGGGCGTCCGACGGCATCAAAGAAAGGGGATCGGTCACGTCGGGGCGGAACAGCTTCGCGCGAATCTCCGGGCCCATCTTCAGGCTCAGCCCGGGGCCGCCAATTCCGATGCCGCCGCTGGAGGCCGCCATAAGGGATTTCGAGGCCTCGGAGTACTCGATGGCGGTCCCGGCAGTAGGGGCGGTCCCCGGCTGCGAAGCCGCAATCAGTTCCTCAAGCCCCTCCGCTCGGAGTTGGGACATGGTGCTGAAGAGAGTCTCCCCCTGCGCGCCGTACAGCCGCAGCTCGACGTTCGTCATGCCGAGGAACGGCAGGCGGGAGACGACCAGCAGGATCTTTGCCGGATTAGGCGGAATCGGCCGGGTGGCTCGTCCGACCATGTCGCCGATAAAGGAGGGGATTTGGCCGGACTGGACCTGCTCCTCCAAACCGATCTGCGCCTTCTCTTTGCCGGCGAGTCCCTTGTTGTGCTCGGCGATGAAATCGCCGACGATCTTGCCCACGGGGCCGGGCAGGGGGAGCTGCATCCGCGTCGGGCGGCTGGCGAACACGAGCCGCTCGCCGGCATCCACGGAGGCGAGGGCGGCGGGGTCCAGCCCTTGGAGCAGTCGGGTGATCGCGTTACCCGCGCTGCCTCCGCCGCCCATGCTCCCGAAGGCTCCCCCTCCCGAGCCCACGCCGATCTGAACCCGACGCCTAGGGGCCGGCGCCGAGCCCGCCGCAGGCTTCTTCTGCATCTCTTCGACCCGCTTATCGATGGCCTTGCGGATAGCTTCCACTTTCCTCGCCCGCTCTTCGCGCTCCTCCCTCTGCCGGACAGTGGTGTCCGGGAGCAGCTTGTAGCCCCCTTCGATGGGATCCCAACGGCCCGAGGTAGCCAGCGCGATCCGCTCCATCAGCTCGCCGATGGGGGCTTGGTCGACCGCGATCACCAGCAGCTCGCCCTCCATCTGGGGGTTCGCCTCCAGGCGGAGGCGGGCGAGCTTTCCGATCTCCGCCAGCGCCCGCTTGGCCGTTACCGCAGGCGTACGGTAGGAGACCCGAACGGTGTCCTGCGCCAGCGCGAGGCTTGAAGCGAGCAGGCATAAGAGAAGAGCGGAGCGCTTCATCTTTGCAAGCTACCCCCGAGAGCCTCATGACGTTGCCTTCGCCGGGTCGAGATGCCCACGAAGGCGACGGCCCCGGTCATATCGAGCGCCACGTCCCAGATCGAGCCGGTGCGCCCCGGCGAGACGGACTGTCGCAGCTCGTCGAACGCGGCCAGCGATAGTGCCAAGCTCAGCGCCAGCACGGCCGCCGCCCGTCGCTCCCCCTCTGCCATCCGCGCCGCGCGCAGGGCGATCCACGCGAACAGGCCATAAAACGTGAAGTGGACGGTCTTACGCAGGACCACCACGGCCACGCCGGCCGCCTCCGGGGAGAGGCCGAGCACGCTTCGGAACCAGGCGAGCATCGGGTCGGCCGCCCCCCCGCTGCCGCTCAGCCGCGCGATGGCGCACGCGAAGAGGAGGAGCGCGGCCAGCGGCATCGCGAGCGGCCGCTCCGAAGGCTGGGCGCGGAAGAAGCGAAACGCGAGCCAGACCAGCACGAGCCCGAGGAGCACGAAAAAGAGCCCCGACACGCCTTGGGCGGAGGTCCGGGGCGAAGCCGAGCCGGAGCGGAGCCACACCAGGGGAACAGTCAGGACGAAGGCGGCCGCAAAGGGCGCCGTCAGGGGCTGGCGCGCCAGGGCCGGAAAGCCCATCAGAAGCGATGCGGCCGCACACCCCATCGCCAGCGGGAGCCAGATGCCGGGGTAGGCCCAGGCCATCGCGAGCAGCAGCCCTCCTCCGATGAGCATCCCGATGACGAAAACGACCCCTCTCACCAAGCCCTGCAACCGAGCCGGGTGCTAAGATCGTTCCCATGCCCGTGCCGGATTCCGCAACCTTCGCGCGGATGCTCGACGCCGCCCAGGCGGGGGATTACGCCCTCGCCTCGATCAACGTAACGTCCAGCAACACCGTCAACGCGGCCTTGGCGGCGTTCGCCGAGACGAAGACCGACGGCATCGTCCAGTTCAGCACCAGCGGCAGCGAGTTCGGGAGCGGCCCGGCGAAGGATATGGCCCTCGGGGCGATCGCTCTGGCGGAGTACGTCCACCGGATCGCCGAGCGATTGCCGGTGTACGTCGCGATCACGACGGACCATTGCGTGCCCGCCAAGGTCGATCCGTTCCTGCGGCCCCTGATCGCGGAGGGGAAGCGCCGGAGAGAATCTGGGCTCCGAAACCTCTTCAACGGCCACATGTTCGACGGCTCCGAGCTCGCGATGAAGGAGAATATGGAGATCTCGCGCGGGCTCCTGGAGGAGATGGCGCCGCTGGGGCTCGTTTTGGAGGTCGAGGCGGGCGTGGTCGGTGGCGAAGAGGACGGGATCGACAACTCGAACGCCGAGAGCCACAAGCTCTACACGACGCCGGAGGACATGCTCTACGTGTACGAGACCCTGAAGGGGATCGGCCGCTTCACCCTCGCCGCGACCTTCGGCAACGTCCACGGAGTTTACAAGCCGGGCAACGTCAAGCTCCGTCCGGACATCCTGAAGTCGGGCAACGACGCGGTCGTCGGGAAGTACGGCGGGGACGCGAAGCTCGACCTCGTCTTCCACGGCGGCTCGGGCTCGCTGCTGTCGGAGATTCACGCGACGCTGGAGTACGGTGTAGTGAAAATGAACGTGGACACGGACTGCCAGTACCACTTCACGCGGCCCATCGCGGACCACATGCTGAAGGGCTACGATGGCGTGCTCCGCATCGACGGCGAAATGGGCGACAAGAAGGTGTACGACCCCGCAGCTACCTCAAGAAAGCGGAGGCGGGTATGAAGGCGCGGGTGATCGAGGCGGCGACCGACCTCAAGAGCTTGGGCAAAACGCTGTATACAGGAGGCTAACCATGGAGATCGTTTCGGAACTAGCGGGCAGAAAGGTAACCGTGTTCACCGAGCAGGGCGAGCAGGAGCGGCAGGACGTGGGCACGCTGGAGCGTGTCGAAGGAAACTGGATCAAGATGCGGAAGGACAGCGGCGAAGTGCTCTACTTCAGCGCGCTGAAGACCCGCCTGATCAAGCCGTTCGACCCGGTTTAGGGACCTGGAGCGCGGACTTCAGTCGCGCCCTGGGGAGCCGTCACTTTTTGCGCCTTCTGAAACGAGCCGAGCGTGAGGGTGACCATGACGATGAACATGACGCCCGCGACGACGAAGCCTTGCCAGATGGCGGGGTTGCTCCAGTCGCTGAGGACGAGGCCGCGCATCCCTTCGATGATGTAGGTCACGGGGTTGACGGTGGCGATGGCTCGGAACGTCGGCGGAAGGAGGTTCATCGGCGCCTGCGAGGGGTCAGGTAGAGGAAAGGGAAGACGATGACGAACAGCGACTGCACGAGCCGCACGTTCTGGGTGCGCAGCGCGAAGATCATGCTGACGCAGCTCCAGGCCATCGCAAAGAGGATCAACAGCCCGAAGACCGCGAGCGTGCCGAAGAAGCCCGTGCGGATGCGCACGCCGACGATCAGCAGCAGCACGAGCACGATGGAGCCCTGCATCACCGCCTGCGCGGCAACCTCCGTGAGCCTGCCGAGGATGATGGAGAGCCGGTTGATGGGCATGATCATCAGCTTCTTGAAGTAGCCGCTGGAGATGTCCTGAACCAGCTCGATGCCCGCGTTGCCGGCGGAAAAGAAGACGGCGGTAAACAACGCGATCGGGGCGATGAAGTCGCGGTAGGAGACGTTCGGCGGAAAACCCGGCACCTTCGAGAACGCGCTCAGGGAGGCCGCGTTGACGACGAAAAAGAAGATCGGAATGAAGAGCGAAGGGATCAGCGCCATCAACGGACGCCAGATCTGCTTCGTGCAGCGGATGGACAGGTAGTACCAGTCGGAGAGGAAGGTCGAGGTCATCGGGAGTCGACGTCGAGTTTAGCCCGATGGACAAGGGCCGCTCGGGGAACCGGGAAGTTGGTCAGCAGCAAAATGATAGAAGGAGCTAAAGGGGATCAGCCCAGTGGGAGTCGGCATCGATCTTGCTAGATGCTCTTAATCTGTCCCAGCAGCTGAGCCGAATCGCGCCCCTTCAGGGCGCGGATTGGGGCGACAGTACCCAGGGCGTTGCCCTGGGCTAGAGTAGGTCGGCCCGTTGGGCCTTTTGGGCACCGGGATATGCTCTTGAACGGATGTGCTGCTATGACCTAGGCCCAACGGGCCGACCTACTCTAGCCCAGGGCAACGCCCTGGGTACTGTCGCCCCCAATCCGCGCCCTGAAGGGGCGCGATTCTAGTCCCACACATACTGTTCGTCAAACTTCACCCCTGACTCTCTCAACAATGTCCTGAACTCGTCCTGAAATGACATCCGCTGATGGTGCGCCTCCTGATTCTGGATATAAGCGGACACGTGCCCGGTTTCCCCAGACCCGACGGAGAAAGCCGCGTAGCCTGATTGCCATGCGAACTCCATCTTCCATCTCGCCTTGACCCATTTGGCCGAGCCGGTTTTAACCCTTTCGGTGACTTGGGCAATGGTCATCGTGCGGGAGAGCTTGAACAGGAGGTGAACGTGATCTTCTACACCATCAATTTGGAGCGGCGTGCAGTGGTAGCTGCGCAAGATCGCTCCCAAATATGGGCACAACTCCGTACGGATCGCCGCAGTTAGCGTAGGAGCACGATGCTTGGTGCTGAACACGAGGTGGATCACCACGTCGGCGAGGGACTGAGGCACAGCCCCATTATCGCGCCCCTTGCTTCCGGACCACATCGGAGGTCGCGATTCCGCCTCACTCCATGATCGCGAAACCCTTGCCAGGGTGTGCACCTCCCCTATAAGCGAGGAAGGCCCGTTGCTCCGCGCCCCTGGGAAGGGAACGCGGAGCAAGGGGCCGAGGCTCCGTCCGGAGAGAATGCTCAGACTCGGGCCCCGACAAAGGCTAGCCGACGCCGGCGGGCATCAACTTGCCGTCGATCCACACCTTTCCATCCAGCGTCGCCGACTTCACCAGCATCCAGCGGCCGTTCACTTTGCGGTACTCGTCCTTCGACTTCTCCCACACCCTTAACTTGGAAGTCTTGCCCCGGGCCTTGTCGTTGTGGATGACGCCGGTGAGGTTAAACTCCCCGGTCGCGGTGCCCTTCGTGCCTGTCACCTTGACGTTGCTCACGGACATCGTCATGCGGCTAATCGACTTGCTCGTCTTCAGATGCTGGCGCATCTGCGCCATCGTTTGGGCCAGGTTTCGCTTCGAGCCGTCTATGGCGATTCCCACGTAGTCGCGAGACAGGAACATTCTCATCAGCTTGTCGACGGCGGCCTGATCCTTCTTCTTGAAGGCTACGGCCACCTTGCTAAAGGCGCTGTCGACCGTACGCTTGAGTTCGGTGTGGTCGTTGGCCGAGGCCGAGCCGCAGATCGCAAGACACAGCGCAAAGAACAGGAACTTGATTCTCACTTTCCTTTACCTCCTAATAGCGGCCCATTTTACTCGCCGCCCTACACCCTCGCGCGAGCGTAAGGGTCTGTGGCGTTAGGGTTCACCTCTTCCGCTCCTAGGTCGCTGCCGGTGGTCTTGAGGAAGACCTCTTCGAGGGTCTTGGCTTCATGCCGCTCCAGAAGCTCCGGGACCGTGCCGGTGGTCACGATCTCGCCCTTGTCCATGATCGCGATCCTCTCGCACAGCGCCTCCGCCTCTTCCATGAAGTGGGTGGTGAGAAAGACGGTCATCCCGGCGCGGTTGAGCTCGCGGAGGTGGTTCCAGATGAGTTGGCGCGCGTGGGGATCGAGGCCTTGGGTGGGCTCGTCGAGGAACAGGATCTTCGGCTCGTGGACCAGCGAAAGGGCCAAGTCGAAGCGCCGCCGCATGCCGCCGGAATAGGTGTGCGTGAACCGGTCGGCGACCTTTTCGAGCTCGACGAGCTTGAGCAGCCTCCCGACCTGGGCTTCGATCCGCTCGGCGGTGAGGTGGTAGAGCCGGCCGTGGAGCTGCAGCATCTCCCGCGCCGTGGCGGTCTCGTCCAGCCCGATCTCCTGCATGGCAAAGCCGACCCGCTTGTAGATCTCGATCGGTTGGTCTTCGAACCGGAGGCCGTCGATGATGACTTCGCCGGAGGTCCGCTTGACGAGGTCTACCAGCATGTTCATGGTGGTCGTCTTGCCCGCCCCGTTCGGCCCGAGAAACCCGAAGAACTCGCCGGCCCGGACGACCGAAAAGCTCCGTGCCGCCGCACCGCTTCACGTGCCGCCAGGGTATGTCTTCCGGAGGTCTTTCACCCTCAATGATGTTTTCCGACATGGAGCGCCAGTATGACCTTCATCCACACTTAGCTTCCCCAGCGACCTCGCGACGCCCTTCGGTCGAGAGCCTCCGCCGGTTTCCAGCCCCACCCTCTCCCCAGAGCTCCTCGAACCGGTCGTGACTTAGCTTCCCCGCGCGCCGTCGCAGAGGCGGCCGCAAAGACTCTCCGAGGGAGCTTCGGCCTCGCTCGGCTCGATGGCGCTGCCCAAGGCTGCCCGCACGGCGTCCGCTGTCCTCGAAGAGGCGCACCGCGTCCATCATCCCATTGCTCCTCCGCACAGGCGAGGCCAGGCGCACTCGCGCGCAGGAGCGGCGGGAGGTATCCCGGAATTTCATCTAATGTCTGGGCTCCCTTGAGTATCAGGAGGGCTTCGCTCTCAAAGACGCGCGGGTGGCATCAAGCACGGCGGCGATGCCCTCCGTGTCGTGCAGGGCCTCGCAATGCCGGTGAGCCGAGTAGACGATGACGGCTTTGAACCCGATCGACTTCGCCGTGGTGAGGGCCTCCGCCAAGATGGCTGCGGAAGGAGCGCGATCACCATCCGAAGAGGCGTAATCGCCTTTCGTGAAGAACTGCTCGCCCATGTTGTGCAGCGGACGCGTCATCGCGATGTTCGTTGGGTCGCGCGTAGCGTGGCCATCGCCACTCCTGCCGGTGCAGCGTCAGCGCTTCCGACGAGGTGGCGCAACGACCATCGACCTCCACCAGTAGGCGACGTCCCCCAGGCCGAGATCGCGGCCGGCGCGCTACATTCCCCGCGGGCCGTCGCCGGGTAGGTCTTCCGGACGCGTCTTGATGTTCCAGTTCGTGAAACAGCGCCGTACGCGTGGCCTCCGCCGGTTCCGACCACGCGTCGTAACAGCTCTTCGCGCCTCGTGGCGTAGTCCCCCGTCATAGGCCAGGTTGCCCAGATTGTTCACGGCGCGCGCTACTCCTAGCTCGTCGCCGACTTCACGGTAGGTTTCTAGGCATTCGTTCAGCGCAGCCGCCGACGAGTAGTCCGCTTGGGCTGAGGGCGATGTTGCCTGCGATACGAAGAGCAATCGCCTTTCGTGAAGAACCCGCCCATGTTGTGCAGCGTAATCGGAGTTTGCCTGCCGCAGCGTCAGCGTCCGACGAGCACCCTCGTGGAGCCCCCAGGCTGCGCGGCGATGCCTACTCAGGTGGCCGGACGTCTCGCACGCAGCGCCAGAACAGCAGTCCCCCCTCGTCGTAGGCCAGCCCAGATTGTTCACGGCGCGCGCCACTCCCAGCCGCCGATATCCGGCATTCGTTCATCAGCGCAGCCGAGGCCCGCTTGCCTGTTGCCCGCGATACGAAGGCCGCCCGGAGAGTTCCGTCATGAGCACCTCGTGGAGCAGGGCGCGCGCCTCGCTCAGGTGGCCTCGCACGCTCCAGAACCACCCCAGAGCGCCCGCAAGCCGATATCCGGCCTCCTCATCGGCAGCGAGGCCGGCCTTGCCAAAGGCCGCCCGGAGATTGTCGTATTCGGCATCGAGGCGCTGGAACCATACGGCTTGGTCCGCCTCGGTCAGCTTCGGCTCCGCCTCTTCCGCCAGCGCCAGGTAATGGTCCAAGTGCCGACGGTGCGCCGCCTCCGCGTCCCCGCTGTCCAGCAGCTTTCCTTCGACGTACTCCCGAAGGGTCTCGATCAGCCGATAACGACCCCCCGCCTCGTCATACACCACCAGCGATTTGGCGACCAGCGAGGAGAGGAGGTCGAGCACCTCCCATTCTTCGATCGGGTGGCTCCCTGGGTGGCTCACCGCGTGGCCCCGTCCCCGGACAAAGCTTCTTGGACGACGAGGTCGAGGGGCATTTCCTTGCCTGCGGCGAACGCGGAATCGAACGCTTCGTCGCCCAAAGATCTCCGCAGAAGGGCAATACCCGAGTCGGACTCGGCTTCAGCGCGCGTCTGGGTAGGGGCGCCCAAGGCGATCTGCAATGCCTCCCGGGCACCCAGGAGGCACGCCGCGTGCCGGTAGTTGCCTTCGGCGGCGGCGAGGCGAGCGAGAGCGGCGAGCGCGGTTGCGGTAAGGGGCTGGTGCCGCATCGCCTGGCACACCGTCAACCCCTCGCAGAGATAGGCTCGGGCTTCCTGGTAGCGGCCTTCCTCAGATACCATCTCCCCTAACCTCAAAACGGACAGCGCGAGCCCGTACGGGATGCCGGATACCCGCTCCAATTCGGCCGCTTCCGAGTAGAAAGCGCGCGCCCTATCGCGATTTCCTTCTGCCTGCTCAAGCCCCCCCAAGTGAACGAGGGCCATCGCTATGCCGTGCGGATGGCCTACCGCCCGGGCTGCCTGCATGCCCGTCTCATAAAAGGTGCGGGCCCTGGGGAGATCGCCCTGGCGATACGCCAGGAATCCGAGCGCGCTCAGAGCGTGGCCCCATCCCGGGTGAGTGGCATCGTTCAGGGCCTGGTAGATCGCCACGCTCTCTTCCAGGAGGGTCACCGCTTCGTCCAAGTCCCCTTGGGCGGTGACGAGCTCGTGGGCTCCGAGAAGAGCGTAAGCCCGGGTGTGCGTAGGAGTCTGAGCTCCGCCGCGAGAGAGGGTGGCGGCGTACCACTTTCGCCCCTCGGACAGGTGTCCGCGCGTGTTCCAGAACCTCCAGAGCGGCGCCGCGAGCCGAAGACCGGTTTCTGCCCCTTCGGGGTCCTCCAGGCTCCATTCGAGGGCGGCGCGGAGGTTGTCGTGCTCCACTTCGAGCTTATCTACCCACTCGTTTTGCTGCGGTCCGACGATGCCTCGGTCCGCTCGCTCGACGAAGTCCACGAAGTGCCCGCGGTGCCGGTTCTCCAGCGCGTCTCGTTCCCCCGCATGCTGGAGTCGCTCGCTCGCGTACTGGTGCACCGTCTCCGGCAGGCGGTAGCGACCGGTCGACTCCTCGTAGATGACGAGCGACTTCTCGACGAGGTGGGAAAGGACGTCCAAGACTTCCCAGGAGTCGACGGAGGCTTGTGACGTCGCTATCCTTTCCACGGAGGGCCCCTTGATGCAATCCCTTGTCAGACGGGTTGTACCCCGAGAAAGCGGAGCGCGGGCTCCAGCCCGCACCAGGCCGGCGGGCTTCAGCCCGGCCAACAGACAGATTCTGAAGACATGACGCCTCTCAGGGGTCGCTACGTCCGCGGCTACTTGCCGCCTCAGATTCTCTAGATCGTTTAAGGCTCGCAACGACGCACTAACGTGGGAGCGAGTCCGCCTCTATCGAGTAGTCAAGGGCTTGCTCCCACGAGAGAGCATGTCCTGTGTCGAAGGCGGCATCGAAAGCTGCCTCCCCCAGTTCGACACGCAAGGCCGCCAGGTTCGCTTCGCGCTCGGCCCGCGCGTTAGAACCCAAGTCGACTCCGATGGATCCTTGCAGAGCGGTTGCTGCGCCGTACAGAGTCGCGGATCTGTCTGCCCGCGGGCTGGCAGCTGCGAGTCCTTCGACGGCGTAAGCGGCGACCCACTTCTGGCGCAATTCGCGGCAGAGCGTCAGGCACTCCAAGTAGTAGGTACGGGCGGCCACCACGTCGCCGCTCTTGAGCGATGCTTCGCCGAGGTTGCCCAGCACCAAGGCCATGGTGTCCTTGGCCCCAAGCTCGCGAAGGATCCCGGCGCTCTCTTCCAGCAAGGGACGCACACCTTCCGTCCCCTCCAAGCGCTCGACGTGGGCGAGGTTGTTGAGCGCAAGGGCAATTCCCCATTTGTCGTCCCGTTTCCGGTGGATCGACAAGCTGTCTTCGAAAAGGGTGCGCGCCAAGCCGCTGTCCCCCCGGGACACGGCACCGATGGCCAGCCCGTTCAAAGCGAGCGCCATGCCGCGCTCGTGGCCCGCCTCGCGTGACAACGCCAGACTCTCCGTGTCGTAGGCGTTGCCGAGGCTCACTTCATCCTGGCTACGGGCCAGTTCGGCGGCTGCGTGAAGGACGTCGGCTCGAGCGGTCGTTTGGCCGGGGGGGCAGGGCGCTCGGTCGAGGGCGGTCGACGTGTAGGCGCGCCCCTCGCTGAGGTAGCCGCGCGTCCTCCAGAAGCGCCACAGGGCCGCGACCAAGCGGAGGCTCGCCTCCGTGCCGTAGTCGCCATCTTCATCTAGAGACCAGGCCAACGCGGCTCGCAAGTTGTCGTGTTCGACTTCCAGCCGTTCCAGCCACTCGGCGCAATCGGGGCCGAAGTGATGAGGCTCGGCCCGTTCGGCGAGGGCGAGGAACTCGTCGCGGCACCGCGACCGGAGCGCGTAGCCTTCCCCACTTTCCAGCAGCCGGTCTCTGGCGTACTGCCGAACCGTCTCCAGAAGCTCGTACCGCCCGGTCGCTTCGTCATAGACGACGAGCGACTTCTCGACGAGGTGGGTGAGGAGGTCGAGGATCTCCCCCTCTTCGACTGCCATTGCGGGGCCTGCGCTGGGCATCGATCTCATCCTCACCTCACTCTCCGGCGTTCGCGCGGGCCCCATGCCCATGGCCTGGTGAAGCAGCGGGTCTCCGCTAGGCACGAGGAGGTTGACAGCTTGCAGAGTTCCAAACCACTCATGGTGCCGGGTCCTCCTCCAGAGCATATTTGACCGCCTCGTCCAGGGTCATGGCTTGACCTTTCCTCCAAGCCGCCGCAAAGGCTTTCTCGCCTAGCACGCCGCGCGCGGCAGTCATTTCTCGTGCCTGCCGAGTCCCCTCCTGCAACCCGACATCGACACGCTGCTTTTCTGCCGCTGCAAGTAGCCGCGCCGCGCGCTCATACTCCTTCTGGGCGGCCGACAACTTCGATAGGTGCTCCAGGCACCGTATAGTAGTTCGATTGCTTCCCATTGCAGAGAGCATTACGAGGCTCTCGCGGTATCTGGCGCGGCCACTGGCGATGTCGCCCTGCGCGACTGCCACCTCCCCCAACTTTAAGAGTAACGATGCAGTCATGTCCATCTCGCCAACTTCACGCGCGATCGCCAGCGCCTCCTCGAAATTGTCCTCAGCCGTGGAATAGTGACCCTGTGCGTGGAACACCATGCCGAGAGTGCTCAGCGCGACGGATGTGCCAATAGGGTCATTGAGTCGACGCCGTATGGCCAGGCTCTCATCCATGAGCGAGTGAGCGGCGGAGTAATCCTCTCGCCGAAGGGCCACAACCGCTAAGGTGTTCAGCGCACGGGCGACGCCCTGGAGAGCCCCTGCCTCTCGAAAAAGGGCTAATCCATCGTCCAGCAAGTCGCGCGCCAATTCATCTTCACCTCGGAAATGCGCGATGTTGCCTAAGCCGAGCAGAGCCTCTCCCATCTCCGCGCCGTCATTCAGGTTGCGAGACACCGCCCTCGCCTGCTCAAAGTGCCCGGTCGCTGCTGGATAGTCGCCGTAGGTGTAAGCCAGTCTCCCCGCGCTGACGAGCGCCCGCGCGTGCCCCGTGGTCAATACCGTGTTGCCTTCGCAGAGCCTAAGGAGGCGGTCCAGCCTCTCGCGAGCTTCCGTTATGTGCGCACGGGCCTCCCAAAAGCGCCACAGCCCTCCCGCCAAGCGCAGGGCCTGCTCCACCGCGGGAGCATCGGCCGCTTTAAGATCGAGTGCAGAGCGAAAATTTTCGTGCTCGTCTTCAAGCTGCTTTAGCCAGCGTGCGCAGTCGGGCCCCGTGAGCCCTGGAGACGCCTGCTCAGCCAGTTGGGTGAACCACTCGCGGTGCCGTGCCCGGAGCGACTCCGCCTCCGCGGCGTCTATTTTGTCGCCGACGTACTGGCGCACTGTCTCGAGGAAGCGGTAGCGGCCGGCGCCGCTGCCGTCTTCGTCGTACACGACCAACGACTTCTCGACCAGGTGGCTCAGGAGATCGAGGACCTCCCATGACTCAATGGACGCTTGTGACGTCGTTGTCTTTTCCACTAAGTACACCTGCACCGGGTTGTACCCGGGGCAGGGAGCGCGGGCTGAAGCCTACTGCCAACCAGTTTTTCGCTCGTCTCGTCCCCCACTTTAAAACGGGTGGTCCCGGTGGCTGGAAGTGGGGGTACCTCTTGGTGTGGTTAACCGCGCCTATGGAGCGTAGGGAGTAAACGGGTGGGCGGTAGGATTCAGCCCGCGGTCCTTTGTTCCTCGGGGTCGGCGCAGACGGCCTCCGCGGCCTCGAGCGTCCAACCTCCCGCGAAAACGGAGAGCCGGCGGAGGAGGGTCTTTTCCTTTTCGCTCAGGAGGTCGTAGCTCCAGTCGATCATCGCGCGCAGGGTCTGCTGGCGGGGAAGGGCCGTGCGGGAGCCGCCGGTCAGGAGGCGGAAGCGGTCGTCGAGCCGCTCGGCGATCTTTTCGACGGGCATCGCGCGCACGCGGGCCGCCGCGAGCTCGATGGCGAGGGGGATGCCGTCGAGGCGGTGGCAGAGCTGGGCCACCGCGGGAGCGTTTTCGTTGGTGACGGCGAAGGAGGACTGGGCGAGGAGCGCGCGGTCGATGAAGAGGCGCACCGCGTCGAACTGGCCGAGGGATTCGGGGGTGTAGCTTCCTTTAGGGTCGGGAGAGGCCAAGGAGGGCACGCGGTACGCTTGCTCGCCGCCGATCCCCATCGCCTCGCGGCTCGTGGCGAGGATGCGGACGTCGGGGCAGCCCCGCAGAACCGCGTTGGCGAGGCGGGCCACCGCGTCGAGCAGGTGCTCGCAGTTGTCGAAGACGAGCAGGAGGCGCTTGTCCTTCAGGTACCCATGAAGCGTGTCGGTGATCGGCTTGCCCGGCTCCTCCCGCACGCCGAGCGCGGCCGCCACGGTCTGGGGCACCAGATCCGGATCGGAGACAGGGGCGAACTCGACGAACCACGCGCCGTCGGGGTGCTCCTCCAGGATGTTTGCGGCGACCTGGAGCGAGAGCCGCGTCTTGCCCGTGCCGCCCGCGCCGGTGAGGGTGAGGAGGCGCGAGGCCCGGAGCAGGCGCTCGACCTCCGGCGTCTCCCGCTCGCGGCCGACGAAGCTCGTCACCTGCTGGGGAAGGTTGTTCGGGAGGCCGCTGAGCGAGCGCAGCGGCGGGAAGTCGCCGAGGAGATCGGGGTGGAGCAGGCCGTAGACCCGTTCCGGACGCTCGAGATCCTTCAGGCGGTGCTCGCCCAGATCCTGCAGATTCGCGCCCGCAGGGGGCTGGTCCCGGACGAGGTCGTAGGTCGTCTGCGACATCACGGTCTGTCCGCCGTGCGCCGTGGCGAGGAGCCGCGCGACCCGGTTGAGGGGGGGGCCGAAGTAGTCGCCCTCGCGTAGCTCCGCCTCCCCGGTGTGCAGGGCCATGCGGACACGGAGCCCTCCCAGCGTGCCCCAGTCTTCGCGCCCGAGCGCGAGCTGCGCCTCCAGCGCCGCCTTCGTCGCCCCGCTCGCCGCCTCAAAGGCGGCGCAGAACGCGTCGCCCACGGTCTTGAACACCCGCCCCCCCTGGGCCTCGATGCTCTGTCGCAGCAGCGCGTCGTGGCGCGCGAGGGCGGGGGCCATCGCGCCGGGCTGGCTATCCCATAGCCGGGTGCTGCCTTCGATGTCGGTGAAAAGGAAGGTGAGAGTCGCGCGGTCGGCGTTCATGGATAACTCCTGACTCAGTGTGGCACCATGGCCACGCCATCTCGCGCCAAACTGGGTCGTGCGAATCCTGATCACCAACGACGACGGCATTCGTGCGCCCGGCCTAAAGGCCCTGGTGAGCGTAGCCCGCGAGCATGGCGAGGTGAAGGTCGTCGCGCCGGACCGGGAGCGGTCGGCGTGCGGGCACTCGATGACGATGCGCGACCCCCTGCGGGTGTGGCCCGTGGAGTTCGAAGGGGTGATCGAGGCTTACGAGGTGACGGGCGTGCCGGTGGACTGCGTGAACGTGGGCCTCACCCTCGGATGGCCCGACGGGTGCGACCTCATCCTGAGCGGCATCAACAACGGCCCCAACTTGGGGTTCGACGTGACCTACTCCGGCACCGTCGCGGGGGCGATGGAGGGGGCGATCAACGGCATCCCCTCCATCGCGCTGAGCATGGCGCAGTTCGTCACGGGCGCGCCGATCCACTACGAGACGGGTGTCCGATGGCTCGCGGAGCGCTGGGACCTCCTCGTGTCCATCCCCCAGAAGCCTCTGACGTTCCTCAATGTGAACGTGCCCTCGGTCGGAGACTACGCCGAGCTGCGGGGCGAGCGCGTGGTGGCGATGGGCCAGCGCGTCTACAAGGACCGCGTCGAGCTCCGCACGGACCCCTGGGGCCGCCCCTACTACTGGCAGGGCGGCGTCGTGGTAATGAAGCCGGACCAGCCGGGCACCGACGTGGAGGCCGTAAGCGAAGGCTTCGTCAGCATCACCCCCGTGAGCCTCGACTGGACGGATTACGCGCAGACGGAGGCGATTGAAAGTCACCTTCGGGGGTGAGGGAATGCGGGCAGGGGGTGTGGGGTGCAGGGTGCGGGGTGTAGGGGAGAGGGAGGTGAGAATCAGGTTCTTCCATCCGCACCCCGCACCCCACACCCTGCACCCCGCTGCCTACGGCCTCCATCCCCATCGAAGCACCTTCCGCTCATACAGGTGCCGGAGGGCGGTGGCGCGGTCGGCGGGGCTGGCGAAGGCGGAGAGGGGGAGGGCGAGGCGAACGCCGTGGCCCGCCGACGACCAGAGGAACAGGACGTCCCGCGCGACGGCCCCCAGGGTCTCCTCTGTGAGGGGGAGGCGCTCGATGCCGCCGACCGGGCTTGTGCGCACGATCTCGTTTTCCTCGATGCTGAGGCGCTGGTCAGGGGCGAGGACCCCCACGGTCAGGGCGGGGCGCTTCGAGGCGATGTCGAGGCGGAGGACCACGGTGCAGAGGATGAAGGCGCCAAGGGCGGAGATCAGCCCCAACAGGATCGGCACGACGCTCGGCGGCATCGGGAGTCCGGCTGGCGGCTTCTGTGGACTGAGCCCGACCGTCACCATGCAGACCACGCCGAAGATCGCGGCGACGACCGGCGCGACGAACGCGGTCACCTTCGTCAAGGACCGAACGTACAGGCCCTTCTCCACAACATGCTCGGGCACCACGATCGGCTTCATCGCCTAACTCCTCTGGAAGGTCGCCTCAAAGGCCCCGCGGTCCTCCTCGCTCCGGAAGGCGTCGGCCGGCACGACGGCGAAGCCGAAGCGCCGCGTCTCCAACACATAAAACCTACCCCGTCGTCGTAGCCGCCGCACGGCGTCGACCGCGACCCTTCCCCCCTTCCGCCTTCCGCATGAAGAGTATCTCGGTTCCGTCCGAGGTCATGCGCGTCGGCCGCATCATTCGCTTGGCGAGCGGACTGGTCAAGAGGAACGCCCGTCCGACGACCGTCAGCGGCCACGCCAGGAAGAACGCCCCGAGCATACGCATGAACGGGGTCCCCCCGACGAAGAGGAGCACGAGGCCGACGATCAGGGGCGGCAGGATCACCCACCAGAACCAGCGCAAGTAGGTCTGCGCCGCGAGCAGCGCGAGCTCCGTGCGGCCCACCCGAAAGGGAGCGGTTTCGATGCTCGACGCGTTCACCGCGAGGAGACTACCGCGACGGCAACCACCGGGAGCGGAGGCGAACCTCCCTTGCCGAACGGGCGGGCCTATCACTCGATCCTGAAGCCAGCCCCGCTGTCCGAGTTGTCGGTCTCTACAACGTCCGATTGAGTCGCTAAGATGGCGCAACTTTCAATCCCCACTCCGGCCCCGGAGACCGCCTACGGTGGGCGTAGAGCGAGGCGCCACGAGTTCAGATCCAGCCCCTGCAGCGGTGGGTCGAGGCGGCGCCACCCGCCTTGCCTGGTGGCCCCATCGAGCTGCGTGAGGTACACGCCAGACGCGGGTTCTAGCCTAGGAATCCGATGCGCGTAGAACGCTTCGCCAAGGAAGTAGAGCCTGCGACCGTCCTTGGACCACTCAACGCCCCAATGCTCCTCGCGCTGGGGACGGGGAAGGAAGGCAACTCCGCCGCCTACCTTGAACAGCGCGTCCCTCGGGTAGGTGCCCAGAAAGTCCCGAACGTCCTCCGGAACGGCGTTCGGGTTCCGTCACATCTCCTCGGCGCCGGACACCTCCGAGTGGTGGAGCACGAACATCGTCCTTAGATCCGGGCTAAACCTGTAGCTCGTCTCAAATTGGTTGTTCGCGATGCCGAAGATGTCGCCTAGTGGATGGCGGGTTGTTTCCGCGTAGACGTTCAGTAACGTGCTAAGTCTCCGTTGGGCATTTGCAGCTAAGCTGCTTCTTGCCTGTTGCCGGACGCCCTTCGATCTAGCCTCCACGCGAACCGAGCCAACGAGATGCCGCGTACGGCGATTAAGGCTAAAGACCACGGAACCGTCAGGGGCGAAGCTTTCTGAGCCTAGCCTCCAGTGGACGACGCTACCCGCGTTCGCCCACTCTGCGCCCATGACGTCCGTCACGCGCAGGAGGAGCTTGCCCGCGTCGATCGGTCGACCACTTCGGCGTATCGGGTGCCGGAAGGGCGACCACGAGTCGAGGCTCGGCTCCGCTCCTCGGACGATACACCCCGAAGCATCAGGAGGCGCTCCGAGTCGGGAGACCACCGCACCGCGGCGAGGCGCTCCGCGCCGGCGACGCGAGTGACGCCGCCGGCGCGGACGTTCCAGAGCAACAAGGCGCTCTTCCCGCCCCGGAACGCATCGAAGGCGGCCCACCGGCCGTCGGGGGACACGGCAAGGACGCCGGGGCTGTTGTCGAGAACGTGCCGGAGATCCTTCCGCACCGCACGCCGGAGAAGCCGCGGCGCTCCCGTACGGGCTAACGAGTAGGCTCGCAACTCGAAGGGTCCGCCTTCCGGGGAAACCGTCCACCGGCGGGCCACGATGAGGAGCGGGCGATCCGCTTGATCCCCTTGGGCTCGAGCAGATGCCTGCGCTCCGGCGGCAGGCCCTCCGAAAGCGAAACCGAGAACTATCCACGGGATCATCTATAACCACCTCTTGGTTGCCGCTAGTGTCGGATGTCGATCCACCTTTCTCCATTACGGCTGGTCTGCTGAGCGGGAGGCTTCGTCGGCTGAAAAGAGGTTTCGGGCCAAGGCTCCCACATGCCGGTGCCTCTGTTCCGGACCTTCGCGGCTGACGGGGTCCATGCTCGGAGGTCTCTACTTCAAACGTCTTCACCATCGGGGGCAGACCAGACGCCCGCCTCGTCCTCCCGTCGTCGGGCTATTTAAGGTCGAGTGGGGCGTCGGACGCTGGGGCGACCGGTAGAGGGTTCTGACGCATCACCGACGGAGCTTTACCTTTACGAGAAACACCTCGCGGTAGTAATTAGCGTGCAGACGCGCGACCTCCGCGCCCCATTGGTACCGAATCACGTAGTCCGGTGGCATAATCCGAAAGGTCAATTTCTCGCCGTTCCTCAGGTGGAACTCGAGAGTCGTCGGTGATCCACTCCCTCGCAGGGTCGGGCTCGGAACCCGCCCCGTGCGGCCACCACTTGCGCTCGGACTGCAGAAAGGCCCCGCGCATCTCGGCGATTCTCCTTGGGTCGCGGATGACGGCGTCGGGCACGGGGCCCGGCAACGGATCCGGCCAGAGGCCCATGGACTTCTCGAATACGAGGCGCACGAACTCCACGTCACCGGTCTGGAACGAGGCTACGCGTTGGCGGACACCTCTGTTCGCCACCCACCCCGGCCGCACGGGCCGGTCAGGGACTACAGGGGCTTTTCCCACACCCGAGGGGCAGCCAACACATCAAGGCCCGGATCAGGCACCTCATATTCGTCACCAACCGGGCCCGAAATCCCCTTCCTGGACCCTCTTGGGCTTCTGGAAGACAGGGCTGGACGAGCGGGGGTTGGGGTGCTGTGCCCAAGACGGAAGCCGCAGGTCAGCAAGAGTCATAAACCCGCTTACTGAGGTGTTGTCCGCGAGAGCATCCCAAAATCGCTTCCGCCAATAGTCGAAAGCCCAGTTCACGCTTGTGGGACCAGGGAAGTACACAAATCCGTTCCACGCCACGAACGCACCCTCGAAAAGTCCGCAAGTGTCTACATGGAAGATGTTCCGCCAAGTCATTTTCACCCCTCGTGTCATAAAAGTTGAAGGAGTGAAGCCGTCCTCAGGCGATTCATCGGCTTCATGCTGTCCGGCAGTCCCACACTGGTTCAGGAACACGAACTTGTAGTTATGATTTACTAACGGGTTCACAGAACTTGGCGTCTTCCCCGGCGTGCTGTTGGTGCCAAGGCGCGCCGTGGGGCAGCCGATCTAGCCCAAAGCCCTGACGCGCCGCCGGTTCACGGTCGACAGAGCCTGCGGCGTGGGCATCTGCGCTCCCGGCGGACGTCTTCGCTGACCTCCTACTGTAGCGTGACTTTTTCGGTACGTACGCCGCTTTCACTTCAGTGGCGCTATGTTGTTGCCTTTTTCTCCACCGGGGCCCCTGCCTCTGCGGTTCGAGGACCCCGTTCTGAAGGCTTTCGTTTCCTTCAGTAGACTACTTCAGACTGTGTCGTAGTGCGGCACCTCCTCCCGCTGCTTGAACACGAGCTAGTGCCGCATGGGAACTTAATATGCGCGGTGGCTCTCTCCGTATCCACTTCGGAGATTGCGCCGCAGGGCGTGTAGTCGTCGCGCCCGGCGACGCGAACGCCTTTCCCGGCATGCCACCTTCTGCGGAGTATCCGGTGCTGCTTCGCACGTCGGGTCGTGCCTACGTAATGCCCAGGCGTCGCCGGGCGCGACGACTACACGCCCTACGGGCGTAGCCTCCGAAGATCATGTGGGCAGAGGCAGGCCCGGTCTCTAGGTGGTCGCTCTCAGACACAGCGGATGCGCCGTGCCATACTCCGCCACATGCTCAGGGTGGAAGCTGACGGTCCGGTTCTGCGGCTTACGCTGGATCGGCCCGAGGCAATGCGCTGGACGATCGGCTCATTGAGGCGCTCGCCGACGCTTTCGCGGGTCCCGCGCAAGAGGCGCGGGCGGTGGTGCTGACGGGCGAGGGAGGCGTTTTGCGCGGGGGGCGATCTGAACTGGATGCGCCGCGCGGCGCGCTATACGAGGAGCAGAACTACGAGGACGCCTTGCGCCTCGCGCGGCTTTTCGAGAGCATCGTCCAGTGCCCGGCGCTCGTCGTGGCCCGCGTCCGCGGGGCGGCGTTCGGGGGCGGGTGCGGGCTGGTCGCGGCGGCCGACGTGGCGGTGGCGGAAGAGGGCGACGTTCGCGTTCAGCGAGGTGCGCCTGGGACTCATCCCGGCGACGATCTCTGTGTTCGTGGTGCCCAAGATCGGCGCCGGGCAAGCGCGGGCGCTCTTCTCGACCGGTGAGGCGTTCGACGCCCAACGTGCCCTGAGGATCGGTCTGGTGCACGAGGTGAGCGGGCTCGACGGGCTGGATCGCGCGGTGGAGAAGAAGGTGCGCGCGGCGCTCTCGGTCGGCCCCGAGGCGGTGGCGGCGGCCAAGCGCCTGGCGCAGGCGCCACCGGCGAGCCTGGAGGACGCCGCGCGGCGTCTCGCCTCCGTCCGGGCGGGGGGACGAGGGAAAGAAGGGGTGGCGGCGTTTCTAGAGAAGAGGAAGGCAAGTTTCGTGGTCGAACGATGATCCGCAAGCTGCTCGTGGCGAACCGGGGCGAGATCGCCGTGCGCGTGATCCGCGCGGCGCGCGAGATGGGCATCCGCACCGTCGCCGTCTACAGCGACGCCGACGCGGGCGCGGCGCACGTCGCGCTGGCCGACGAGGCGGTCGCCATCGGCCCGCCCGAACCCTCGGCGAGCTACCTCGATGCGGGGAAGATCCTGGACGCGGCGCGGGCGACGGGAGCGGGACGCGGTCCATCCGGGGTACGGGTTCCTCAGCGAGCGGGCCGAGTTCGCGGAGGCGTGCGAGGCCGCGGGCATCGTCTTCGTCGGCCCGCCTGCGTCCGCGATGCGGCTGCTGGGGGGAAGTCGGAGGCCAAGGCGCTGGCGGTGCGGGTGGGCGTGCCGATCGTGCCGGGGCACTTCGAGAAGGGGGCCACCGCCGAAGAGCTGCAGGCGGCGGCGGAGGGGATCGGCTACCCGGTGATGCTCAAGGCCTCCGCCGGGGGCGGCGGGCGGGGCATGCGGGCGGTTTGGGAGCCCGCGCGATTCATGAGCGAGCTAGAGCTCGCGTCGGAGGAGGCACTGAAGGCGTTCGGGGACGGCTCGATGCTGGTGGAGAAGCTCGTCGGGCGCCCCCGCCACGTCGAGGTTCAGCTTCTCGCCGACGCCCACGGCAACGTCGCCCCCTCTTCGAGCGCGAATGCTCGCTCCAGCGACAGCATCAGAAGATCGTGGAGGAGGCGCCGTTGAGGAGGCGTTGGGCGTTAGAACGTTGGGCGTTGAGGAGAGCGGTTCCCCTAACGCCCAACGCCCAGCGCCCAACGCCCTCTGGCCCGCCATGCGCGACGCCGCCCGGAATCTCTCGCCCGGGAGGCGGGGTACGTGGGCGCGGGGACGGCGGAGTTCATGGTGGACGAGGCTTCGGGCGAGTTCTACTTCCTGGAGGTCAATGCGCGGCTTCAGGTGGAGCATCCGGTAACGGAGATGGTCACGGGTATCGACCTCGTTCAGTGGCAGCTCCGGATCGCCGCCGGCGAGCGGCTGGACCTCTCGCCCGCGCTGATGGAAGGGGACCGGGCGGCGCTGAAGGGGCACGCTATCGAGGCGCGGATCGTCGCCGAGGATCCGGGTAAGGGATTCCTCCCGTCGATCGGACGCATCCTCGCGTGGGCCGAGCCGAAGGCCCCGGGCGTCCGCGTCGACTCCGGCTTCGGACCCGGCGGCGAGGTGTCGCGCTACTACGACTCCTTGCTCGCCAAAGTGATCGCGCACGCGGAGACGAGGGAGGCCGCCATCGAACGCCTGCGCGCCGCCCTGATGGACTTCCACGTTCTGGGCGTGAAAACGAACGTCGCGTACCTCCTCGACGTGCTCGACCACCCCTCCTTCCGCGCCGGGAACATCGACACCGGCTTTCTCGGGCGGGAGTTCGCCGACTGGACCCCGGGCGCGCCCCCGGCGGAGCTGGCGTCGCTTTTCGCCTATGCGGGCGAGGCGAGGGGAGAGGCGGCGGCGAGCGCCGCGCCGACAGGCGCTTGGGGCACGGCCGACGGCTTCCGCAACGCGCGGGCGTAGGGACCGGAGGAGAATCTCCGGACCCCCTCGCCTTTTGCGAAGCAAAGGGAGAGGGGGCAGGGGGTGAGGGTTCCGGGATGTAGCTGCTGCGACCGAGCCTGGAAGGAAGCAGGGGCTTCCCGGAGTTTCTCGCAAAGGCGCAGCGGTTCATCCTTCGTCGCGCCTCGTGTGGGGAGCCGATGTAGGCGAGGCGCAAAGGGTGGGGAGGGCTTAGCGCCTTGGGGTGAAACTCACCGATTGTTGGGACTGCCCGGAACCCTCACCCCCTGCCCCCTCTCCCTTTGCTTCGCAAAAGGCGAGGGGGTCCGGAGGTTCTCTGCCATCGCAGGGGGGGGCGCAGGGCGGCACAAGTTCGCACATAGCCGAGCCTTCGGCCAAACTGGGCTATGCAGACCCGTCTAGGCGTCGCCTTTCTCTCCCTGTTCCTCACGGCGATTCCTCAGAGCCAGGTGTCCGTGCTTGCCGAGTCGCGGATCGCGGCGGGGTGGATGGCTGGAGGGTGGGGCTCGTATCGGTTCACCTTTCGCAACGGCTCGGACGAGCCCGCGAAGATCACACGCTGGGCCGTCCGGTGGATCGCCAAGGGGCAGCCCGTCGGGCAGCCCTGGGGCGGGGCGCTGGACCTCACGGTGACCAAGGGCAAGGAGACGGTCAAGGACGAGATCGGCTACCTGCCGCCGGAGGTCGCCGCGGCGGCGAGTCCGGACGCGCCGATCATGCGGGGCACCTTCACCGTCGTCCAAGGCGGCCGGACGTCCGACGAGCCGTTCGAGATCCGGATTCCGGAGGCGCGGCTGAAGGGGCGGCTGAAGATGATCCGGGGCAAGACGCTCGGGCTGGAGCTGATGGAGGGGAGGTTTGCCACCTGGAAGAATCAGAAGGCGGCCCTGCGGTGGCTGGACCAGTCGTACCAGGCGATGATCGACCTCACGGGCTACCACCCCTACGAGGGGAAGCTGATGGTCATCCGCGAGGCGCCCGAGCATCCGTGGTGGGCCTACGCGGGCAACCCGGTCGTGATGAACACGAAGTTCGTGGGGGACCAGCTAGCGGACATCGACCAGGGGCTGATGCCGTTCGGCTGGGTCCACGAGGTGGGGCACAACTTCGACGTCCATGGCCCCTGGTACATCTGGAACGGGCCGGCCGCCGAGTGGCAGGCGAACTTCAAGCTCGCCTACGCCTTCGAGACCATCCCGGACCAGACGTTCCGCGTCCGCTGGAGCAAATTCGGCGGCGCGGCCTACCCGGCGCGGCACGCGGAGGAGCGGAAGACGGGCCCGCAGTTCGTGGAGTCCTTCTTCCTCATGCTGGGCGACCAGTACCTTGCCGACCCCGCGCGGGGTTGGGAGACGCTGTCCAGCGACGAGATGCACTCGTTCTTCCAGCGCCTCCAGCGGGTCTACGGCTGGGCGCCGTTCAAGGCTTGGTACCGCACCTACCCCCGTCTCGCGGCCGCGGGCAAGAAGCCGCCCGAGACTTCGGAGGGAAAGATCAACCTCATCGCCGCGATCCTCTCGAAGGAGATCGGCGTCGATCTCATGCCCGCATTCCAAAGATGGCGCATGCCCGTAACCCCGGATAGCATCGCCGCGGCGCGGCGCGAGTCTGGGCTGTGACCGGTTACTACGGTTGAAGGTTACAGGTTGCAGGTTGAAGGATTGCAACCTGTAACCTTCAACCCGGAAGCCCGCAAAAGTCCCGGATTTCTCGTACTACGTGGAACACGCGGCGTACTTGCGCGTTTGGCAAGTTGTGACTGGACCGCCGCCCACTGAGGGACTGCCGCCGTATCTCCGCCCGGACTGCCTGCCCTTGGCGGGGGGTCGGGCGCTGCGGGCACGGCACGACGATGACGCCGATTACGTGCTCTCGGTGGTCGATTCGGACGGCGAAGTGCTGCTCACGGCTCCCTTGCCCCGTGACGAAGCCTGGGCCCTGCGGCACACGGGCCGTTACATGGCGAGGGGTCTGCGGCTGGAGGTCGTCGAGGGACGGATCGAGGTGGTCTGCGAAGGGGACATCGAGGGCTCGTTCAGCCTCACCGCCTTCGAGCGCCTGCTGCGCGAGGCGGACCGGCTGGACGACTAGAGAACCTCTACCAAGGTGGCGGCCATGACCATCCGCCGCTTGGACGAACGAGACTCGCTGGAGGAGCTGACGCTTCTCCTCCGCCGCGCCTACCGGGAGTTGGCCGATATGGGCTTCCGCTATGTCGCCACCCACCAGACGCCCGACGTCACGGCCGAGAGGATCGCATGGGGCGAGTGCTACTTGGCGGAGGAGGACGGCCGCCTGGTCGGCACCGTCGTCTTCCACGATGCCCATGACACCTGCGGCTGCGCCTGGTACGACCGGCGCGACGTGGCCAGCTTTCATCAGTTCGCCGTCGACCCCTCCGCCCAGCGCCGAGGCATCGGAGCGGCTCTCCTGGACAAAGTCGAGGGGCGGGCGAGGGAGACCGGAGCTGCCGAGATCGCGCTCGACACGTCGGAGGGCGCCCACCACCTCATCGCCCTCTACGAGCGCCGGGGCTACCGGGTCGTCGAGCACGTGCAGTGGGACGT
>JAUJNV010000014.1:0-1445 GCA_030447945.1 Fimbriimonas sp. | reverse complement strand
CCCGGGCGCCGCTTCGTGAAGGAGGAGGCCCCGGTCTATTGGGTGCCGAGGGCGAGGGGCGACGTCGAAAAGGGTTTGGATCGATCGCTGCTGACTCTCCCCGGCTGGCAAAAGAGGTCCCATAGCCGGGGCGCGATTTACATCAATGTCGCGTCGTCAGGAGGGGTCGGGCCCCTTGTGCGACTGACCGAAGGGTGTTTGGAGGCGAATGGCCGCATCTCACGCCGCGGCGAACGATGGTGCACGGTGATCGTCGGGGAGCACGAGCGGCGCATGGGTTGGACCGAGTGGGTCGCGAGCCGCCTCAGAGGGCTCGCTCCCTGAAGGGGTGTAAAGATGACGCGCGCCCGTCGCCTCACGACCTGGAGCTTAGGAACTCTCGGGGTCTTGCTTGCCGTCGGCTTCGGGCTGGTCTGGTCACAGGGGCAGGGAGAGCTTCCACCCGCCTTGAAGACGCTCGAAGGAGTGCCGCCCGCTTGGGAAAGGCCCGCGATCGAGCGCGACGCCATCGTGCGGACGGGAGCCGTGGCGTATTGGATACCCAAGCCTCTTCGAGAGGTGGACGAGAAGGTAAGGGAGCAAGTGATAGGCCTGCCCGGCTGGCAGAGGCGTCGCTTGCCGGGGGTGATCATGTACTACCGAGGCCGTCGTCCCGGAACCTTGTACGGACCCTCCATATACTTGAGCATGGGTCGAACTCAGAAGGGTGGAAGTAAGTTGGACCCGCGATCGAGCAAACCCTGGACGACGGTCATGGTGGGCGACCACCTGCGCGAGCCTACGTTGCGCGACAGAGTGCGATTCTTCGTCCGGCGTTACGTTCCCCGCTAGCCCTGCGGGCCACGGGGAACAGGCGGTGCCTTGGCTATTGCACCCGCACGAACTCCAGTCCCATCGCGCTCGCCAGCTTTTCCAGCGTGCCCGCGCGGTGGCCGACGCCGAGGGCGACGTGGTGGGTGGGGGCTTGGTCGATCCATCGGGTGGTCCAGCCGGCGACGTTGAAGGCGTCGTCGGGGGCGGGGGTGAAGCGGAGGCGGGAATTCGTGTTGCCGATGCGGAGCGTCTCGCCGGGGAGGCTGTGGCCCTCGGCGCAAAGCATCTTCAGGCGGCCGTCGCGGGTCTGAGTGATGCCGAGGATCGTGATCGGGCCGTGCTTAACCGTCGCCTCGACGGAGACGACGCTGCCACGCTTACCGTGGTAGAGGCCGAGACCCCTCAGGGTGGGCTTGCCCTCGGCGATGGCCAGGTGGAACGGACCGTCGTGGCCCATGAGGATGATGTCGTCGGTGAAGTCCATCGCGTACAGCTCGGTGAACGAGCCGCCCGCGCCGAGCGCGTCCATGATCTTCATCGCCACCGCGTTCTTCAGGTCTCCCTCGCCCGCGCAGGGCACGCCCCGGCCTGTCAGCAGTGAGCACCCCACGATCAACCCCGCCCCCAGCTCC
>JAUJNV010000292.1 GCA_030447945.1 Fimbriimonas sp. | reverse complement strand
CGGGGTGAACACCTCGGCGTCGACCCCGACGGGAATGACGGTGATCCGGGCGGGCGGCACGCCGAAGTCCCGGGCGATGTCCGCCGCCGAGCTCTCGGACACCGTGATCACGTCCGGCAGGCGCCGCGCGACCCGCGCCTGCATCCGGACGAAGCGGTACCAGCGGCGCAGGCACGCGCGCCGCCCCCGGCTCGGGGCGGCGGCCAGCTCGAGGCGCCGGTCGACGGAGATGGGGTGGTGGATCATCGCGACGAGCGGCAGCGACCCCGGCAGGCGCAACAGGCCCGGCCCGAGGCTCTGGTTGTCGAGCACGACGTCGAAGTCCGCGGCGCGCTCCCAAAGGATCCGGGCGACCCGGCTGCAGAACGAGCGCGGCTCCCCGAAGCCTCCGACACGCATCGTCAGAAACTCGCCCAGGTCGGTCGCGTCGCGGAACTCCGCGCGGGCGGGGGTGCGGAACGGGTCCGGCTCCCGGTACAGGTCCAGGCTTGGGACGCGGGTCAGGCGGACCCCCGCGATCGGCTCCGGATAGGGCGGCCCGGAGAACACCTCGACCACGTGGCCGAGCCGGGCGAGCTCCCGGGCGAGGTTGGCGACGTACACGCCCTGCCCCCCGCAGTGCGGCCTGCTCCGGTACGACAGGAGGGCGATCCTCACCGCAGAACCCGCATGAACCCGGGAGCCTAAGGCATCCCCACCGTCACATTTGAGCCCCGGTCGGGGGCACTCGCGGACAAACTCATGGCCGATCCTGATGACGCGACGTCAGATGAGGGGGTTACGATGCGGGGGTGGCCAGATCTGACGCAGGGAAAGTCAAGCTCCGCACCGTCGACAAGCGAACGGCGGGCCGACGTGCCCGGGAGACCCGCGAACGTATCCTCTCCGCGCTCAGCAAACTGCTGGACGCGATGCCGTACCGGAACATCCGGGTGACGGACGTGGTGAAGGAGGTCGGGACCTCCCCGGCGACCTTCTACCAGTACTTCGCCGACATCGAGACCGCCGTCCTCGCGCTCGCGCAGGAGACGGTCACGGAGGCGGCGACGCTGAAGTCCCTCACCGAGGGCGCCTCCTGGACGGGCAAGGCCGGGGCCGCCTCGGTCGAGCGCCTCGTCGAGGGCATCAGCGCCTTCTACAAGGAGCACGAGGCCGTGCTCCGGGTGCTCGACATGGCCTCCCTGGAGGGCGACGCCCGGTTCAAGAAGGTGCGCACCCAACTGCTCAACAACGTGTCCGCGCCGATCGTGGCCGCGGCGGGCGACTCCAAGGAGGCCAAGGCCAACGCCGCCGCCCTCGTGGGGCTGCTGGCGTACACCTCGGCGAACCGCGAGTCCGGGGCGGCGGCCGCGGAGACCCGCGCCGCGGTCACCCGCCTCGTCCACTGGGGCCTCACGGGCCGCAAGCTCGCAGGCTGACGGGTTGCCCGCTTCATCTGAGGAGTCCTCAGGAGGGACGGACGAGGCGGGCCCGCCCATCGGTTACTGGCTCAAGCACCTGGACGCCCTGCTGGAGCAGGCGTTCGACCACGTCCTGGCCCGGCACGGCGTCCGGCGCCGGCACTGGCAGGTGCTCACCACCCTGCGGGCCGGCCGGGTGACCCGGGCGGGCATCACCGAGGCGCTCCTGCCGTTCTGGATCGCCGCCTCCGTCACCCAGACCGACGTCGTCGACGACCTGGTGCGCCGCGGCTGGGCCTCGTTCGACGAGCTCACCTACGCCCTGACCCCCGAGGGCGAGGCGGCCCACGTCGCGATCGAGGCCGAGGTCGCCGTCCTCCGCCGCCTGCTCCTCGACGGCTTCTCGGCCCGGGAGTACCAGGCCGTCATCGACTCCCTGCAGCGCATGGCCGCCAACCTCGAACGCGCCCTGCCGCCCCGCCGGGCCTGACGCGCCCGCCCCTCCCCCCACCCCGCGTGTGCTCCAGCCTGGGGGGGTGGGCTCCGGGGTGCCGGGTGGCCCGCGCCTGGGGCGGGTGCGCAGGGGGCCGGGGTGGCCCGCGGGGGCCCGGGGGGACCCCGTCGGGGGCCGTAACCCCCACCGGGAGGTCCCCCGGGTGGGTCTTGCGGTCGGCAGATCGGCGTGGAGGGAAAGAGGG
>JAUJNV010000013.1 GCA_030447945.1 Fimbriimonas sp. | reverse complement strand
GGGGAAGGTCGACACCTCGCCCCGGAAGAGGGCGTAGCACCGCATCGCGCGCTCCCAGAGGTCGATGTCCTCCTCCGTCACCTGGAGGAACACCTCCGGCTCGTAGCCCCGCAGGTCCTCCCAGTTCTCCCCGTAGAGGACGCTGCCCACGCGGTGCGGCGGGTCTCGGCGCTGAAAGGCGGGAAGCGCGGCGTAAAAGAGCGCGTCCGGGAGGCACTCCGCGGCCGCCGTATGATCCTTGTGCATACTGCCGCGCCAGTGGGTAATGACGACGCGCGGCTTCGCCTCCCGGAGGACGTCGGCGATCTCGAACTTCACGTCGTCGTTCACAGGCAGCTCGCCGTCCCGGTAGTCCCGAGTCCAAACCTGCGCCCCCAGGACGTCCGCGCAGGCCCGCGCCTCCTCCCGCTTCTGCCGGGCGTAGTCCTCCGGCGTCATCGAAGGGTGCCCCTTCTCCCCGGGCGTGAGGTGCAGCATCCCCACCGCCAGCCCCTGCCGCCGATGCGCCGCCAGCGCCATCCCCCACGCCACCTCATCCCCCATGTGCGCCCCGATCGCGAGGATATCAACGGCCATAGGGGAGTATGGCTGCGCCATAGCCTTGCGGTCGCTCGGCGGTCGCTTCGCGCGGCTCGGCATTGCTCCGAAAGGCCATGCCAAGCCACGCAAAGCGACCGCATAGCCACGCCAAGCGCCTTCTCAAAGCTCCTTCCTCAGCACTACGAACCGGCGGACCTCGCTGAAGCCTGCCCCGCGATAGAGACGGTCGGCGGTGCGGTCGTCGGACCAGAGGAACCACGCGGCGCGAAAGCCCGCTTCCCGCTGGGCTTGGAGCGTTCGGAACATCAGCACCTGCCCGATGCCCCGTCCTCTTGCCGGGGGCGCAACACCAATCGGTCCGAACCGCTCGTTCTCAAAGTGCGAGAACCCGAGCACCTCCCCATCCTGTACCGCGACGAAGAGCCGCGCGGGGTTCTCCCCCGTTACGATCTGCCCCATCGTCTCCCGCACGACCCGCACCCAGTCGCCGGGGAAATGCTCCTGGGCGAACCGCAGGAGGGGCAGGGTTAGTTCGGGTGTGTACGGCAGGTACCGCACGGTGCGCTCCCCTTCCCTGTCCCGCACCCAGGCGGGCACCTGCAGCGACCACAGCGGGGCCTCCATAGCGAGCGGCCGGTAGACCTCGGCATATCCGTGGCAGGCGAAGAAGCCGAGCGCATCCTCGCTCGCCGCGTCTACGCCGGGCACGAAGTAGCCCGGGGCATAGGGTGAGACCCACGCTTCCTGTCGCCCCTGCTCGCGCAGGTACGCTTCCGCCCGCTCCAGCATCCGGCTCCCGATCCCCCGGCGCCGGTGCTCCGGGCGCACGGCGATCAGCGTGACGTAGCCGCGCCCGGCGTCGGAGGGTGCGTTCTCCAAGGGAACCTGCCGCGCGAGGGCGAGGCAGTAACCGGCCACCTCATCCCCCTCGCGCGCCACGACCGAGCCTCCGTCGCGATAGTTCGGGTCGAGAAGCACCTGGCGCACGAATCGCGCTTGGGAGATCGGATCACCGGGCATGGCAGCCGCCAGCGTATCGAGAACGCCTTCGAGCGGGAACGCGGCTCCCATGCCCACGGAACATACACCAAAGGCGGCAATGGAAGCGGAGCCGATGGTTACTTGGACAAACCTGCCTGCTGCATGACTTGCTCCATCCAGCGTTGGTAGCACCGCTGCCGGAACTCCGTCTCAGCACGCATCATATCCTCTTTGAGAAGCTCCACCTCTTGAGTGGCATGATCACTGGCCTCCTTGAGAGCAGGGAGCTTCTCCTCAAGGAGAGCGAGCTCGGTAGCGAGGGCCTTGGCCTCCATTCCCTCCGCCTCCCGAAGCCGGGAGCGCAGGTCCGCCACATGCTCCTCTGCGCGCTGATAGGTGTAAAAGAGTCGGTGCTTCCGCGTGATGCAATGCACCGCCATTTCCCGCTGGTACAGCATCCGCTCCCTGTCCGCACGCGCCTCAGGCGATTCCTGCTTTTCTTCCCCTGAAGGTGGAGCGAGACTCTCAAAAATTTTGATACGAGCCTCGCGCCATGCGCGGTCGAGCTTGGCTAGCCGCGCGGCCTCCTCATCTCCATACCGCCTGCGATAACGGGCAAAGAGAATCGCCTGCCACGCCTTGCGTAAGACGCGCTTCACCCTCTCATTATAAGACCGGCGCAGGTAGCCTCGGCCCATGCTCCTCCCGCCCGGCGCCAAGCTCCTCATGATCGGTGACTCCGTCACCGACGTCGAGCGGGCGCGGCCAGTCGGCGAGCGGGCGTCGGGGCTGGGCCAAGGGTACGTCTCGCTGGTGGACGCGCTCGTCGCGACGGCCCTGCCGGACCACGGCCTGCGCGTCCTGAACGTGGGGACCAGCGGCGATACCGTGCGCCACCTGGAGGCCCGGTGGGAAGGGGACGTGCTCGGCCACAGGCCGGACTGGGTTTCTGTGATGATCGGCATTAATGACGTCTGGCGGCAATTCGACTCGCCGCGAGAAACGAAGGCGCACGTCCTCCTGCCCGAATTCGAGGCGACTCTCACACGGCTCGTCGACCGCACCCTGCCGGGCGTGAACGGGATGATCTTGATGACTCCGTTCTTCGTCGAGCCGAACCGGAGCGATCCGATGCGCGCGTTGATGGACCGCTATGGCGGGGCCGTTCGCCGGGTCGCCGAGGCGCGGGGCACCGCCTTTGCGGACACCCAAGCCGCCTTCGATCGCCTGCTGGCGCACGTCGAGCCCGCCGCCATCGCCCCCGACCGCGTCCACCCAAGCCACATCGGACACATGGTCCTCGCCCGGACCTTCCTGCAGGCCATCGGGTTCGCCGGCTAATTTGGGTGCGGCGACCTGTCGCCGCTTTCCCAGCGCGACCTGTCGCGCGTTCTCCCAGCGAGAAGCTGTAGGAAAGTGACGGCGACAGGTCGCCTTACCTAAAGCGGCGACAGGTCGCCGCACTCCCAAATGGGCTTCCGGTAGAGGACAATGGGGGTAGGATGCCGCTCCTCCCGCTCTTGCCCCTGCCTCCTCACCGCTTCGGCGCAGACTTCCCGCGCCCAAGCGTCCGCGTGACGTCTGGGCGTTCCGCTCCGTGCTCGACGGGCGGCCGCGTATGCTGACCGCGGCCCTGCACGAAAAGCTGTGGGTCGCCTACGACGCCACGACCTGCCGCCTGTACAAGGCTTGGAACGGCAGCGTCGCCTTCGAGGAAGCGGCTACACCGCCGTCCACGGGCCGCAGCCGACGAGCGTGGGCGATCCCTACCTCCAAGGCGGCACGCAAGGCTCGGCGTGGACTATCTCGGGAACGGCAGGGGCGCCAGGGCCGCTCGCCCGGATCGTCGAGTACAAGGGGTACGCGCTGAGGAACGGGAAGCTGACCCTGAACATCGACGTGCCACTTCTGGGCCGGACCGGGCGTGTGCAGGAGACGCCGGAGGTCTACGCGGCGCGAACGGCGCCATCGGCTTGGAGCGCACCTTCGAGACCGAAGGGTTTCCGAGGTGCGCCACCCTCCGAGTCGAGATTCCGCAGGGAAGGGGCGCGGCCCGTCGTCTCGGGCGGCAGGATGGAGGGGGACTGGCTCGTCCTGAAAGGTAACGGGCGGACCCGTTTGGTCACCACCTTCCCCACTCCGCCCGAAGCGCCCGCTCCCAAGCCCGACGCTCCCGTCGCCCCGAAGCCGACCAAGCCCGCCTTTACCGTCTCCCACACCAAGGCTCGCCCCAGCCTCGACGGAGTGGCCGAAGCGGCTTGGGACCTCGCGCCCCGACGCCCCGTGGCGCGTGTGCTCGACGGCACCGTTGCCGGAGTGGACGACCTTCCCGCGCAGGCGCAGCTTATGGCCGACGAGGAGGGGCTGCATGTCTTCGTCACCGTCACCGACGACAAGATCGTCCGCGACTCGGCCCAGGCGCGGAGGACGATGCGGTGGTCGTCGCCCTCTCCACGGGCGACGATCCCGACGACGAGCGGCAGTACCTGTTCCGCTCCGGGGGACCAGACGGGTGCCCAGCCTGAGGTCCGCTTCGCGACGCGCAAGTACGAGGCGGGCTACACCGTGGAAGCGACCATCGCTTGGGCCGTCACGGGCCGCGTTCCCGCGCCCGGCTCGCCGCTGAGGGTGAACGTGTTCGTGCTGGACGACGACAGCGGCGGCGACGCCGACACGAAGGTCGCTCTGCTCGCTCCTCCCTCCGCGCGCGACCTGCTCGGCCTCGTCGCCTTGGGCAAGCCGGTGGACGAAAAGAGACCCGATGTGCCCAAGGAGCGCGAGCGGGGAGCCGCCATGCGCGTCTACTTTATCGGCTCCGAGATGGCCCGGATCCCCGACCTGATCGCCGCGCAGACGCCGAACGTGTCCACGGTGATCCCGGCCATCGACCTAACCTCCGTCGAGGAGTTCGGCGGCTTCCCAGATAACTTCCTCGTCCACGTCTCGGCTTCCTGAACGTGGCGGAGCCCCAGAGTACACCTTCCGGCTCATCTCCGACGACGGGTCCCCGAGCCTGAGCGGCGACGGGCTCGTGATCGACCACGACGGCCTGCGGCGAGGAGGCGAAGAGCGGCAAGGTCACCCTGACGGCAGGCGAGCACCCCTTCCGCGTCGAGTACTTCGAGAACGGCGCGATCAGCGACTCCGATTGGAGTGGAAGACCCCCTCTTCCGAAACATTCGTCGTCGTTCCGCGTACCGCGCTCACCACTGCCGCCGGCGAGGTGCGCGTAACCTCCCCGGGACGCAAGAGGATCGTCGAGACGATCCGCCCGGCGCGCCCGCGACGGGCGGCCGCTGGGCGTCCACCCGTCCCCTACGATCTCACCACCATCCGCCCGGAGGGTTTCCGCCCCGCGTCGGAGGCATGGACTTCCTCCCCGACGGCCGGCTGGTCGTCTGCACCTGGGACCCCGACGGGGCGGTCTATATCCTGAGCGGCGTCCAGGGGGAGCGGGAGAAGGTGAAGGTCAAGCGGATCGCCTTCGGGCTCGCTGAGCCGTTGGGGCTGAAGGTCGTCGGGCGCGAGATCTACGTGCTCCAGAAGCAGGAGCTGACGCAGCTCGTCGACCGCAACGGCGACGATGTGATTGACGAGTACCGCAGCATCGCCAACGGCTGGGGCGTGACGAGCAACTTCCACGAGTTCGCTTTCGGCCTCGCCTACAAGGAGGGCAAGTTCTACGCGAACCTGGCCCTCGCGATCGACCCCGGCGGGCGCAGCACCCAGCGCCAGAACCCGGACCGGGGCAAGGCGATGGAGATCTCGAAAGACGGCCGCATCCGGTTCGTCGCCCACGGCCTGCGCACCCCGAACGGCGTCGGCCTGGGGTACCGGAACGAGATCTTCATCGCCGACAATCAGGGCGACTGGCTGCCCTCGTCCAAGATCCTCCACCTGAAGGAAGGCGCCTTCTTCGGCTCGCGCGCCGTCGACCCCATCGGCACGGCGTCGCGGCGAGAGCAGCCCCCGTCGTGTGGCTCCCCCAGGGCGAGATCGGTAACTCGCCGAGCCGGCCCGCCCCCGCTGAACGACGGCCCCTACAAGGGAACAGATGGTGCACGGCGACGTCACCCACGGCGGCGTGAAGCGCGTGTTCATCGAGGAGGTCGGCGGGGAGCTCCAAGGCTGCGTGTTCCGCTTCACGCAAGGGCTCGAGGCGGGATCAACCGACTCGCCTGGGGGCCGGACGGGGCGCTCTACGTCGGCGGCATCGGCTCGACGGGCAACTGGGGCCAGGAGGGCAAGGAGCGCTTCGGCCTCCAGCGGCTAGAGTACAACGGCAAGCCCGCCTTCGAGATGCGGGCCGTCCGCGCGCGTCCGAACGGCATCGAGATCGAGCTGACCGAGCCCTTGGGCCTCGGGCTGGGGCAGGGTTTGGGCCTGGGAGGCGAGACCTCGCTCTACACCGTGGGACAATGGCGGTACCAACCGACGGAGACCTACGGCGGCCCGAAGATCGACGAGCGGACACTGAAGGTGCGGTCCGCGACGGTGTCCCGCGACCGGCGCAAGATCTCCCTCGCGCTCGATGGAATGAAGCCGGGGCACGTCAGTCTACGTGCGCCTCGACCCGCGTCTGAAGAGCGCGACGGGCCGCGAGCTCTGGTCCACCGAAGCGTGGTACACGATGAACCGCATTCCCGCCGACGGGCCCCCGGCGGGGCGTCCGGCCAGGCCCCGCGGAGGGACCGGTTCAGACCCCGATTGGGCAGACCCCGATGGGGATGCCCGTGCGCGTGAACGAAAGCGAGCGGCGGGAGGGTTCCGCTTCCTCTACAACGGCCGTACGCTGGACGGCTGGCGCGGCTACCGCAAGGCCGGGGTCCCCTCCGCCTGGTCAGGCCAAAGCGGCGCGCTCGCCCTGAACCCGGGCCGCGGCGAAAGGGGCGATCTCATGACCGTCGAGCAGTTCGGCGACTTCGACCTCCGCTTGGAGTGGAGGGTCGCGCCCGGCGGGAACAGCGGCGTCATCTATCGCGCCACGGAGGACCGGACGTACGCTTGGGAGACCGGCCCCGAGATGCAGATCCTCGGCGACGCCCGCCCCCGACGGCCGACGGCCCCTGACCTCGGCCGGCTCCCTGCTACGCCCTCTACCCCGTCCCTCCGGGCATCGCGCGCCCCGCCGGAGAGTGGAACGAGTCCCGCCTGGTCGTCCGGAACCGCCGCGTCGAGCACTGGCTCAATGGGCGGCGGGTGGTTTCCTACGTGTTGGGCAGCGACGAGTGGAGGGCCGCCGTGAAAAAGAGCAAGTTCGCGGCCATGCCTGACTACGGCACGCGCCCCAAGGGCCACATCGTGCTCCAAGACCACGGTAACGCGGTGGCGTTTCGAAACATCCGCATTCGGGAGAGGTGAGAGATGAGAGATGAGAGATGGGAGATTGGGAGACGGGAGACTCTGGTTTCAGGGCGTGCAGATTCCTGAGCCCTATCTCACATCTCACATCTCACATCTCAAATATCTCACATCTCCTACCGCATTTCCTCCCCATACCTCGGCGGCTCGGCCGTCGGCGGGAGGGGGCGCGCCCAGGGGGGGAGCTTGAGGGTGGCGCGGCACTGGCCGGCCACGTCGGCGACGTACCGCACCTCGGTGTAGCCCAGGCTTCGCCGCGGCTCGACCTTGACGAGGTTCTCTAGCGGAGTGAGCTCTCCCAGCGGGTACGCCGAGAGAAGCGTGAAGGCGGCAGGGCGAGGGCCCAGGGCGGGCCAGGAGAGGGTGGGGGCGCCCGATCCCGGCGCCAGCGTCAGGGGCGTATCGCCGAAGGCGCGTAGATCGCTGAGGATGGCGCGCAGAAACGGCGTCTCGTGAACCTCGGCGAGCCCGAGACTGAACAGCGCGCGCCGGACGGGCAGTGCCGCCTCCAGCATCGGCGGCAACGACGGGGCTAAGCCGCGCCGCATCGCCCAGAGCGCGAGGCCACGCTCCGCGCTCAGGCCCGCCTGGAGCATAGCCGCCTCCAGCCGCCGCTCCGGCTCCGGGGCGAGCGCGCCCGCCAGAGCGGCCAGTGCGGCCGCCCGTCGGCGCAGTGATCCATCCTCGGGCACCCACAGCCCCCAGGTGTGCCAGTCCCGGCGTAGTACGACGCTCGGAAAGAGGGCGTCCGGCATCGACGGCGAGAGTCGGGAGTTCGCGAGCGCTTGGGCAAGCAGGGCCTGGGCGGAGGCGATGTCGATCCCCTTCCCTTGGGCGTCGTAAGGCAGGCGCGCCCCGGTCCAAGGCTCGGGGGTGATGCTCGCCTGCGTGAGAAAGGCCGATTGCGCTTCGGCGGCGGCCTTCGCCACCTGCTGATCGCTGGAGGCGAGCAGGCTCTCCATCGCGAGATCGAAGACGCTCGGGAGGTCTTGGGCGGAGACCGTGCCGGGGGGCGTCCCGCGGCGAGCGCCCAAAGTCACGGCACGCCCGAGAGGCACGCGACGGAGGGGGAAGCGCACAACGAGCCGGGGGACGACCGTGATGTCCATCGGCCCGGCATCGGTGTCCGCGTCCACCGGGCGCGTTTTGGACAGGATGCTCAAGGCGTACCCGCCCCGCCGAGCCAACGTCGCGCCCGTCGGCACGACTACCCCGGAGCGATCGAACGTCCAAGTCGCCGTCACCGACATGGCGTCCGCCTCGATGCTCAGCGCCTTCAGCATCGGATGAGGGCCCGACCAAACGTTAGCCTCGGAAGCCACCCGGCGCGCGAGCAGGCCGAGGGCGCGAGGGGTGTTGGCCGCCAGGGGCCGCGTTCCTGCCGGGAGCACGACCCGCACCCATCCCTGGAACGGCTTCCCGCCGGCTCCGGGCAGCGACCGCACCCTCCAAGCGCCCGGCTGGCCGGTCACCATCAGGCTCGTCGGCCCGGCGGGAAACCCGAGCACGATCGGCGGCTGAGGGGTGGTGAAGGAGATCATCAGCCAAGGCGAGGGGGGCGTCGGCACACCGTCGGTGACGGTGCCGCCGTTCCAAGTGAGGTACGGAGCGCCCGTGCTCCCGATGTCCAGCTCGAGCCCCTGCTGGACATGGAGCATAAAGCCCGGCGACAGGAGATCGATGCGCAGCTTGTCCGGCCCACGGTTGCCCGAGAGGACGACCGTCTGGCCCATGGCCGTGGTGGAGATGGGCTTCCAGATCGTGCTGGGGCTCGGAAAGCGGAAGCGGTCGGCGGAGGGATGTTTGGCCGCGAAGCCATCTCGGCCCACCTGCAGGCCCGGGATCATCGGCGGTTCGGCGGAGTAGCCGAACCGGCCGAAAGGCTGGGTCGAAGCCGGTGAGGCGAAGATCAGCGACAGCAGAGCGCCCGACGCCCAGCGCCCGAGGCCCCACGCCCCTCTAAAAACTCGTTCCAAGGAGCTGAAGCCCGATGCGCTTCGTGCGCCGGGACCAGGTCAGGCCCACCTCGCGCCAGCCCAGGCGGTAGCCCAGAGTGACGGAGTAATCCAGGTACGAGTCGCTGAGATACTGATCGTAGGTGTAGCCGAACGCAAAACGCCAAAGCCCGCTCATTCGGTACGACAGGTCGCCGTATAGGTTCATGCGCCTCATATCCAGACTGCGGGCCATGAACGCGGAAAAGTCCGTCCGGCCCGCGCTGTAGCTGCCTTGGAGCGTGAGGCGGTGCTTGCCGATCAGGCGGTCGTTGAAGCCATCCTGCACGAAGTCGTAGGTCGCGACGACGGAGGCGTTGCTTCCGAGGCGCCGGCTGAGCGTTGCGCTGCCGACGAGGCCGACGCCTGAGCTCGGGACGTTATGACCCTTCAGCACGCTCGCGGAGAAAGACGTGCTGAGCGTGGTATGTCGGTCGAGCGGCATCGGGAAGCTCTGCAGGCGCGCGCGCAGGCCGTAGGCGTTCTGTGAGCTCTTTTCCTGCCACCCGACCTTCTTCCCCTCCTCGTTCAGCATCGACACGTCGTACGCCTCGTTTCGGGAGGTGGCGGTGAGGCCGTAGAAGAGCTGCAGGGGGAGCCGCCCGATCTTCGTCGGGTCCTTCTCCACGATAAAGGAGTAGGAGTCGCGCGAGGTGCGCAACCCACGCAGAGTGCGCATCGTGTCGGCGTTGAAGCTCGCCTGGAAGCCGTTGAACTGCCGGCTCGCGCCGGCCGAGCCGTAGACGCTGCGTCCCGACGGGCTGTCCAGTTGAGCGAAGATGTTCGTGCGGTCGTCCGGCCGGAAATACTGGCGCGCGCTGAAGAGCCAGTCGTTGCGCGCGAGACCGCTGAAGGTGAGGCTTCCTTCCATGCTGTCGCCCCGATTCCAGGTCATCTCATAGTCCAGGAACGCGCCCGCCGACGCGGCGGCGCCTCGCCCCTGCCGCTCGCCCGTGCGGAACCGAAGGAGGCTCGTCATCCCCGGCTTGAGGCTGAGATAGTGGGGGTAGTTGAGGGCGATCCGGTTGTCGTCGACGTTCAGGATCCCCTCGACGGCGAGGCCCGACTCCGAAAAGCGGTTGAGGCTGTACACGAAGAGCGGGAGCTTCATCAGCTTCGCGCCGCCGACGAAGACCTGGGCCTTGTGGAACTGCACCTCCTTGCGAGGAAAGATGACGGCTTTCTTCGCGGAGACGGTCGAGGCGGATTGAGTCAGATCGGCAAAAGTGAACAGGTCCGAGCCGACGGGAAGACCGCCGGGCACGAGGCCGGTGCTCCGGATTTCGACGGTGCCGTAGCGATCCCTTTCCTGCGAAGGGATCGGCTTGTCGTCGGGCCCTTCCATCAGAAATGCCAGACCGCCCCGTCCGACCGGCACGATCGAGTCCACCCGTAGTCCGCGGAACGTGGTGGTGCCGTAGCCCTTATCCGCTCAGATGCAGATAGAGGTGGTCGAATTCGGCGGTGGTCTTGCCGAACTTGAGCTTCGCCTTGCGCGCTCGCAGCTCCATCGCACCGATGTTCACTTGGACGTCGTCCGCGTGAATCTCCATGTCGCGATACCGCACGTAAACGCCGCGCTCCGGCGCGGCCGCCCCGACGATGCGGGTGTCCGCCGTGAACTGCAGGTCCCCCGGCGCGACGATCTCGATGTACTCCTGCGCGGTCGAGAGGAGCTTCCGGTCTCCCACGAACTCAAACTCCATGGTGGTGGGGCTCGAGCCCCCGCCGAGAGCGCTGGCGGTGATCATCGCGATGCCCGGCAGGCTCCCCGCCACCAGTACCGCGCGCGGTGCCGCCGGTGGTGGTGATGACACTCTCGCGGAAGGAGCCGAGGCTCGTGGTGAAGACGACCTTGGTGCCGTCCGGCACCGTGCGGCCGTTCAGGTCGCGCACTTCGGCGGTGATGGTCGAAGTGCTTCGCCCGTCGGCCACGCTCACGGAGGGGAACGCGTTCAGCCGGATGGCCGTCGTGTCCGCGTGGGCGAGGGTGGAGACGAAAGCGAGGGAGGTGGCGAGGGCGAGAGGGAGAGCCTGGCTCACCCTCCCCGCCTTCGTCACCTCCTGGACCTCATAGACAAGCGATTACCGCGAAACGGTTACGCTGACCTCTCGCCGATCCGTCGCACCGTCGCCCGAGGAGGCTACGATCTCGATCCGGTACCGACCGGGCTTGACCGTGTTGCCGCTGGCGTCGCGCAGGTCCCACTTCGCCGTGTGTCCGCCCGCGGACTTCTTGACGTCGCGTACCAGGGCGATGACCTCGCGGCCGCCACTGAGGACCCGGAGCGTGTTGCTAGTCTCGGCGTTGAGCTGGTAGCGGATGTTCAGCGTGCCGCCCTTGCTCGAGCTCGCCCGGCCGCTCGCCGAGAGGCTGCCGATCAAGGATTGACGAATGGTGCCGACGCCGCTCGGGTCGATGATCAGGCGGAACTCACGGATGCCGGCCTCGGCTTGGAACCGGTAGCTCGTCGTCTTCCGCAGGTCCTTGACGGTCTTGGTCTTCACGTCCACGAGTTGCACGGACGCCTTCTTCGGGAGGCTCGAGAGGTTCGGCCATCCCAGGGTCACGAGACCGGACTCGCGAGACTGGACCTTGACGACCCACTCCTGACGGCCCTTATCCTGGGTGAACGCCTGCGTAAGGCGCGCCCCCACCGACTTGTCCTCGAAGGAGAGCGCCACCGCTCCCGCCACGGGCGCGATCGGCGCTTCGTAGACGCGGAGCGCCTTCGCATCCGCGGCCGTCGGCGCGAGGCCGACGAAGTTCTGCGTGTCGGCCGCGCGATTGCTCTTCGCGGTCAACTGCAGACTCCAGGTGGATCGCCCCGCGGGAGCGGCGGGCGCCGCCGGGGGCAGAGGCCGGTTCGTGCCGCCGATGGCGCCGCCGCCACCGCCGACGAAGGGCTCGAAGATGGGCGGGAAGCTGATGTCGAGCGGCTCGGCGGTCTGGACGAAGATCCAGTACCCGCGGTTCGGCTGGAGCCGGGTGTTCTGGTCGCTGGGCAGCGTCACGTAGGTGCGGTTCACGTTGTCCCAGAACACGAGCGAGCCGCTGATGAAGCCTTGCCGCACCAGGTCGGAGAAAGTGAAGCTCCTCCGGTTGTTCGCGCCCGCCACGCCGACAATCTGCCCGATGGGGAAGGAGTAGTTGTACGGGTTGGCGATAAGATTCCATCCGGCGCGCACGCGGACAAGCGGAGGGCCGGCGGGATTCGTAAAGTCCGCCGGCTGCCGGGGACCGCCCTGCAGCACCTTCAGCCCCGCGTCGGTGCGCGAGACGATCCAGGTGCCGATTCCGCGCTCGGGGCCGCTCTGCACGATGTAGCCGCCTTGCTGAGGATCCCAGGTGTAGGCCTGGAAGTCGACGTTGAGCTGCAGCGGAGCGAGGATCGTGTCCCAGGAGGGGGTGTCGTGCTCGAACGGGTCGCCGACGAGGTTCGCCCCGTCCCGGATCGAGAGCCGGGGGGTCGAGGGCACGACGATCGTGCCGGAAACGCGGGTCGTGGGTCCGGGAAAGGACTCGACGCGGACGGCGTAGTTCAGCTCACCGAAGACCTCGGGCGAGACCTGGATGGTGAAGTCGACCGAGCCCATCTGCCGGGGGTTGACCGTGGAGATCGTCTTTTGAGCCGGCCCGATGGTGGTGATGCCGTCCGGCAGCTCGAGCGTGATCCGCACGTCGTTTAGGGGCACGGTCCGGTCGACGGTCGCAAAGCCCTGGACGTTGTCCACGTAAACGCGCAGCGGGAACGTGTCCTTGGCGAAGACCGTGGGATCGGCGGGATTGGTGTCCAGCGCCTTCGGAGCATCGACGACGACGCTGTAGGGCTGGTTGTACTGCGAGGCGCCCCAGGTGGAGCGGTAGTAGGTCACGATCTCGCGGACGCCGCTGTTGGTGTCGCCCGGAACGGGCGGATCGACCTGCACGGTTTCCCATTTCTGAATGAAGGAGGCATCGAAGTCGATGCTCGCCTCGCCCACTCCGTCGCCGTCGAAGTCGAAGATAAAGTCCCCGAACTGGGGATCGTCGTTTTCACCGACGCCGCTGAGCGTGTTGTCGACGTCGCCGATGACGAACTCGTCCACCGGCGTCTGGTCCGGAACGATGTTCTCCTCGCCGTTGGTGGTTGTACCGAAGGGGTTGTTGCCGATCGCGCCGTTCACGACCTGAAGCCCGAAGGCGTCCCTCTGCGTCAGACCGAAGGCCACGGCGTTCGGGAAGCCGGCGGGGTCTGTAGAGCGGGTGTAGCGGCGGTGCGTAGTAATCGGGCGGCGGCCGGGGACCGTGATATAGGGGCGCCGGCCGATAGGCCCGGTGTCGGCCTGAGCGAAGATCACCCAGTGGCCGTACCAGAGGCCGAGGCGGAGCGTGTTCGCGGTCTCATTGCGCAAGCGCCAGTTCACCCGCGCCGCGTCGCCCACGACGTCGACGCGGCAGCTCGCGCGGACGCCGTCGGTCGTCGCCTGCTCCATCAGGAAGTAACGGTCGCTCGCCCCGATGAAGGCGAGCGACATGGGCGACGCCCCGAAAAGGGTGCTCGTGCGGCCCGTCCCGTCGGCGTCCTCGCGGAAGTAGCGCGCGAAGGTCCAACCCTCGCCGGAGCGCGCCCGAAAGCCGCCCGCGATGATCCCGTCGAACGGCCCCGCGTCGTTGGAGTTCATCCCCCAGTTCAACCGGAGGAAGTTGTCGACGAACCGCCCCTCGGTGTCGTCCTGAATCGAGCCTGTAGGGCCGACGGTGAGTCCGAGCCTACCGCGCACGTTGACCGTGAGCGGATCCCCAACAGGACATCCTTCATCATAGGCGACGGTGCCCGAAACGCCCATGCCCGCTCCCCACAGGTCGTTTTGCACGATATACGTGTTGATATCACGGCTATAAGGCATCGTGTTGTCGGGGTCGATGCAGGCCCCGTCGTAGTCGAACCCAAACTGAGGCGCGGTCTGCGCGTGGCCGAGGGCCACGCAACCTAGCGCCAGGAACCCGAGGGTGGATAGTCGGCTGAGGGGACGGTGATTGCTCATGGATTTATTGAGGGTAAGAGTCCCCCAGTTACCTTAGACGACCGGTGCTGGGGGACTATTCGTTCGGATTCGCTAGCCGCGACCGGCGCTCGGGGGGTCCGGCGGTCCGACGGGGCGGCGGAACGAGCGGATCTCGCTGAAGATGTACCGCTCGCGGGTCAGCGGGTCCTTTGTGGGACCGGGGCTGTCCTGGATGTTGCGCGCTCCGATCCGGAAGTACACCGTCTGAGCATCGCGGATGAAGCCCGGAATGTCCGAGCCCGCCGTGTCGACCGTTGTCGAGGCAATGACGCCGCGCTGCCCGCTCGTGAACCTGCGCACGATCCTGGACCGCTTCTGCGGGAAGGCTGGCGAGTCGGAGAGCTGGACGACGTACTCCACCTGGATCGGTGCGACCGACACCACCGAGTTGAAGGTGAACGGGATCGGATTGCTGACCGTCGCGTTCTCCGCCGGTGACACGAGCTGCGGGCGAGGCAGCGGCGTCGCGGTACCGCGGCTGTTGGTGCGAGCGCTGAGGAAGTAGCAGATGCCGCCGCCGCCCCCCGCCGGAAGGTCCAGGTTGCTCAGACCGAAGACGAGCTGCACCGCGTAGCTATAGGGCTGGCCCGCCGTGATGCCCGCGACGCCGAGGACGGTCTGGTCCGTCGAGGCGGTCTGGGTGCACTCTCCGTTGGGAATGCCGATTTGGCCCCCGAAGTTGGCGAAGGTGACGTCGCGCGGCTGACCGGTGTCGACCACGGAGGTCTGGTCGCCCGAGGTGACCAGCACCGGCACGTCGTTGACGCCGCCCTGGCCGTTTCGGTAGACCTGCCACAGCGCACGCTGGGCGTTCCCCTTGGCGAAGCCGTTGGGGCTCCAGGACACACGCACGGCGGGAGCGCCGGCGACGTCCGGGAAGAGCGTCGGCTCGGCGGTCACCCGATCCGAGGAGCGCTGGTCGTTGCCGCCGCCGCCGGAAAAGAGCAGTACGCCCACGAGCAGCACGGCCGCGAGCGTGAGCAAGGGCGCGATGTTGGGCCTTCGGGTGTCCCGCGAGCGGCCGGGAGTGCCCTCGGCCGTCAGCCTCGGAAGACCGGGCACCTGGAAGATCGCCCGGACGGTATCGCCGGGCTGAACGCCCTGGATGAAGCGATCGATCCGGATAAACGACTGGTCCGGCTCCGCATCGGTGATGTGAGCGGTGGCGACCTGGAGGCGGCCCCGGAGCACGATCACCTGCTGGCCCTCGCGGAAGCCCGAGCGCAGGCCCTGGTTCATCAAGGCGCGGCGCTCCGTCGTGTTCAGGACGGTACCGTTCGGCAGGGTCTGCCGCTCGATGGCCTGCACGGTCTGCCGCGCGGCGGCAGCGATGGCGTCGTTGATGAGAACGCTTTCCTCGACGTTCCCGGCGCGGGTCGTCGAGGGCACCACGAGGGCGGCGCCGTTCACCGGAAGGCCGGAGACCACGTCCGTAACGACGACGCGCATCGCGACGACGGCCTGCCGGCCGCTGCCCACGTTGCGGATCACGTAGTCCACGATTTCGCCGGACACAATGCTGCGCGCCCGGGCCTGGCCGGCCAAGCGGAGCAGGTCCGTGTCGGTTTCGGGAACGAGCGTCATCCCGATCTCTTCGGCGCTGCGCTTAAGCGTTTCCTCGGACAGGACTTCATAGCGTCCGGTCTGGGTCAGCTCGCTCGCGACCGCCCGCGCCGCATCCGCACCGTAAGTGGTGCCGGGCGCCTTGAGATTTCTAAAATGAGCCACAGCGTAAGCTGGGTTCTGCACGGCCTGCGCCTCCGCCCGCGTGGCGAGAGCGATGGTAAGCCATGGCAACAACAGAGCCAGCGAAACGAGCTGACTGAACATTTTTCCCGGTAACGATGCGATAAATCGCCTCACGATCGACGCGCCCTCCTTGCTTTGCGAATCCCTTTCCCGCTCCGCGGCCGATGGGTGATGCCCATCCGCTTCGCAGGCGGTGAGCCTATCCTATTGCGGACATTACCCACCGGCCCCTGCGACCTTACATCGCCCGTCGGAGCGCGAGCAGTATAGCACGGCCTATCCGCCCTCAAGCTGAAGAAGAGGGCGACCCAGTAAGAATCGGCCCCGACCCGCGAAGCGGATCATTCCGTCAGCCGCCGCGCGGCGTCCAGCACCACAGACCGGACGCGCTCAGGAGGCTCGTTCGTTCGCACCGCAAGGTCCGAGAATGCGAGCTTCGTGACGGTGGGCAACTGCGCCGCGAGCAGGCCCTCCACGCTCAGCTCATCGCCCAGCCGCTCGCGCAGCCGCCTCCGTTGCTCCTCGGGCCCGCACGTGACGACCCATACCCGGTCGTACTCGCCCTGAAGGCACGCCTCGATCAGCAAAGGCACCTCGAAGAAGCCTCGCGCTCGCGCGCGTTGAGCCGCGCGGACGCGCGGGTGCATGATCCGGTTCACGGATCGTCGGATAGCCGGATCGCGGAGGATGGCCGCCCGTAGGGCGTCTCGCTCCAGAGGTGCGGGCAGGGACGCGGCGCGCGCCAGCAGCGCATTGACCTCCGGATCCCCGAAAATCTCCCGCGCGTCGGCATCGCTCGAGAACGTCGGGTAGCCCGCCTCCCGCAAGTAGCCGACCACGGTGGACTTACCCTCCGCGATTCCTCCGGTGACGGCGACCCTCATTGGGAGATTTTGGATTTTGGATTTTGGATTTTGGATTGGAGACTTCCGGAGGAGGAAGCCCCCTCCGAAATCTAAAATCTAAAATCTAAAATCCAAAATCTCTCTACTCCTCCTCGCCGGGGATGGCCTTGCCGTCCGTGATCTCGCCGTCTTCGGCCTCGCCATCGACGCCCTCGCCTTCGGGCTTGTCCTCGTCGCCGTCGTCACGACCCAGGATGCCCCGGAGCGCGCCGAGGCGCTCGCCGATCGTCGCGCCGCCCGTGGCGAAGCCACGTCGGCTGCCGGCGACTTCTTCGAAGTCGTCCTCAAAGTCGCGGTCGCCGCGTCCCCGGCCGCCGCCTCCCTTTACGCCCTTCTTCTTGCCGCCGAGGCCGCGCCGGTCGTCGTCGAACCCGCCTCCGCCTCCGCCTCCGCCTCCGCCGCCCCGCCGGGGCGGGCTCCGCGCTCGGTCACGCCGGGCCGCAGCTCAGCGCCCCCGCCGACGGCGCGCATGCTGAGCACCATCCGCCGCTCGTCCGGGCGAAGGTCGAGGATCTGCACCTCGACTTCCTGATTCTCCTCCACCACGTCCTGCGGCCGCCGGATGCGCCGGAAGCTCATCTCGGACACCGGCAGGAACGCCTCGGCCCCCTCGGGGAGCCGCACGAAGGCGCCTGCCTGCACGATGCGGCCGATGGTCACCGTGAGCTTCTGGCCCGAGGTGTAGTTCTGCTTGATGAGGTTCCAGGGATCGGGCAGCACCTGGCGGTGGCCCAGCGAGATCTTCCCCGCGCCGGGGTCCAGGCGCAAGACCATGACTTCGATCTTCTGCCCTTCCTTGAACATCTCCTTGGGGTGCGTGATTCGCGCCCAGCTCATTTCGGAGATGTGCAGGAGCCCGTCCACGCCGCCGAGGTCCACGAACGCGCCGTAGTCCGTGAGACGCCGGACGGTGCCCGTGAGCCGGTCGCCCGGCTTCACGTTTTCGAAGATCTCTTCCTTCGCGCTCGCCTTGCGCTCCTCTTCCGCCTGTCGGTTGCTGAGGACGACCTTCTTCCGCTCGCGGTCGATCTCGATGACCTTCAGTTGCAGCGGCTGGCCCACGTACTTCTCGATGTTGCGGAGCTTGCCGGAGGCGACGTGCGTCGCGGGTACGAAGCCGCGCACGCCGACGTCCACCACGAGGCCGCCCTTCACGCGATCGATCACCTGCGCGGTGATCATCTCCTGCGTGCGGTGCGCATCCTCGATCCGGTCCCAGGCCTCCTCGAAATCGGCCCGCTTCTTGGAGACGATGGGGTTGCCCTCGGCTCCCTCCGGGCGGATGACCACGACGTTGATCTTGTCGCCGACCTTGAACAGGTCTTGGGCGTTCTCGATGTTCTCGTCGGTGAGCTCGCCCAGCGGCACGATTCCCTCGGCCTTCGTGCCGAGATCCACGAACACCCGGTCGCGCTCGACCTGGATGATCGTCGCTTCGATCCGGTCGCCCCGCTGGAGACGCTTGAAGGTGCCCTCCGAGGCGTCGGGGGTGCTGCCTCCCGTCTCCATGCCGCGCATCGCCGCCTCGAAGAGGTCGGCGTCCGCCTGAGCGTCGCGCACCGAAACGGGCGCGGGCGCGGGAGCCGGAATCGGCGCGGCGACTACCGGAGCCTCCGGCTGAAGCTGCGGCTCGGGCGCGGGAACGCCCGTCGGCTCGGTCTCGGGTCGATCTGTTTCGGGCTGGGCCGTCTCGGGCTGGGCCGCCTCGGGCTGAGCGGCCTCCGTCGGCGGCTGTCCCAGGGCCGCCGCCAGCTCCTCCGAAGGCGGTGCGACGACGACCCCGGTGGCCTCCATCGGAAGCTGGAACGCGGACGCGCCATCGGGCTCCGGACTCGCGGGCGTGGGCGGGACTTCCGGCGCGCCGGAGGGAGCCTCCGAAGGCGTGTTGAAGCCAAGGGCTCCGCCTACCTGCTCGACGGGCGCGACGACTTGGGGGGCTTCGGGGGCTGGGGGGGCTTGAGGGGCTTCGGGGGCGTCTGCGCCGACGGCCTCGGGCGCCTGCGCGCCGCCGGCCTCGCCGGCCGCCGGCCGCTCCTCGGGGCCAGGGTTAGCCGCCTCTTCGGACGCGGTCCCCGCAGGCTCGGCCTGCGGCGCGTCGGGCACGATGGACACCGAACCGGACATCTCCGGCGGGCTGAGCAGCGGGGCTCCTTCCGCGGAGCCATCTCCAGCATCGGTGGACGGGGTGCTAGCGGGCGCGGGCGCGGGCACGGAGGGATCGGTCTCCGCGTCCGTAGGGACGGCGGAGGAGGCGGGTGTGTCGGGCGCCTGGCCGGGCTCTACTTCCGGCGTGGAGGGCTGCGCATCCTCCACTGGCGTCGTGTTTTCGTCGATGGTCATAGGTTGTCTCAGGGGGAAATCGCCTCGCAAGAAGCGGGCTGTACTCTACCCCATTGCAGGTTGGGTTAGCCGATGTACCCAGGTAGGCCGTAGGCCTACCTGACGGTGCTCCTCCGGCAGGTCAAAGCCATGCCCCATCTCGGGCCACCAGATACGAATTTCGGTGCCGGGCATAGAACCCTGCGCCGTCCGTGATCGGAGGCACGGCCCTTGGCTTCACGCGTACTACGAGCCGCGCGGCGGCACTGCGTCCGGCCAAATGCCGACGCCCCTGCCCGCGATCATCCCCCCTGGGAACCGAACATGCCAAGTCCGCGCCGACGAGCCTGGGCGTGAGGGAGCATCTCCCTGAACTACGCGAGCGTCAAGCTCGAAGCCATTCCGGTGTTGGTCCGAGAGAAGCTAGAGAAGATGCGGCCCTACCATTGGCCTGCAAGCCAAAGATGCCCAACTGCGGATCCAAGTTTGACCACGGACGGAAGGCAGGGAGTCGACCTGCCCCCATGTCCTGTGGCTCGACAGAGGGGGCACGGTGCTCTGGATAAGAAGATGCGGGCGAAAGCGCCGGTTGTCGAGCAGCATAGGCGGAGTGGCCTGGCACGGGCGCAACTGCGAAGGTCTCCCCTGACCTATTCCAAGACGAAGGACTCGATACGTCCGTTGTCCTTTCGAATTTTAAATATCGGAATCCGTATGCTCATCGGCTCGTCAAGCGACCGGTCGCGAAGGCGTCCAGACACAGTCCATATTCCCCTAGTAGATTTGACTTGGTCAAAGATGTACAACTTGGCTATTCCCTCTCCCATAAGGGGAGGGGAGATTGCCTCGGCCACTCTCCGAGCGGTTGCCGCATCGGGCACGAATCCAGCGAAAGGACGTATCGCCACCGTGGGAGTAGCAGGTGCCTTACCACTCCCCTGAGCCTTCACGGGCGATGGAAAGCAGCAAAAGCCGACAGCGATCCAAATTCCGACAAACGCGATCCTGAGCAAGTGCCTGTTCACTAGCTTCCTAATATCCCTACCTCCCGATTGCCTCGATTTTGCCGCCATGATGGAAGAGAAGCCCTTGATCGACCGCGCCACTAGTTGGTGAACTTGACGATCCTGTGCGTTCGCTTTGAGATGTGCAAGGTCAGGTAAATGCCACGCGGGTTCGACTCTGCATCTACTCCTGGCAGTGGATCTGACATATAACTCAGAGGGCTAAGCCTTACGATGAAGCTGTCTTTATCCTCCCTGAGGATGTACTCGTAGTTAGACGTCCGCCTCATCACGGGAGGGAGCTTCCGGTGGGTCCTGAGGTAACTTCGAGCAACCTCGACGGCCTTAAACTGCCCTTCCCAGACTAGCGTTTCTCCGGCCAGAACCCGAGGAGGTAGCCGTTCCCCTTTCTGCAGGCTCGACGCCTGCATCACCGCCGCTATGAAAATCACCGAACGCCACATTTAGTTGCCTCCGTTATGCGTATGCGGAATAGGCCCTGGCCAACCGTATGTCGATGGCGTCTAGGAACCGCGAACGAGTGAACCCCTTAAGACACCTGGCCCTGAGCCGAGATACGGTACATGTTCGCCTATTTGCGGGGCGAGATATTGCAGTCAGGTGTAGTCCTTGCCGATGAGCTGTACCGTGCCCTAAGGGGTAGCCCCTCTCCCGATCCGATGGTGAAGGTACTCTATTCCCGCTATCAAGCGGGCAGCCATTCCCCTGCCAGGCTGTTCTGATTGTAGGACATGACGGGCTTGTTCGCTCTCATGTCCACTGCTCCGCGCCCTGGAAGATGGTAGACCTTGGCATGGGGACCCCGCCTCCCGTACTCCTGTGCCGGCGAACCTGGGCATACGGGAGCACCTGCCATACGCACGACGAGCATGCTACGCTTGCCCGTGCGCAAGGCCGTCGTCGACGTGGGCTCGAACTCCGTGCTGCTGACGGTAGAGGAACGGGCCGACGGCGGGTGGCGGCCCGTCCTCGAAACCTCCGAGGTAACCGGGCTGGGGGAGGGGACGAAGGAGACCGGCGTGCTGGGCGAAGCGAGCATGGCCCGAACCCTCGCCGCCCTCCGCCGCGCCTTCGACCGCGCCCACGAAGCCGGAGTGAGCGAGCCGATCGCCGCCGCCACCATGGCCGCCCGCCTCGCATCGAACACCGACGAGTTCCTGCGAAGAGCGCAGGCCCAGGGCACTCCGGCCTCCGTCCTCTCGGGCGAGAGGGAAGCGGAGCTCGGCTTCCGCGCCGTCGCCGACGACCCCACCTTCGCATCGCATCAGCGGCTGTCCATTATCGACGTCGGAGGGCACAGCACGGAGCTGGTGACGGCCGATCGGGGGGCGGAGGGGTGGGCCGTCCGCTACCGACGGAGCTTTCCGGTGGGCACCCTCGGGCTGAAGGGGACGTTGCTGCGCGACGAGTCGCCGGGGCCGATGGAAGTGTTGCGGGCCACCTCGGCCATCGATGACCTGATCGGGCTCGCCTACCGGCCGGGCCAAGGCGGGCAAGCGGTCGCGCTCGGAGCCACGGGCACGAACCTCGTCACGATCCGCGAGGGGATGGCGGAGTGGGACTCCCTCCGGGTTCACGGGGCTGTGCTCGACTACGAGGAGGTGAGCAAGGCCGTCGGGTGGATGATGCCCATGACGGACGCCGAGCGCGCGGCCATTCGGGGGATCGAGCCGGGGCGCGAGGGCACGATCCACATCGGCTCCCTCATCCTGGAGCGCTTCCTCCACGCCCTCCGCGTCCTCGGCTGCTCGGTAAGCGTGCGCGGCTGGCGACATGCGCTTTTGGAGATGGGGAGATTTTAGATTTTGGATTTCGGATTTCCCGAATGGGCTGGTACCTCAACCCTCCCCGGCAAGGCCCGTGGGTCCAAAGAATCCCCGCCCCCCTAAGCAGGAATTTGCGGCGCCGGAGTCGAAAGGTGGCCTTATGTGGAGCCACATGCCTTCCCGCGAGCGGTTTGGGTACGCGGCAATCGCGGCGCTGACGCTGCTCGGCATGGGGCTCATCGGCTCGCGACACCTGAGGAAGCCGGCGCCCATCGTGTTGGGGACGACGCCGTCCGCCCCCGGCGTGCCGCCACCGGGAGCGCCCCTCTCACCGTCGTCGGAAGCGGCCCAAGAGATCGTGGTCCACGTGGCCGGAGCAGTCCGCCGCCCCGGCCTGCTCCGCCTTCGGACGGGGGCGAGGGTCGACGACGCGATTCGGCAGGCGGGCGGCGCGCTGCCGACCGCCGACCTTGACAGCCTCAACCTGGCGGCGCGCCTGACCGATGGCGAGCGCGTCGTGGTTCGCAAGGCTTCGGCATCCGCTTCCACATACCCCCCGCCCGCTTTGCCGAGCGGAGCTGAGACGGAGACCGCGCCGCCCTCTACTTCGCCGTCGGGAGAGCCGGAGCCCGCGCCGGGGAGCATCTCCCTCAACAACGCGACCGCCGCCGAACTCGAAGCCATCCCCGGCGTCGGGCCGGCGACCGCGCGGAGCATCGTGGAGTACCGCGAGCGCCACGGGAGCTTCCAGACGGTGGACGAGCTCATGGCCGTCCCCGGCATCGGGACGAAGAAGATGGAGAAGATGCGCCCCTACCTCGCGCTATGAGGTAGAGATCGGTGAACGCGGGTTCAACTTCGACCATGGACGGAAAGCAGCGCATGACTCTCCTCTGGCTCGTGGGCTACGCCGTGGTCCTGTCGGGGTCGTTTCTGCTTGCCGCGCTCAAAGACAGGAGCCTGCCCCTCGGATGGCGCCGATTCTGGCCCAGTTGGCCCTTGTGGCTTCTCCTCTTCTTTTTCGTGATCGTCGGTGCTCCGGTCTGTGCGGGCTCGATGCCCGGGCCGTGGTGAGAAAACCGTTGCGCCGGGCGAAGCCCAGGCCTACCTTCGGCACGACCTGGCCTGCAAAGGAGGATGTAGGGCCCTGTTGATATTCTCGTCGGAGGGTTACGCCCGCAGGGCGGTCGCCCTGCGCTACGCCGGGGCTTTCCACCTGGCACGCCCCCGCGGGCTATGCATCGGGCGCCTCCTCCGAAGGTTTCGTCCTGCAGACGGCGGGCGGCGGCGTCGCCGGGCGCGACGACTACACGCCCTGCGGGCGTAACCCTCCGACGAGGATCTGGACAAAACCAGGATGTAGAGAGGGCTCCTCTCCTCCTCCCTAACGCGGAAAGTATCCAGTGAGAAGTATTGAGGGAGAAGACCACGGTCTGGATACTCAATACTCAACACTTAAAACTTTTCTGCTTCCCGAAGGAAGCCCCGACGTTCACGGCGCGATCCCCGCGCCGGGGTTGTACAACAAGATCCGGCAAAGCTCGAATCCTGCTATCCGCTTCCCGGATCGGCAAAGGTGGCGATGGCCTTCTCGGCTCGCGTCCACGCCGCGCGCACGTCGGCGACGCGGGCGGCGATCGCCGGGTCCACTCCCTTGGTCTTGGTCTTGGCCTGGGCCGCCGCCTGGGCGAGCAGCCGGCGCAGCTTGGCTTGCACGGGCGGCGGGTATAGGCCGCGGGCATTGGGGAGGTGCCAATTGCCGCCGTGCGTGGGGCTGGCTTCCAGCGCTCGCGCCAGCTCCTGATAGAAGGCGCTCATCGCTGATCCCGCCGGACCGAACAGCTTGCGGCACGCGGGGTCCATGATCCCCTTGAACGTGAGGCTTGGCTTCTCCATGCCGCGCGCCACGGTGTAATAGAGCGGCCAGCGCAGGGGGAACGTCTCCCCACGCTCGCCGTTGCCGCTCTCGTAGAACATCCAACGCACCCCCTGCCGATGGTAGAAGCGCAGGTCGCGCAGCGCGACGTCGCCCGGGACGAGGGGGATCGCCGCCCAGCGTGGATCGTTGGCGGCGGGGACGTACCAGTCGTAGGCGCTCAACTCCGCGCCGGTCCGTTTCCAGGCGGCGAAGTTGGCCTTCCACTCGTGATTGGCCGGGCAACCCAGGTCGTCCAGCGCGTGGGCCTGGCACGTGTCGTTGATCACCATGACGTTGACGCCCGGCTCGGCCCGGACGCGCGTGGGCGCCGGTTTGGTGAACCAGTAGGCGTAGAAGACCAGTTTCTTGTCAGGGTGGGTCAGGCGCAGCTTTCGCGCCACGGCGTTCGCGAAGGCCAAGGTGCGGCCGCCCGCGTTCACGTCCAGCGCCTGAGCCTCGGGGCTCTCGTCGAAGCCGCCCGCGTCGTCGGCGCTCAGCGAGAAGCTGGCGAACCCCGGGCGCTGGGCGAAAAAGTCGCGGGCCATCTGCGCGGCGCGGTTCACGACTTCGGGATGCGTGAAGCTGAGCTGGCTTTTCTGCCGCTTGCCGCCCACCATCGCGAACCACTCCGGGTGCTCCCGGAAAGTCTTCTCGTCCTTGGGCACGATGGCCGAATAGATATGCACGTGAAAGACGCCGCTGCCGCCGAGGCCCCAGGCCGTGGGATCGAAGTCGCTTCTCGGCCACGTCCACCCGATGTCGCGCGAATTGAAGGCGGGCGTAAAGTCGATGTCTCTCGGGCCGACCTCCGGCGCGGCGCTTTTGGGAAGGACCGTCCAGCGCAGGTGCGGCGCGAACCAGCCGGCTCCGAGCGATTCCAGAAAGAGATAGACGGCGCGCCGCGTGCCCTCGTAGGTGCCCGCATCGTTGCCGACCAGGGCGAACTTCGTGCTTTGCCCCTTTACGACGGACCGCTCCCGGGCGGGGTACGCCCCCTGCTTAACCTGCACGCCCATGGCGTCGGTCAGCTTGCTGGGCCCGACCAGAAGCAGCGTTCCCGTGGGCTTGTCGGCGTCCGTCGCAACCGGCAGTCCCGCCCCCGTCATCCGGTGCAGGGCGCTTTGCAGCAAAAAGGCGGCGGCACGCACTTTTTCCGGCGCTCCTTCGGCCACGACGATGGTAGCGCGGGGCACGCCTTTCTGGGCCAGCAGCGCCTTGCCGCCGCGTCGCTCGGCGGTGACGGGGCCACGGCCGACATAGCCCGGCACGCCCCACAACTGCACCTCGTGCAAAAAGAAGCCCCACTCCTTTAGCCGCAGATCGAGGCGCACCTCGCGCACGAGCTTCGTCTGGGGCAGGGTCAGCTCGTACCAACCGCTCCCGCTTTCCCCCTGCGACGGCACGATCTCGCCCAGGGGCGTCCATGGCTTCGAAGCGTCCGACCGCCCCAGCACCTCGACCTTTCGGGGCTTGTGCTGCGGGTGGGCCATGCGCAGCCGCACGCGGCCCAGCCACTGCGGTTTGGGCCAACGCATCTCCAGGGTAGCGTCGACGAAGTTGAAGCCCACGACGTTGTTCCAGTCGTCCGCCGGAGCGTCGTTGTCCAGCAGCCGCCGCCCTTCGTCGCCGGGGTTGTTCGGCGGCTGCGCGTAGGTGTAGGTCAGGCCCAGATCGATCGCCTGCGCGTGCCCCCGGTTGCCGCTGAGCAACTGCCAGAGCGGCGACGAAACCGTTCGCCGGGCGGCCGTCGGCGGCGCCTTCTGCGGCGCCCCCGTCACGATGCTCAAGAGACCCATGACGGCGACTCCGGCGGCGAAAAGCCCAAGACCCTGTCGATGCGCGCGTCTGACCATGGGAACTCCTCTTCCCTACTCCTCGTAGGCCCCGAAGCGCCCACTCGGCGGTAGGGGATTGGAGTCGGCGAACACTGATTTTAGTGGTGGTAAGGCTGTGCCCACTTCCTCTTCGAAGGCAGGCGTGAAGGGGTCATCGAAACCGTAGGGCGTCGTTCCCCATACATAAAGGATGAACGGGATTGAAGGGCGTATCGAGCGAATCGGGCAGCAAGATCACCCGCACCACTTGCCCAGGCTTGAGCGACGGATCCTCGATCCGGATGCCCCCTTGCTCATCGACCACCGCTCGCCGTGCGACGCTCGCCATGCCGTTACTAACGCCCCGAGCCCGCTCAGCGTCACGCCCTCGATGAAGTACCGCTGGGCGAAGAAGAAGAGGGCCAGCACGGGGAGGATCGCCATCGCGGTGAACGCCATGAGGAGCTCCCGGCTCGGCGCCGCGGTCGCTGCTGAACAGTTGAAGGGCGTAGCTGATCGGCATGTTCTCCGGGGAGTTGATGTAGATCAGCGGGCCCATGAAGTTGTTCCAGGCCCCCATGAACGTCCAGATCGCGATGACGGCCAGCGCGGGCTTGATCTGCGGCAGCATCACGGACCAGAACGAGCGCGGGTAGGAGGCGCCGTCGATCTTCGAGGCGTCCTCCAGCTCCATCGGGATCTGGAGGAAGAACTGCCTCAGGAGAAAGATGTTGAACGCCGAGCCGAAGAACGCGGGCACCCACAAAGCGAGCAGCGTGTCGATCCAGCCGAAGCTGCGGAAGATGAGGAACTGCGGCAGCAGCGTCACGGCCGCCAGGAGCATCATCGTGCTCAGGAGCACCGCGAACAGGGGCTCGCGCCCCGGAAACTGCATGCGCGAGAAGGCGTAGGCGACGATGGCGGAGCCAGGATGGTTCCCACCACGGAGGATCACGATGAGCAAGGTGTTCTTCAGGTACACGAGCCCGCCCTTCGTCTCCGGGGGAGGAAGCTGAGCGCCTCGCTGTAGTTCTCCAGGCGGAGCCCCACGCGGCGCACGGGCTCCAGATCTCCGGGCGCGAAGACCTGCACCTTCCCCGCGAGCGGGACAGCTCCATGACCTCGACGCGCCGCCGCCCGTCCTCGAGCTCCTCGACCACTTTCCCCTTGAAAGCCGCGCCTTCCAGCTTCCCGGTGACGATGGGGATTTGCTTCAGGATCACCTTCAGGTCGTCCAGGCGCGCGTCGAACGTCGCGCCCCGAATCGCCAAGGGGCGGGCGATGTCGACGCGCACCGTCCCGTCGCTCCGCCTTTCGATGATCGTGCCCTCGGCCCGCTGCCCCTCGTACGTCCCTTCGTAGAGGGGTTCTCTGCCTGTCGAAGTGGGAACGGTCACCTGCACCCGGGGAACCCACGATCCCTCCCCGGCCGAGGCCATGTCCCGGTCCTCCTTGAAGCTTGTGACCAGGAGGTACGCGAACGGCAGGCCGAACACGATCGAACCCGCTACGAGCGCCACCTGCGTGGCGATCCCCTTCGCGAGCCCGCGGGTCCGCACGGCGGCGCGATCCGCCAGATCATGGCGGCCATCGTCGCGACGGCGAGGAGGATCAGCGTGCCCGCCACCGTCGCGGAGAGGAATCGCCCCCGGAGCACCTCCACCTTCGACTCGGTATCGCGCTGGAAGACGTAATAGAAGACGGCGCCCGCGGCCGCCCACGCCGCCGCCGCCCTGGATTCGAGCCAGCCGCTCCTCCCGGGTTCAGCGCGAGCCAACCTGGGCTCCGCGCACGACGGTCATCGTCGCGCTTACGAGCCCCATCCAGGCCCAGAACGGCATCACGAACCAGACGAGGGGGAACCGCAGCGCCGAGTCCATCGGCCTCCCGAGGCTCATCGGAATCGCCGCCCCCAAAATCAGTGCCACCGCCCCTACCAGAGCCGCGACGAGTAGCCCACGCACCGTCCGCGCCCGGTCGAGCCCCCCCGGCCCAAACAGGAGCCCCAGCCCCAGGTAAGCGGCCCGCACCGCCGCAAACCACCCGATCCAGGTCAGGAGCGTGCCGATGGCGTAGAGGCCGTTGGGGGTCATGGTGCCCTCCGGGCGGGTATTGCGGTGTTACGGTATTGCGGTATTGGGCGATCCGCAATACCGTAGCACCGTAACACCGTAATACCCTCTCCCCTCACTTCTTCACCTCATAATGCACCCACCGCGGCGCGAGCTTGAATTGGGTGAAGGTGAGCACGACGATGATTCCGAAAATGAGCCAAGCGAGGGAGGAGGCGTAGCCCATCTTGAAGTAGGTGAACCCGTTGATGAAGAGGTGATAGACCGGGGTCAGCATCGAGTCGTCCGGGCCGACGGTGCCGTCGGTGGAGCCCTTCATGATGTACTGCCGGTCGAACTCCTGCATCGCTCCAATGAACCCCATCACCGCATTGAAGAAGATGATCGGGCTGAGCATCGGGAAGGTGACGGACCAGAACTGCTGGCGGGGGTTCGCGCCGTCGATGCCCGCCGCCTCATAAAGCGACGTCGGCACGCCCTTCAGCCCCGCGAGCCAGAGGATCATGCCGCTCCCGGCGCCCCACAGCCCCATGAGGATCAGCGCGTTCTTCGACCAGTCCGCCGATTGGAGCCATCCCGGCGGCGGGAGGCTCATCCACTGCCCAATCGTGTTCTGCCATCCGGCGTTGATCAAGCCCTTGTTCGCGTCGGGCGTCAGAACCCAGATCCATAGCACCGCGCTCGCCGTCCCCGGCACGATGGCGGGCACGTAGAACAGGGTGCGATAGATGCGCATCCCTCGTGAAGCGGTGTTCAGCAGCAGGGCGACGGTGAGGCCGGTGAAGAGGCCGAGGGGTACGCCGAACACGGCGAGGTACACCGCGTTCCCGAGCGCCTTCCGCACGTTGGCACCGTCCGCGCCCAAGGTGTCCGCGTAGTTTTTCGTTCCGACCCACCGCGCCTCGTTCAGCACGTCGTACTGGGTAAAGCTGAAGAAGAGCGAGGCGAGCATCGGCCCGAGGGTGAGCGCGAGGAACCCGATCACCCAGGGCGCGATGAAGAGGTACGCCCACTTGGCCTCGTTCCTCGCCAGCCGCCCGAGCTTCAGGCGCGAGAACCAGAAGCCGAGGCCCGCGAGGGCGGCGATCACCAAACCGATCCCAACCTTGAGGGGAACGCCCAGGTCGATGATGGGATATTTCTCCTTGTCGAAAAACGCGTCTAGGTCCCGCTGGACCGCCGCCTCGCCCGTGAGGAGCGCGTCCTTCGGGGAAGCCTTCTTGTAGAGCGCGGACTCCATCGCGCGGGCGTGCTCGTTCCACAGGGTCTGTCCCGCGAACGTCGCGGGCCGGATGCGCCCGTGCGGGGCCATCTCCAAGTGCTGCTTCACGGCGGCGGCGAACTTCGGATCGGCCGGGCGGAAGTTGGCGAAGAGCGCCTCGTTCAGCTCCCTGTTGCCCATCTGTCGCGGGATATAGGATCGGCCGCGGCGCTGCTCCCACGCCTTCTGCGCCCGCGCCTCGATGAGCTGCCCTTCGGTGCTCGTGGCGAACTTGATGAAGGTCCAAGCGTCGGCCACGTTCGAAGCGCCCTTCGGAATTGCGTAGGAGAACCCGCCCACCCAGGTGACGAGCGGCTCCTTCTCGTCCTTGAACCGCCCTCGCTGGTAATAGCGGTCATCCGGCGGGGGCGGCGGGGCAACGCCCAGCGCGAGCTCAGGAGCCCAGCGGGAGAGAGAGTTCAGGATCCAGTCCCCGTCGATCTTCATGGCGACCTTGCCCAGGATGAAAGGGTCGTTCTCCTTGGCCTGGAAGCCGGACTCGAACGCCTTGGCCTTCTCGTAGCCCCCGACGATCTCGTACCCCGCGAGCATGAACTTCAGGGCCTCCTCGCTCTCCTCGCTGTAGAGCGTGCAGTCCCGGCCGTCCGGCGACATGAAGCTCGCGTTGTTCTGGAACGCGTACATGTAGAGCCACGCGTTGCCGAAGTTCGGCATGAAGCCGGCTCGCTTCAGCGTGCCGTTGGGCCCGAACTCCGTGAGGATCTTGCTGTACTTGAGCAGCTCGCTCCAGGTGCGCGGTGCGCGCTCGGGATCAAGGCCCGCGGCACGCAGCTCCGCCCCCTTCTTGCGGAAGATGTCCCGGTTCCAGTAGAGGATGCGGTTGTCGGCGCTGGTGGGAATGCC
>JAUJNV010000012.1 GCA_030447945.1 Fimbriimonas sp. | reverse complement strand
GCCCCAACGCCCCAACGCCCCAACGCCCCAACGCCCCAACGCCCCAACGCCCCAACGCCCCAAAAACCCAGTACACCCCTTTATTGCGCGAATCTCCGCAACGAATCCAGTCGCTAATAGGGTGGACGGGGCGTCAGAATAAATACAAAGGCTCAAGGTCGCGCTTGCTCTCCCCTTGGCGACTAAGAGCCTTTTTCTGTGCTAGGCTGTCGGCCTAGAGCTGCGCAGATCCTGCAGCGGCGTCCCCACACCCCACCGCACCCCCAAGTGCGCTGCGACCGTCGCGCCGACGGCCGTCATCCCTTCCACATCGCCGAGGGGTCCCGTCTCGATCCCCTGTCCGATCAGGCACACCGGCACGTACTCGCGGGAGTGGTCGGTGGAGGCGTCCGTCGGATCGTTGCCGTGATCGGAGGTGAGGATGAGGAGATCGTCCTCGCGCAGCTCGCCGAGAAGCGAGCCCAACGTGTGGTCGAACGTCTCCAGGCACCGGGCGAAGCCCGCCGGGTCGTTGCGGTGACCGTAGAGCATGTCGAAGTCCTCGAAGTTCGCCCACACGAAGCGCGCGTCGCTGCCCAGCGCCTCGCGCAGCGCCGCCGTGTGGGCCTCGTTGCTCTGCGTGCGGGGCACGGGCCGGAACCCGCGCCCGGCGAACAGCTCGGGTACGACGCCGATCCCGTAGACGTCCCCGATCTCGTCGACGAGGTTGGGCATGGGCGAGAGCGGGAAGTCTTTGCGACGCTCCGTCCTCGTGAAGCCCCCGGCGGCATCCCCGACGAACGGCCGCGCGATCACGCGTTGGACGCCGTGCGGGGGGACCAGCATCTCCCGCGCGATCCGGCACATCTCGTACAGCCGCTCGACGGGAACGACCTCCTCGTGACATGCGATCTGGAACACGCTGTCGGCGCTCGTGTAGAGGATGGGCCGCCCTGTCGCGACGTGCTCCGCGCCCAGCTCCGCGATGATCCGCGTCCCGCTCGCCGGCCGGTTCCCCAGCACCGGCGTCCCGACCGCCTGCTCGAACCTCGCCACCAGCTCGGGCGGAAAGCCCTCCGGATAAGTCGGGAACGGCTCTTCGGTGACGATCCCCACCATCTCCCAGTGCCCGGTCACCGAGTCCTTTCCCCCGAGCGATAGCTCGCGCAGGCGGCCGTAGCTCCCGCGCGACGGCGTCGTCCCCGGAACGCCGCACGCGGCCAAGAACCCGCACGCGGCGAGGTTCGGCGCCGCAAAGCCACCCGCCGCCTCCCAAACGTGGAGCACGGTCGAGGGCTCTTCGTGATCTCCGAACAGGGGAGCGTCGGGCGCCGCGCCCGCGCCGCAGCCGTCCATCACGATGACAATCGCGCGCTTCATGGTCCCGTTATAGCTCCAACCGGGAACCGAATGGCATTCCGCCGAAGTAGGCTCGCTTTGATGAAGAGGAACCCGTTGATCCTAACCGCCCTCGCCCTGCTCGCCACCTGTGCTCACGCGGATGCGGTGGATGATTTTGCCAAGCGCGAGATGGCGCGCCTAAGAGTCCCGGGCCTGGTGATCGGGATCGTTCGCGAGGGCCAGCCGCTCGACACCCGCGCCTACGGGATGGCCGATCTCGAGTTGAACGTGCCCACGACCAAGGACAACGTGTTCGAGATCGGCTCGATCACCAAGCAGTTCACGGCAGTCCTCGCGCTCATGCTGATGGAAGAGGGCAAGCTCTCCCTCGACGACCCGGTCTCGAAGCACATTCCGGACGCCCCTAAGACCTGGGAGAAGATCACGGTGCGGCACCTGCTGTTCCAGACCTCCGGCTTGCAGGAGTACGTCTTCGTGGAGGGCTTAGGCCTCTTGGAGGACTACGACCGCAAGACGTTCTTGACGAAGATGTCCCCGCTCCCGCTCGACTACGAACCGGGGACCGCGTGGTCCTACAGCAACACGAACTATGCCCTGCTCGGCCCCGTCCTCGAGAAGGCGGGCGGCAAGCCTTACGCCGAGCTCCTGAAGGAGAGGATCCTCACCCCCCTCGGCATGGACCGCTCCCGTATGGTCGATCCGGCCCAGATCATTCCCAACCGCGCCCACGGGTACTTCTCCATGGGCCCGGAGATCACGCGCTCGCCGTTCTCCGCGCCTCAGCAACCTCTCCGACGGCGCGCTGGTTTCCACCGTCGAGGACATGGTGAAGTGGGACGGCGCCCTTCGGGAGCAAGAAGCTTCTCCAAGCCGGCGTCCTATGCCCTGCTTTGGGCGGCCGCACCGCTAAGCAGTGGCCGCACCCACCCCTACGGCATGGGCTGGAACCTCACCTCCCCCTGGCCCGGCGCCCCCGCTACCTCGGCCACGGCGGCAACTCTCCGGGCTTCAACGCGGGCGCAGCTACTTCCCGGACAAGGGCTCTCCGTGATCATCCTCGGCAACACCTATCCGGGCGGAGGCGAGGGAATGTCCAGGTCTCGCCGAGGTCGTGGAGCCGTCGCTCAAGCAGGATCTCCCACGTCGCGCCCCGATCGACGCCAAGCGCACGGAGACCGTGCGCGCGATCATCGAGAAGCTCGCCGCCAACACGACGGACGACGCCTTGATGGAGCCGGAGATCGCCCGCGCGTGCGAAGACCAACCGCGCGACCCAAAGGGCCCCGGCCCGTTCGCCCCTAAAGAAGATCAACAAGCTCACGTTCGCCGGAGCCGAGCCGCGAGCGAAGTCGACCTACCTGACGTACATCGCGGAGACCGACGCCCGCGATTCCGCCGTCCTCATCGCCCTCAGCGAGTCGAACAAGCTGGTGCTGGCGTCTCTGAGGCTGATCGGGGCGCCGAAGACGGCACCAAAGCCTTGAGGAGAAGGGGTCTGGGGCTTAGGGTCTGGGGTCTGGGGTTGGTAGGTGAGGGTTGAGATACCAGGAGCCCTCTCCGGTCCCCTCTCCCCCAGACCCCGGACCCCAAGCCCACAGACCCCTTTCTCCTCACCGCTCCGCAGAGCCCCACGAATGTCTCGTTCGCGGCGCCTTCATAGATCGCCTTGGGGCGTGATGAGGCGGTTGTTCTCCAGTTGCTCGATGGCGTGGGCGCAGTACCCGGCGACGCGGCGACCACGAAGATCGGCGTGTAGAGGTCGATCGGGATGTCCGTGGAGGTAGTAGGTGTAGGCCGCGGGGAAGTCCACGTCTGGGTGGAGGTTCTTTCCTCGAGCATCACGCGCTCCAAGATGTCCGCGATGTCGCCGTAGGTCGTGGCCCTTTCTGCGCCGGCCGATCTCCTTCCCGAGCCGGGACATGGAACGCGCGGGAGTCGCCCTTCTTGTACTCCCCGGTGGCCAAAGCCCATGATCTTCTTCTTGCTCGCGAGCGCGTCGCGTACCCACGCCTCGGCCTTGTCGGGCGAGCCAATCTCGAGGATCATGCGCATCGCTTCTTCATTCGCGCCGTGCAGCGGTCCCTTAAGGGTGCCGATGCCCGTGACGATGCCGCTGTAGAGGTCGCTCAGCGTGCTGACCGTCACCCGGCAGGCGAAGGTCGAGGCGTTGAAGCCGTGCTCCGCATAGAGCGTGAGCGAGGCGTCCATGACCTCCACCGTGGCGGGGTCCGGGTCCGTGCCGCCCATCAGGTAGAGGAAGCTCGGCAATGCCCATCTCCGGCTTCTGCGTGGAGGAAGCCCAAACCTTCGCGGATGCGGTGGCCGTTGCCGACCATCGTGCCGGCCTTGGCGACGATCCGCTCCGCCTTGCGGACGTTCGCCTCGTGGTTGTCCGCAGGCTCGGTGTAATCAGGGTCGAAGGGCGCGCGAGCACTGAGAACGCCGTGCGGATTGCGTCCATGGGGTGCGTCTCCTTGGGCAGCGCCTGCGCAGCCGTGTAGACCGCCTCGGGCACCTCGCGCTCCGCGCCGAGGCGCTGGCGAAAGGCCTGAAGCTCCGCCTGATTCGGCAGCGCACCGTGGATCAGGAGGTACGCGGTCTCCTCGTACGATCCATGCTCGGCGAGATCGTGAACGTCGTACCCACGGTACTGAAGCGAGTTGCGGTCGGAGTCGATCTCCGAAATCCGGCTCATGCCCGCCGGCACTCCCTCCAGTCCGGGCGAGTAAGGGTACGGTGGCTGCTGCGGCGTAGCGGTCGGTGCGCTCATAATTCTTGGTCGAAAAGCCTGCGAGGGCAGAATACCTTTCTCCGCTTGATGCACATGGATGGAGTGGAAGAGTTGTGGGTTGTGTTCCATCGGCCTGAGACCGATGAGGCGCTTGTCGCCGAAGACGATGGCGCCGTCGCCTACGCCTACTACCTTCTCGGCGGCCAGATCCAGGGGTTCGTGTGGCTTTACAACCGGGGAGCAGCCCCGGAACCTCCTCCCTGGACGCTCCCCGACGCGAACGAGCGGATGCCGTTCCCGAACGCCGCCGGCTTCGCCCGCCCTGAGTCTTTCGAACCGGTGAGCGACGAAGCCGAGCTTAGTGTGGTCTGGACCGACCGAGACGGGGTGCCCGAAGCGGCTGCTGTACGTGCGGGGTCGACTTCACGCCGTGGTGGGCGGGGCGACCAACCGGGGTGGTGCGCGCTCGCGGCGAAGGACGGTCCGCTCGCCCTCAGCCTCGACCCGCCGCCGGCGTCGACTTCCTGACAGGATGTGAAGAATGCCTGGACCCTCACGCCTTTTGCTCCGGCAAAGGGAGAGGGGGCAGGGGTGAGGGTTCCGGAAAGTCCCACCGGCCGGTGAATTTCGCGCTGAGGCGCGGAGCCTTCTCCACCCCTTTGCGCCTCGCCTACGTCAGCTCATGACGAGGCGCAAAGGGGGATAGATCTCTGCGCCTTTGCGAGAAACTCCGGGAAGTGTCGTCTATGAGCGAGGCTTGGTCGCAGCAGCTACTGCCCGGAACCCTCACCCCCTGCCCCCTCTCCCTTTGCCGGAGCAAAAGGCGAGGGGGTTCGGAGATTCTCTACACGATGGCGCTAGGGTCCTTCGTCTTCTTCCGCCCACTCCTGGTCCTTCCGGTCGTACTCTGTGTACTCGATCAGCTCGTACAACTCCTTCCGCGTCCGCATCTTGTCCATGAAGCCGGCCTGAGTCCCCGTCTGCACCAGCTCCGCGTAAGCTTCCGAGACCGCCTTCAGCATCACGCGGAAGGCGGTCATGGGGAAGATCACCATCTCGTAGCCCAGTTCCCGGAACCGGGCGTGGGAGATGAGGGGGGTCTTGCCGAACTCCGTCATGTTCGCCATCAAAGGAGCGGAAACGCCCGCGCGGAACGCCTCGAACTCCGCCTCGCTGGCCAACCCCTCGGGAAAGATCGCGTCCGCCCCCGCGTCGACGTAGCGCTTTGCCCGGTCGATCGCCGCGTCCAGACCCTCGACGCCTCGGGCGTCCGTGCGGGCGACGATCAGGAAGCTCGCGTCCCGCTTGCTGGAAGCCGCCGCGCGGACCTTCCCCGCCATCTCCGCCGCGTCCACCAGGCTCTTTCCTTCGAGGTGCCCGCACCGCTTCGGGCTCAACTGGTCCTCGATGTGGATTCCCGCCAGCCCCGCGCGCTCCATCTCGACCACGCAGCGGGAGACGTTCCAGCCGCTGCCGAACCCCGTGTCGGCGTCGGAGACCACGGGCAGGGGCGAAGCGGCGGTGACGTAGGCCGCCTGCTGGGCGAACTCTGTGAGGGTCGCGAGAGCGATGTCGGGCGTTCCGAGGGTCGCGTTCGTGATCCCCGCGCCGCTCAGGTACAGCGCGGGCGCGCCGGCGTGGGTGGCGGCGACGGCGCTGATCGCGTTGAACACGCCGGGCATGAGCACCGTGCCCTCCGCCATCAGCGCGCGCAGGCGAGCGCCGGGAGAGATCGGGGGAGGCTGTAGCACGACGTGAAGGTACCTGCGCTTGAAGCCAAGCCGGGCGGTAGCATAAAATGGTGCCGTGGCCGGGAACTACTCCACCCCATCCGAATCGACTGGCCACCGCCTTGAAGGCGCCGCCCTGTACGCCCTGCTCGCCTTTTCTTGGCTCGTGGCCACTTTGGTCTCCTGCTTCGTCGGCGCGCTCGTTGGGCTGGCCATGAGCCTCGTCTCCGAAGGCGAACTGAGCCCCCTCACCGGCATCCTTAGGGGCATGTCGATCGGGGCCGCTTTCTCCACCGTCACCGGCGCGCTTGTCGCCCTGCAGCGGCTAGCTAGAGACCGGGGCTCCCGATGACCCTCGCCCACCTCAGCGACACCCACCTCGGCTTCCGTGCGTATGGGCGCACGACTCCGGCCGGATATAACCAGCGCGAGGCGGACGTGATGGAGACCTTCACCGCGTGCCTGAACGCCATCGCGGAGCGCGATCCGGACGTCGTCGTCCACAGCGGCGACCTCTTCCACGTCGTGCGCCCCACGAATGCGACCATCGTCGCCGCCTACCATGCCCTGCGCGACCTCCAGCGAAGGCGCGGCGGCAAGCCTTTCCTCCTCATCGGCGGCAACCACGACACGCCCCGCACGGCGGAGAGCGGCAACATCCTCCGCCTCTTCAGCACTCTCCCCGGTGTCCACCTCGCCGCCCACGCGGCCGAGGTCCTCGACTTCCCCGAGCTGGACTTCGAGGCGCTCTGCGTCCCCTTCCCCGCCCTCGGCATGGGCGTCGAGTACGTGCCGACCCTGGGGCGCCGGTACTCCCTCCTCACGCTTCACGGCATGGCGAGCCAGGCGCTGCCCGACCACGCACAGTTCGACGTGGAGCAGACCCGCCACGACCGCTGGAGCTACGTCGCGCTCGGCGACTACCACGTCTTCCAGCCGTACGGAGCGAACGTCTGCTACTCCGGCTCGACGGACTTCACCTCCTCGAACATCTGGGAGGAGATCAAGGCGCCCAAGGGCTGGGTTTGGTTCGACACGGACAGGGGCCAGTTGGAGCTCGTTCCGCTCGCCAATCGCCTGGTCATCGACCTCCCGCCCATCGACGCGAGCGGCCTCACTCCGGAGGAGATCGAGGCGCGGATGCGCGAGAATGCGGTCTGGAGCCCGGACGAGCTTCCCGTCGTGCGGCAGCGGATCGTCAACGTCCACCCGCGCGTCCGGGGCAAGATCCCCCGCGCACCCATCCGCGAGTTCTCCGCCCGCGCCCTGAGCTACCAGGTACACATCCAGCCGCCCCTGCCGGACTCGGAGGAGGCGCAGTGCCAGGGCGGACGGGGCATCAGCCTGGAGCAGTCCTGGGAAGAGCACGTGCTGTAGGCCCAGGTTCCAGGCGTGGACAAGGCCGCTGTGCTCGCGCTGGGGCTCGTCCTGCTCGCGGAGGCGCGCCAGGCGTGAGGCTCCTTATTCTGCACCTGGAGAATTTCCGCCAGCACGCGGACACGACGGTCGATTTCGCCGAGGGCATGACCGCCATCGTCGGCCCCAACGGCTCCGGCAAGAGCACCCTGCTGGAGGCCATCACCTACGCCCTCTACGGCGAGCAGCGGGACAAAAAGGAGACGATCCCCTTCTACTGGGCGGACAAGAGGCGCACGGCAGTCTCCCTCCAGTTCGAGCTCGACGGCCAGAAGTTCCAGGTGGAGCGCACGAACGCCGACGCCTCCCTGCGCGAGCTTGGCAGCGGCACCGTCTGGGCGAGCGGCCTGACCGACACGACGAAGAAGTGCGAACAGCTCCTCTGCCTGACCTACGACCTGTTCGTCAACTCCTTTTGCGCGGAGCAGAAGGGGCTCGCCTTCCTCCAGTTCCGCAGCAACGTCACCCGCCAGCAGGAGGTCTCCCGCATGCTGGGCTTCGACCGGCTGGAGACGGCGGAAAAGCTGGCGACGGACCGCCGCAAAGACTTCGCCTCCCGTCGCGACCAGGTCGAGCGCTCCCTCGGCGACCCGGACCTCCTGCACGCCGAGCTGATCGCCGCGGAGAACCGCCTGGCCGACGTCGAGGCGTTCGCCAAGGAGAGCGCGGAGCAGCGGGACAAGGTCGCGGCGCAGGTGGGACCGGCCGCGGAGACGCGGGCGCAGGCGGAGCGGTGGCTGGCCCTATCGGCGGACATGGGCGAGATCCGTCAGCGGGCCGAGGGGCTGAAGTCGGCGGTCCAAGTGACCGAACTGCTGCTGGTCGAAACCCGTGCGGAGGCGGAGGAGCTGCGGGGCCTCGTCCCGCAGGAAGCGGAGTTCCAAGCCGCCGAGACGCGGCTGGCGGAGCTGGCGCGCCTGCGCGAAGAGGAGCGGGAGCGGGAGGCCGCAGCCGTGGAGGCCAAGCGGCTGGAGACCGAGGCCGCCGAGGCCGAGACACAGGCGACGGCGCTCGCCGCGCCCGACCTGGCGGCGCTCAACGCGAACCTGAGCGCACGCACCGCGGACCGCGAGCGGCTAGAGGCGGGGCTGAAAGCGGCCTTGGAGACCTGGAACGACGAGCGGCGGAAAGCGGAAGCCGAGTTCGCCGCCGTCAGGGCGCGCGCGGAGACCGCCGTGCGGGCGCTCCAGAGGGCGCAGGAAGCGGCGGCGCGGGGCGTCTGCCCCGAGTGCGGCCAGCCTACCATCGGGAACGACTTCTTCAGCGGCCGCCGCCTGGAAGCGGAGGAGCTCCAGCGAGAGCAGGAAGCGAAGCGGGAGCGGGTCGCGGGCCTGGAGCCCAAGCCTGGGGCCGTCACAGAAGCGGAGCGCGTCGCCGAAGACGCCGTGCAGAGGGTGCGCGAGGCGCGCGAGGCGAAGGAGGCGGGCGGCCGGATCGCCGCTCAGGCCGACTCGCTCCGCGAGCGGGCGAAGGGTCTCGGCGCTCACCGCGAGGCGCTGCTGAAGAAGCTCGCTCAGACGCCGGGGCAGTACGACGCGGCGGAGCACGAGCGGCTCCAGGCGCGGCGGACGGAGCTCAAGACTCCTCACGAGCGGTTCCTTGCCATCCGAGGCGCCGAGACGAAGCTCGTCGAGCGGGAGAAGGCGCACGCCGAGGCCAAGGTCGAATACGACACGGCGAAAGAGCGCTACCGGGAGATGGAAGCCCAGCGGAAGGAGCTTTCCTTCGAGAGCCAGCCGAGCGCCAACGAGGCGGTCGCGGCGCACCAGGCGCTACTCGAGGAATCGGCGCGCGTCGAGGAGGCGCTGCGGGGCGCGGAGGCGCAGCGGGCGTTCGCGCTCGAAGCGCGAGCGAACGCGCGGGTACGGATCGAGGAGCACAAGGTCCGCGCGGAGGAGCTAAAGACGCTCCGCACGCAGGAGGTCCTGCACGACGTGGCGGCCAAGGAGTTCCGCGTCCTGCGCATGGAGCTCAACCGCACCCTCGGCCCCGAGCTCGCCGCCCGCGCCTCGGAGAACCTCGCCCTCCTCACCAACGGCCGCTACCCCGAGGTCGAGCTGGACAAGCAGTTCGGCGCGTCCCTCATCGAGGAAGGCGTCGCCAAGTCCGTCATCTCCGGCGGCGAAGAGGACGTCGTCGCCCTCGCCCTCCGCCTCGCCCTCAGCGAGCTCATCCAAGAGCGCCAGGGCCGCCCCATGTCCCTCCTCATCCTCGACGAGGTCTTCGGCAGCCTCGACGCCGACCGCCGCCAAAGCGTCCTCGACCGCCTCGCCGTCCTCAAGGGCCGCTTCCAACAAATCCTCGTGATCTCCCACATCGAAGAGATTAACCAAGTCGCCGACCAGTGCCTCTACCTCGCAAGGCACACGGGGACGCGGGCGACTGTGGTCAGCAACGCGCCGCCGCGTGGGTTCGAGGAGCTCCTGTAAGGTGGCGATTGCCTGTGACAGTCTGTCCGCCTACCTGCGACGACACATAATGCTCCGACTGTTACGGAATTGCATACAGCGCGTTGCAGTCATTATTCCGGGTCCGATGACCCAGGTCGCTGCAACCTACTACCGCCCTTCACTGTGTCAGAAACGTGGCGTGACGATTGAGGCGGGAAGCCAGACGCTAGCCGCCAAGGACCTAAATGAGAGAAGACCGCGCCCTGCTCATCGCATCGCTCCTTGCGATTCTGTTGATGACGTTCCACATCACCGACGACTACGTGCGGGGCTATGACCCTCTTAGCCGCCACGGGTTCATGACCGCCGTCCTCATCTTGCTCGTCTGGTTGTGCGGGACGCTCCTTCTCGCAGCACGGCGCTGGGGGTTCATCATCATGATCCTTGGAGGGTTGTTCGGAGCCGCCATGCCGGTCATTCACCTGACCGGGCGCCAAAGCGCTCAGGAGCTTGGCTTCTTCTTTCTGTGGACGATGATGGGAGTGAGCCTTTCGGGGCTCTTCACCGCTATCCTCGGACGCGAGCTTTGGGCGCTCGAGCGGGACAGACGCACAAAACAGCGCCGGACTATGAAAGGCGAAGTCTCGAGGGCTCGACCAGATTGTCCCGCGAGTCGCCTACGCCTTCGACCCTCTCGGTTAGTCTGCGGTTTTCAGTCCAAGCTTCTGAACCTCTCCTGGAGCATTCACTTGCGCACGTGGGGATGGCTGGTGCAACATAGCCCTTACCCATGAACGCCCAGGAGCTTCTCGTTCGCCTGACCGAGCGTCAGATCGACTCGCTGTTCCGAGCCGCCCGCCAACTGCCCGAGGACCGGCTGGACTGGCAGCCCGCGCCGGGGGCGCGGAGCGCGCGGGATCAGCTTCAGGAGGTCGCTACGGCCATCGACGTGTTTTGGTCCGCCTACACGGAACGCAAGATCGAGTGGAGCGACGAGGCATTCGTGACCTGGGCCCAGGATCGGGCGAAGTACACGACGCTAGACGAACTGGAAAGCAAGGCGAAGCAGACCCACGCCCGGCTCTACGAGCTCATTCGCATGACCGACCCGTCGGAGCTCACCGCCCCGGTCCAGCTACCCTTCCCGGCGACCACACCCTCGCCGACGTGCTCGCCTACGCCTACTGGAACGCGAGCTACCACGGGGGACAGATCACCTACATCGCCAGCCTGCTGGAAGCCCCTCCCGGCGACGACGCGAAGGAGGGATGAGTGTTGCGTGTGGAGTATTGAGGAGAAGGCTCCGCTGTTGCCCTGGTCTAGGCTTGTTGACCGGGGCGCATTCTTTCCTGCTGGGTTTGCTCGCCCATCCCAACGGCACTAAAACTGCTTATACTGTCATCATGAGAAGAGGCATGACATCGAAGTCGGTACGGATTTGTGTGGGAGCCACCGTTGGGCTCGCGCTTGCGACCGTGGCCACCCTCGCCCTGCCCCGCGACGCCCAGGCGGATAAGATCAAGATCAAGGGAACCATCGTCGTGAGCTCCGGCCCAGTGATAACCACAAGCACCGGGGACGAGGCCGGCACGTCGAAAGGAATCGCCTACGTGCCGCCGGGCAGCGATAACCCTCCGCCGCAAATCCGCCTCAACTTCGACTGCTTTGGCGGGGGAGACGCGACCGGGGCGCCCCCCGTCCGCGCTACCCTGTCGGCCAGTGGGCGCCTGACGAGGGGCGAGATCACCCGCTGGGAAGTCGTGCGCACGGGTCGGTCGCTTCGACTCTATCTGAACGGGAAAGCCGTTCAAGAAGAGGAGTGGCCCGTCGAGCTTGCCGACGCACCCCTAACGATCTATGCGAGGACGGACCCCTTCGACGGCGATCGCTTCGACTACGGCAACGACTTCGTGATCACGCTCAACGCGACCCAGGGTAGCGCGACCAACACCTACAGATTGTCAGCACCGGTCATCCATTTCTGAAGCGCTGTCGCTCCCCGCGCGTGATCCATGCTCCGCCGAAGGACCTCCCGTCTGGACAACCCTCGGACGGGAGATTGGGCATCGAGACCGCCGGTCGGAGGGTACGCCCGCAGGGCGTGTAGCCGTCGCCCTGCGCGACGGCTGGGCTGTCCTGGGGTACGCCCCCTGCGGAGCGTCCGGTACGTTTTTCGCGGGCCAGGTCGTGCCGGAGTTTGGCCCAGGCGTCGCGCAGGGCGACGGCTACACGCCCTGCGGGCGTACCCTCCGCAGAGGAAGTCATCCGCGCCGAGTTATCAGGGATCGACCGCGCCCGTGACTTGAGGCGAGTCCGTTTCCGCCGCTTCCTGGGCGAGGGACTTGCCGGGGGCATGGTGGCCACTTCTCCCGCCCGCCAGCAGGCCGCGCCGTGGTCCGGCTCGACGGGCAGCAGACCCGGCTCTTGGAGGCATTTGTCGAAACGCAGGGGGCAGCGGGGGCGGAAGGAGCAGCCTTCGGGGAGGTTGGCAAAGTCGGGCGGCTGGCCGCCGATGGACTCCAGGCGGGTGGCGCCGGCGCGCGGGAGGGCGTTGAGCAGGGCGCGGGTGTAGGGCATCGCCGCTTGGCGCAGCACCTTCTCCGCCGGGCCGTGCTCGATGATCCGGCCGGCGTAGAACACGCCGATCCGTTCGGAGATGGAGGCGATGGCGCCGATGTCGTGTGAGATGAGCATGACGGCGGTCCCTTCGGTCTCCTGGAGCTCGCGGATCAGGCGCAGGATCTGCGCTTGGAGGTGACGTCGAGCGCGGTCGTCGGCTCGTCGGCGATGAGTACGCGGGGGCGGCAGGCGAAGGCCATGCCGATCACCACGCGCTGGCGCTGCCCGCCGCTCATCTGGTGGGGGTAGCGGCGGGCGGAGTTTTCCGGCGCAGGACGCCCACCTTCTCCAGCATCTCGATGCTCCGCAGCCAGGCCTGCTTCTTGTTCATCCTGGTGCAGGCGCAGGGCCTCGCCGATCTGGTCGCCCACCCGCATCATCGGGTTCAGGCTCGTGAACGGGTCCTGCATGACGAGCGCGATCTGCTCGCCCCGGATGTCCCGCATCTGCTTCTCGGGCAGCCCCACCAGCTCCTTCCCCTCGAGCTTGATCGAGCCCGCCACGATCTTCCCCGGCGGCTGCAGCATCCCCATGATCGCAAAGCCGGTCATGGACTTGCCGCACCCCGACTCCCCTACCACGCCGAGCGTCTGCCCCGCTTCCAGGTCGAACGTCACCCCCACGCAGGATGCGCGTGTCGCCGAAAGCGACTTCGAGGTCTCGAACTTCGAGAACGGCCATATCGGGAGCGTACCGGGTCCGGGGGAGGGGAGACAGGAGACAGGGGACGGGAGACGGGAGACGGGAGACGGGAGACGGGGATGGGCTTGTACCATCTCACATCTCACATCTCACATCTCACATCTCACATCTCACATCTCACATCTCACATCTCACATCTCACATCTCACATCTCACATCTCACATCTCACATCTCACATCTCACATCTCTCCCATCTCTCCCCTCTAACCTCCAACCTCTAACCTGCCCTTGCCCCCGTCCAGATCCGCCAGACGTCGTTGGCCAACTGGTCCGGCCGGTTTCCTCCGGTGTTCGTGAGCACCACGACCACGAAGCCATGCTCCGGGTCGATCCACATCGCGCTCGATGCGCCTTGCTGAGCGCCGTTGTGCCCCACGCGTCCATTCCCGGGGACGCTCCAACCCAGGCCGTACTTCGTGGCGCTGCATCCTTCAGAGTGGCGGGCGTCCACATCGCCTCGCGCGTGGATCGTGAGACGACGCGGCCCGTGAGCGTGGAGTACGCCAAGTAGGCGAGGTCCACCGCGTTCGACTCGAACCCGCCTCCGCCGAACTTCCAACTGTTATCCTCGCGCTTGGTTTCGCGAACGAGGGCGCCACCGCGCACGCTGTATAGGGCGGAGCGCTCCGGCTTGCGGTCGGTCAGGAGCTCGCAGTCCAGGGACGGCCCCGCGAAGGGGACGATATTTTGGCGCACGTGCGTGGGGGAAATCCGCGCCCCGGCCGTCTCCACCAGCCGGGCTAGCACGGTGTAGGCGTGGGTGCTGTAGCTGTACTTCGTCCCGGGCTCGAAGAGCAGCGGTCGTCGCCGAACAGCCGCAGCGCCTCGGCGCTCGTGTAGTATCGGTCGCCGCCGTCCCTCCTGCCGAGCTGGTAGTGGCGAATGCCCGAGGTGCGTCAAGACCTGCCGGACGGTGATCGGCCACGGCTTGGCCGGATACTCCGGCGCGTAGCCGCGAACCTCCTTGTCCAGCCCAACGCTGCCACGCTGGGCGAGCCGCATCACCGCGAGCGCGGTCACGGGCTTGCTGATCGAGCCGAGGCGGTACATCGTCCCCACCGACGCCCGGCGCCCCGCCTCCCGGTCGGCGAAGCCGTAGCCGTCCGCGAAGACGATCCGCCCGTTCTCCAAGAGCGCCATCGACAGCCCCGCCACCTTATTCCCGCTCATGTACGCGAGAGCGGCCCTGCGGACTCCGACCGCGCGGGCGTCCTGAGCGACGGCGGGTCGGGACAGGAGGACGAACGCGAGGTAATGCCGGGGAACCGGACACATGGCGCGAGGCTACCTTCCCGGAATTGCGAGTGGCACTCTACGACGCGATATCGCCGGAAGCCCGGTAGGCGAGCGGTGTGATCTGAGTCATGCCGCAGAAGATTCGGGTCGTCGTGGCCGACGACGAAGCGCCATACCGGAAAGCGCTGGAGAAGACGCTCACGCTGATGGCGGAGTGCGAGGTGATCGCCGTGTGCAAGGACGGCAGGAGGCGCTGGACACCCTGTCTCGCCGACCCGCCGGACGTACTGCTCACCGACATCAACATGCCGCGGCTGAGCGGAATCGAGCTGACGCGGCGGCTTCTTGAAGAAGGAAAAGAGATCCAGGTCGTGATCCTCACCATCCGCGAGAGGACGAGATCGTCTACGACGCGGTGCGCGCGGGCGCGCTGGGCTATCTGCTGAAGACCTCGACCCCTCAGGAGGTCGTCGAGGCCATCCGGCTCGCGTCGAAGGGGGAGGCGAAGATCACCCCCAGCATCGCCGCGAAGGTTCTCGAAGATTTCCGGCGCGTGCGCGAGGCGGAGGAGATCGACGACGAGGAGATGTACGTTCTCAGCGAGCGGGAGTCGGAGATCCTCGACCTCGTGGCGCAGGGCCTGCGCAACAAGGAGATCGCCGCGCGCCTCTCCATCGCCGAGAAGACGGTGAAGAACCATGTGAGCAACATCCTCAAAGCCCTCCAGGTGAACTCGCGCACCGAGGCCGCGATGAAGGCCGTCAAGTCGAAGCTGGGGGACCGGGCCTAGCTATGCAGCCCTCCGGCCCGCCCCCGCAGGGACCGTATCAGCGCTACGCGCCGCCGGAGCCTCCGGTCAAGAAGACGAACACGACGCTCTGGATTGTGCTCGGCGTGGTGGGCGGCGTCGGCGCATGCGGGTGCATCGTCCTCGCCGCGATCCTCTTTCCGGTCTTCGGGCAGGCGAAGGTGGCGGCGAAGGAGGCGGCGAAGAAGGTTGCCTGTCTGTCTAACACGAAGCAGCAGGCGCTAGGGCTCATCATGTACTCAACCGACCACGACGATCGATTCCCTGGGGCGAAGGGTTGGATGGACAGCGTGATGGAGTACACCAAGAACGAGGCGGTCTACCACTGCCCGTCCGTCGAGGGGAGTCCCAACTACGGCTACGCCCTAAGCCGCAAGCTAGCCGGAAAGAAGACCGTGGATATCCCCAACCCGAGGACGGAGATCCTCGTCTTCGAGTCCACTCTCGCCGGCCGCAGCGCCGTTGGCGGGCGTGAGACGATGCCCTCGCCCGGGCGTCACAGGGGCAATAACAACGCGGCGTTCGCGGACGGGCGTGCTCAGAGCGGCGTGCGATAGCCGTGAAGGTTCCCCGACCCCAAGGCACCTCCTATGACCTCCGGGCGCCGAGGCGGCCTTGGCTTGCCCGGCTGGTCTGGGGCGCCGGATGCCTCACCGTGTTTCTGTGCGCCGGAGCCATCCTCTTTCCGATCTTTGTGTCGGCGCGGGTGGCCAGCGAGAACACGTCGTGCGTGCGCTACCTGAAGGAAGCGGCCACCGGGCTGTTCCTTTACTCCGCCGACTACGCGGACCGGCTCCCTCCCGCCGGCGTCTGGCGTAGCGCGTCGCGTCCCTACCTCGGCTCTCCAGAGCCCACGCGCTGCCCGAAGGTCGAGGGACGAAACGTCTACGGTTACGCGATGAACCGCCCGATCGGCGGCCGCCCCTTGGAAACGATCACGGACCCGCAGAAGGCGATCCTCCTCTTCGAGTCGACTCTCCCGGGCCTCGACGCCGCCGGCACCCCCGACTCCGCCCCTCGCCCGGGGCGTCACGGGAACGGCTTCTACTGGGCGGCGGCCGACGGCGCAGTGCGCCACAAGAGCTTCCAGCGTTGAGCCTCGTCTCTGCGGCATGATCCGACGATGGGCGCGGATCCCTATGAAGCTATCCGCTCCTGCGAAGGGCTGATTTCCCAGGGGCTGCGCCCCTTGACGTCCGAGGAACGCGACTGGCTCCGTTTGCGCGCCGAGCGGCTCCGGCGTCGCCGTCCCTTCTGGATCGCCGCTGCTCTGCTGACGCCGATCGCCTTCATCGTCGGCCTCGCCCTTGCCACGTCCTTCCCGGAAGGGGGCAGCTCCGCGCTTCTCCTGATCTTCGTCGTCGCCCTGAGCATCTTCCTGCTCGTGGCCCAAGACCGCTATCGCATCGGCCCCGCCCTCGCCTCGGCGGAAGCCGAGACGGCCGAAGTCTTCCGCCGGGACCCTTCCCTTTTGCCCGATGACGACGATGATGACGACGATGATGAGGTCGTCGAAGATACGAGCGAGCACAGGGAGCTCGAGGATCCCGGCGGAACTCTTGTCCAAGAGTTAGTGAGGATCCCGAGCTCCGGAGAAGTCATCGAGATCAACGGAAGACGGCTTCCCCAGCCCCGGGTCGAGCCCCTGTACCTCAGCGTGCCCCCGGCCCCGCCACCCGAAGGCGCAACCGGTTCCCGGCCGCTCACCGAAGCGGAGCTCCGCGAACTCAAGGAGCACGCGCGTCTGGGCTGGAGGCTCGCGGTTAGCGTCTGGTTCGCGGCCTACGGTGGTCTTGCCATCACGGCTCTCGTGATGGGAGCCCCGGACGACTGGTTTATGCGCTTGCTCGCGATCGCGGCCGCGGTACTGGGAGTCGTGTCTGCGTGGGAGATCTACCAGAGGCTGGGATTCGCTTGGCGGCTGCGGCGAGATCGAAAAGCCGGCGAGGTGATCGGCACCTCCGACGGCGAGAGGCTCGCCCGATCAGGCTTTCTATGGACCGCCGAGGGCGTGCCCGCCGCCTGGCGCGTGCGTCACCGACGGGAGAAGCTCCCGCGCTAGAGCCCGTTACGCATTTAGAGACTGTATAGGCCATTTCCGAAACCCCCGACTCATGCAGTCGCAGGTCTTTAGCCTGGGCAGGGCTTCTCGTTCTCCTACACCGTAGATTCGTAGCCATGCGCTCTTGCGCAGGCTGAAGACCTGCGGCTACATGAGCCGGGGGTTTCGGAAAAGGCCTATACAGTCTCTGAGCGCGTACCCAGGGCCAGCCCTTGTCCGCTTGGCTCTTGACCCGGAGCGAAGGCACCCCGTGGTCAAACCTTCTCTACACACCTGCCGTCGCGCCCACGCGGTCCCGGACGCGCTTGAAGGCCCGGAGCGCGAGCTCCAGATCCTCCTGCGTGTGCGCAGCCGAGGGCATCGTGCGGATGCGCGCCTTCCCCCGACCGACCGTGGGGTAGACGATCGAGAGGGCGTAGACCCCTTCATCCCATAGCGCGCGCTCCATCTCCTGGGCGGCCCTCTCCTCGCCCACGTAAACGGGCGTGATCGGCGTCTCGCTCCCCATCGTGTCGAAGCCCGCCTCCTGCAGGGCGCTCTTCCACCAGCGCGTGTTCTCCCAGAGGCGGCGCATCGGTTCGGGGTCATTCTCCATCACGTCGATCGCCGCGATCAGGGCGGCGGCGACCACCGGCGGATGGCCGGTGCTGAAGAGGTAGGGACGGCCGCGGTTGATCAGCCAGTCCTTGAGCGCGGCCGAGCCTGCGATGTAGCCGCCGATCACGCCGAGCGCCTTGCTGAGCGTCCCCAGCTGGATGTCCACGCGGCCGTAAAGGTCGAAGTGCGAGGCCGTTCCCGCGCCGTTCTTGCCCAACACGCCGCTCGCGTGGGCGTCGTCCACCATCACGAACGCGTCGTACCGCTCCGCCAGCTCCACGATCTCCACCAGAGGCGCGATGTCGCCGTCCATGGAGAAGACGCCGTCGGTGATGATCATCCGCTTCCCGAACTCCTGCGTCCGCTTCAGGATCCCTTCCAGCGCCTCCATGTCCTTGTGCGGGTAGACGAACCCCTCGGACTTCTTGTACTTCGCCGCCGAGAGCCGCACGCCGTCGATGATCGAGGCGTGGTTCAGCTCGTCGCTGATGATCACGTCTTTGTCGGTTACGACCGCCGGGATCGTCCCTGCGTTAGCCGTGAAGCCGCCCGTAAAGACCAGCACCGCCTCCGTGCGCTTGAATCCCGCCAGCCGCTCCTCCAGCTCCTGATGCACGGTCATCGTCCCGCCGATCCACCGCACCGCCCCCGCGCCGACCCCCCACTCCTCGATCGCCCGCAGCGCCGCTTCCTTGACCTTCGGGTGGTTCGCGAGCCCTAGGTAGTTGTTGCTCGCGAGGTTCACCACTTCCTTCCCGTCCATCCGCACCCGCCCCCCGGCGGGGGTCTCGAGGATCTTGGGAACCTTGTACAGATGCTGGTCGCGAAGCGTCTGGAGCTGCTCTTCGAGAAACCCTTGCAGCGTGGCGTTCATGGCACGGAGTTTACTGGCTTCCCAAAGACAGTTTTCACTACCAGCCAGGCGTACTGTCGCCGCGCAGCCGGAGCCCCTTGGGAGTGCGCCGCTTCAGCGGCGCACTCCCAAGGGCTCCGGCTGCAGGGGCCGGGTTCAGGTTCGCCTAGTTGATTCTCTCCGAGATTGATTCCTCCTGCTGTGCCCAACCCTTGGTGCGCTCGACGGCGCGCCGCCAGTCGCCCAGGAGGCGGTCGCGGTCGCGGCGCGCGAGGGTAGGCTCGAAACCGGCGCTCATCCTGCCATTGCCGCGCGATCTCTTCCGCTTTGCCAGTACCACGGCGAGGCCCGCGAGGTACGCCGCGCCAAGGGCGGTGGTCTCGGTCACCGTAGGCCGCACGACGGATACCCCCAGCACGTCGGCTTGAAACTGCATAAGGAGATCGTTGCGGGCGCCGCCGCCGTCCACGCGCAGCTCGCTGAGCTCCACGTTCGCGTCTTTGCATCGCATCGAGCACGTCCACCGTCTGGTACGCGATGGCCTCCAGGGCGGCCCGTGCGATGTGGGCGGGGTGCTGCCGCGGGTGAGGCCGTGAATACTGCCGCGCGCGTAGCTGTCCCAGTGCGGCGCGCCGAGGCCGACGAAGGCGGGCACCAAAACCACGCCGCCGTTGTCAGGGACGCTGGAGGCGAGCGCTTCGACTTCGGCGCTGTCCGGATAATGCCCAGACCGTCGCGAAGCCACTGCACGACCGCTCCGGCGACGAAGATGCTGCCTTCGAGCGCATAACGGGTGCGCCCATTGCCTGCGCAGGCGACGGTCGCCAGCAGCCGGTGGTGGCTGGGCACGGCGGTGTCGCCGGTGTTCATGAGCATAAACAGCCGGTTCCGTAGGTGTTTTTCGCCATGCCCGATTGGGTGCACGCCTGCCCGAACAGAGCGGCCTGCTGATCCCCGGCGATGCCCCCGATGGGGATGCGCGCGCCGAGGAGCCCTCGGCGGTCTCGCCATAAACGTCGCAGCTGGACCGCACTTTCGGGCAGGACGGAGCGGGGAACGTTCAAAAGCCGCAGCAGTTCGTCGTCCCACTCGCCGGTGTGGATGTTATAGAGCAGGGTGCGCGAGGCGTTAGTGGCGTCCGTGACGTGGAGCGCTCCCCCGTCAGGTTGTACATGAGCCAGGAGTCGATGGTGCCGAACGCGATCTCCGCGCTCGGGCCCTCGCGCGGGCGCCGGGGACGTCGCCGAGCAGCCACTCCAGCTTGGTGCCGCTGAAGTACGGGTCGAGGAGCAGGCCCGTCTTTTTCGCGGAAGGTCCTTTCTAGCCCCTGGGCGTGCAGTCCGTCGCACCGCGCACGCCGTGCGGCGGTCCTGCCAGACGATCGCGGGTGGAGGGCTGGCCGCTCGCGCGGTCCCAGATCACCGCTGTCTCGCGTTGGTTGGCGATCCCGATGGCGACGATGTCGTCCGCGCAAGCGTGCCCGCTTGGGCGATGGCCTCCCCAGCGACGGCGATCTGGGCACTCCAGATCTCCCCGGCGTCGTGTTCCACCCGCCCGGGCGCCGGAAAGATTTGGCGAAGCCCTTCTGGGCGACGCCCACCGGGCGGCCGCCTTCGCCGAAGACGATGGCACGGCTGCTGGTGGTGCCTTGGCCGAGGGCTAGAACGTACTTCATCGGAAACGGCCAAGGCGCCGACAAGGGGAATTCTATTCCAGGCACTGGGCGCTGAGGTCGATCCGTCGCCGGGAAACGCGCGATCCGCGCCTACAGGACACCGGGACGGCGATTCACTGGGTACAAGCACTCTATGCCGCGCCCTTTAAGCAAGATTGCGCCGATGGTGGGACTACACGACTCTGGAACCGGATCTGCTTCGGGACGCCGCGCGGCTCCGCCCGGAAGACCTGGCCGGTCTGGAAAGGCCCGGCTTCCGCATCGCCATCTACGACACCCTGGCTGAGTTCTTTCTGGCGGAAGCGCTGGAGTACGTGAACGCGTGGCGGAGCTCTACCGCGGACAACCCCGTCGGCATCTGCGGACTGATCGGGCCGACGAGCAGCTGCCTCTCGTGGCGCGGATCGTGAACGACCTCGGCATCAGCCTGCGCCACGCCCACTTCTGGGGGATGGACGAGTGGGTGATGGACGGAGTCGAGGTGAGCCCGGATCATCCTTTGTCCTTCGCCCGGGCGGATCGGGAACTGTGCTTCGACCGGATCGACCTCACCTCGCGATGCCGCCGGAGAACCTGCACTTTCCGGCGGCGACCTCCGGCGCGTACGAGCGAGCTTGGGAAGGGTGCGCTGCGCCGTGATACAAGGCGGCCAAGGCGAGATCAAACACTGGGCGTTCAACGACCCGCCCCGCCGGCAAGGATCGCTTTGAGGACGCACCGCCTCCGCCCGAAAAATTTCGTGAGCTGGCGACGGGTCGTGGAGCTCCACCCCCTGACGCTCGTGCAGAACGCTCGCACCTCCGGCGGCGGAAACATCCCTCTGGTGCCGACGCAAGCGGTCACCGTGGGGCCAAAAGAGACATGGATGGCGGACAAGGTCTCGATCTGGCACCCCGCCACCACGACAACCCCTTCGGCATCCGCCTGACCTCCCTCATGATCGCGAGGGGCATTGCCGACAGCGCAGTACCCATGTCTCTGCTCGCGGACCACCCCAACGTTCAGTTCAACTTCTACCGGGGGGCATTGGCACGTGCGAGACGGAGATGCACTGATGGGTGCGAACGAGTGCTGGCGCTCATGCCGCACCCCGACGACATGGAGCTGCTCTGCGCCGGCACGCTGATCCGTCTGCGGCGCCTTGGGTGCGAGATCCACCTGGCGACGATGACGCCGGGCGACAAGGGGAGCGCGCGTCTGGGCCCGATGAGATCGCCGCCATCCGTCGGGCCGAGGCTAAGGAAGGCGCGTCCACGATTGGGGCGGACTACCGGTGCCTCGAGTTCCGCGACTGTGAGATCGTGTTCGACAACGAAGCGCGGCGGCGAGTCGCGGCACTCGTACGGGCCGTAGATCCGCAACTGGTGATCACGACTCCGCCGGTGGACTACATGGAGGATCACGAGGTGACGGCGCGGCTCACGCGCGACGGCTGCTTCAATGCGATGCTTCGCAATTACCCGGCGGAGGGTGAACCGACCGCGACTTTCCCCTACCTCTACTACACCGACTCCATCGGCGGCCGAAACTCTACGACGAGCCGGCTCGCTCGACCTGCATCGCCGACATCACGGATGTGATCGATGAAAAGGCAGCGGCTCTGGCCTGCCATCGGAGCCAGCGCGAATTTCTGAGCGCTCAGCAAGGATGGCTGACTGCGTGACACCATGCGCGGCTGGGGTGCTACGCATGGCGCCCGCGTCGGCACCGCCTACGCGGAGGCATTCTGCCAGCACCTCGGCCATCCGTTTCCCAAGGACGATGTGCTGCAAGCGGCTGCTCGGGAGCCCTGTGGCGCAGAAGTAAGCGCAACCCGAGAAAGAGGGCAACCGCGAAGGTCGTCGGACGGGTAAGCGAAAAAAGAACAGGCCGCCTTCGGCGGCCCTGTCCCGGTCGGAGTTTAGCTCCGGCTTATGTTCCCCAGATGATTCTGGGCTTGCGGCGAGTGGTAGGTGCTTGCGTTCTCATTATTTTTCACCGTAGATGGCGGGTCTCGGACAGGTCTCCGCGGGTGCTGGAGTAAGTGATGTTCGACATGTCTCGGAGGTTGGTGCCCCAAATAGCTCACCTCCGCCGGCTCCGAGGAGGCTTGGCCATCCCAGGTGCCCCAGATCGCTCTCACTTCGCCGCCGGTCGCGGATCTTCGGTCGCTTGCGTGCCCCAGATGGCCCGTGTGCCCCAGATGGCCCCTTACCTCGGCGGGGTCGTCGGTCGACGTGCCCCAGATGGCCCGTGTGCCCCAGATGGCCCGCGTGCCCCAGATAGCTCGGAAGCCTTTAACCTCCATGGTCACTGTGCCGTCGGCGTTTCTGACCAGGTTCGGGCTGAGCGCGTATTCCGTAGCGACGACGCGGGAGCGCGCAGTGCCTTGCAGGACGTTGAGGTAGCCGGCGCCGTAGGTGCAGGGATCGACCGAGCCGTCCGTGTATTGCCACTTGTCCGCCGACACCATGAACCTCGCCTTGAGGGTGTCGGGGCTGAGCGTGGGTCGTTGTTCAGGAGCACGGCCGCCGCGCCGCTGAGAGCGGGAGCCGCCATGGAAGTGCCCGAGAGGTAGTAGGCGGGGCTGTCCTTAGGTGTTGCCTAGGACCCGATACGCGTCCCGGGTCACCCGGTTGCCGACGTAGGTCTTGTCGAGGAAGCCGTTGTTGGCAAGCGTGGAGACGACGCGGTTGCCGGGAGCGACGATGTCCGGCTGAGCACGAAGTCCAGGCGGCTCGGGCCGCGGCTGGAGTAGGTCGCGATCCGGTCGTTCGCCCGGTTGCCGTCCACCGACTTCGTCGCGCCCACCGTCATCACGTAAGGGCTGTTGCCCGGAGCTCTGGATGCTGCCGTAGGCGGTGCCGAACCCTTCGTTGGCCGCGCCCGCCGGGGCTGCCGGACGCCCGCCCCTCGTTGCCCGCCGAGCACACCACGAAGATCCCGGCCTTCCACGCCTGCTCCAACGCCTGGCACAGGGGGTCCGTCTCGTAGCTCTCGCCCACCGGGTGGCCCAGCGAGAGGTTCATGACGCGGATGTTGTGCTCCGGCTTTGTTCTGGATGCACCAGTCGATGCCCGCGATGACGGAGCTGACGTTCCCTCGCCCTGGTCGTTCAGGACCTTGACGCTCGCCAGCTTCGTGCCGGTGGCCACGCCGAGGAAGGTGCGGAAAAAGCTGACGCCGGTGGAGGCGGCGCCGTTGCCGGCGACGATGCCAGCCACATGCGTGCCGTGGCCGCTGCGGTCGTCGGCGGTCAGGCTGTTCGAGAAGTTGACCGAGGCGATCACCCGGGAGGTGTCGGTGCCCGCGACGTTCAGGTCCTTGTTCTCCCGAATTCCTGAATCGAGAACGGCGACCGTCACGTTGGAGCCGTCGAGACCGGGGTACGCCGCCTGAGCCTCCCGCATCATGGTGCCCTGGACGACGAACTCATCGTTCTTCACGGTGGTCGTGTCCGAAGAGATCCTCTCTACGTACGGCAGACGGGCGATTCGGCTGAGGTCGCGCTCCGTAGCGGTGATCGCGACTGCGTCGATGACCGGCAGCTCGCGGTACGCCACCGCGCCGAGGCGCCGGAGCCGGCTCGCCTTCGCCGGGGTAGCCACCGTCCAGCTGGACGACGCTGAGGCGGCTGTCGCCCGCCTTGTCGAGGTGCCTCTGGATGAAAGCGTCGCACTTCGCCTTCAGCTCCCCGGAAGGTTCGGCGGCCCAGGCACTTGCCCCGCAAACGGATAGGGCCATGGCAAAGAGGGCTGCCTTCCTAAAGGCTCGCGTTCCTGCGCTTCTGTGTAAATGGATCATTTCCGTTGGCCACTTCAGTCCCGGCGGTGGATCTGCATCTCCAAACCTCATCAGCATTTCTACCGGGTTTTTGTCTCACCTGAGGCCGGAGTATAGGGGACGATAGCGGCAAAATCACGCACCCTCGAAAAAATGCGGAAATTTAGCCAATAACACCTATGCAGTACCCGCTAAAGCTACACAACTGAACGGCGCCGACATCGGCGCGCCATTAGCCTTTAAGGGTCCAGGGCTCTGCCGGTCTCTTCTTCGGGGATCGGCGGAGCCCGCATGACGGGGCGCCGCGTCACCCTGAGCGGGGAAGTGCCCGGGACCTCGATCATTACGGAGAACGGAAAGCTCGCTCAAGAAGAGCGGGCGATCCGTCCGATCCCATGTTGGGATGCGGGCCGACAAACGGGGCTGCCCGCACACACGCTTGGAGGTGTGCCAAGGCGTGAGGGATCCCCGGGAAGAAAACGGGCCAGCACTCTATGCCGCTTCGAATTCAGGCACTTCGGGCTTCGAAACGAGGCTCCGAAGCTTGCGCTGAGTCTTCTGCGCGTACATGGCGGCGTCGGCGGTCGATAGGAGAGTAGGCCAATCCTGGCCGGTCTGCGGGTACGAAGCGGATCGAAGCTCACGCCGAGGCGCAGAGTGCCGAGAACGGGGTGGCTCAGCCCCACGTCGTAGCCCTCGACCCCGCTGAAGATGCGCCGCGACGGTTTCCGCCTGATCGTGGGCCGCACCGGGGGGCATCACGAGGAACTCGTCGCCGCCGTACCGGGCGACTACGGCTCCTGGCGGGGCGGCATGGCGGAACAGCCGCGCCAGCCCGATGAGCACCTCGTCGCCCCGCTGATGGCCGAAGTTATCGTTGATGGGCTTAAACGAGTCGAGGTCCAGACACAGCAGGGAGAACGCTTCGCCCCGCTCGATGAGGGTGGCTGCCTCTTCACCGATGTGCCGTAAATTATAGAGCCCGGTCAGCGGATCTGTCTTTGCGTCTCCCTTGGTGCGCTCGAAGAGCATGCTGTTCACTAGCGCCATCGCCGCCCGCTCCGCGATGCTCTCGAGGAGCTGGGCATCGTAATCGCTGAAAGCGTGGGGCTCGGAATGGTAGAGGTTGATGGTCCCGAGGAGCCCCGATGGGTGCTTGACGGGGACGACGAGCGCGCTACGCATCTCTCGCCACTCGACTCCGTCGCACCCGCCCAGCATCAGGTCGTCGTGGTCGTAATCGCCGTTTCGCGTCGTCCCCGCCTTCAGCGCCTGGAGGGAAGAACTCGCGTCGCCGAGGCTCTCTGCGCCTCGGAAGAACTCCTCGTTCGGGCCGGCGGCGACGTGCACCTTGAGCCTGTCCTGTGTCTCATTGAGGAGCAGGAACACGGAGAGGGTATCCGGGAAGATGGCCTTCAGCTTTCGTGACAGGAATTCCAGCGTGTCCTGCTGGCCGATGCTGGTGGACAGCGAGTGAGCCACCTCGTAGAGGGCCCAGAGTTCGGAAGAGGAGCGTGAAATGTCTCGCGCCGCCGCCGTGGCCTTGTCGATCGGCTCCCCGGAGGCCGCCGAAGGCTGGGCGACGGCAGAGAGGCCGCTGGCCTCCATCTCCGCCAGAATCCTGTCGATGACGCGGAGAAACGGCTCGACGACGGCCGGGTCGAAGTGCGATCCCGACTGCTCCTTGACATACGTCTTCGCCTTTTCGAAGTCCCACGCCTTGCGATAGGAGCGGGAAGAGGTGAGCGCGTCGAAAACGTCGGCGACGGCCATGATCCGCGCCGTCAGAGGTATGTCCTCCCCCGCCAGCCCATCCGGATAGCCGGTGCCGTCCCACTTCTCGTGATGGTGCCGGACGATGGGGATGACGGGCCACGGGAACTGCACCGGATCGAGAATCGCCGCCCCGATCTCGGGGTGCTTCTTAATCTTTTCGAACTCTTCCTTCGTCAGCCGACCCGGCTTCAGCAGGACGTACTCGGGCACGCCGAGCTTCCCGATGTCGTGGAGCAGAGCGCCCGTTGTAATCGCATCCAGCTCCGGACCTGCGAAGCCCATCTCCGTCGCGATACCGACGGCGTAAGTTTGAACCCGAAGAATGTGCTGGTGCGTGTGTTGGTCCTTGGCGTCGATGGCGAGGGCGAGGCTTTTGATCGTCGCCAGGTAAAGATCGGCCAGTTGGGCCTGGCTGACCTGCAGGGCCTCGATGTGCTTTTGCTTCTCCTCGGCTCTCGACGCATAGGAGGCGTATGAGCTGTACATGAGGTAGGCCACCGGGGCTACGAAGAGAAAGACGGCGCCGGTGTGGCCCTTGAAAATAGCCACCGTCAGGGCGCTGATGCTGGCGGCGGCAAAGTAGCTTGGCGCGGTCCACAGGAAGGTTTGCCGCCAGATCTGCAAAGGGCTCTTCTTCGCGCACAGGGCGATAATCGTCGCCACCCCGAAGGTGTTCACGAAGAAGAAGGTCATCGACGCGCCCGCCACGGCGGCGAAGGTTTGGGGCACTGCCAGGGCACCGAACGTTTGGGGCTCTAGGGCCTGGTATCTGCTGCTGAGGAGGAAGAAGACGAAGCCTCCTGCCAGGGCCTCCAGCGCCGCCAGTCCGACGTTGAAGAAGATTTGGTGGAGGGCCTGCCGATGCGGGATCAAGCAGCTAGACAGGCAACTGGCCATCCCGATGGCCACGGCCGCCGAAGGATCGAAGCGGAGGAGCCCCGCGAAGGTGATGGCGAAGCCGAGCGACATCGAGCCCGCTTCCTCCTCCGGGAGGTTCCGGATGAGAGAGACCTTCTTGCCTCCCGCCAGAACCGCGATGCCGATGAAAACGAACAACTCCCACAGAGGGGCGTCTGAATGCCTGAACCGGACGAGAGATGCCAATACCGCCGCGCCGATGCCGAGCAGCGCGATGAGCACGATGCACAGCTGGGCGGATCTGGGGAGCTTGTGCATCGGGTGCGTGGTCCTTGGCCTGTCCTTTATTCTCGGCGTGGCCAGTGATATCTTTAGGTTAGGAGGCGCGCCCGCTGACCGGCGCAGCCCCATGACGATTTCCGCAGGCAAATGTTTTCCACATCGTGTTTACCCCGTAAAAGCACGGGTTTGCGAGGGCTGGGGATCGCTGTGCGGTAGCTGGGCATGGCTCGGCAATGGCTCGGCCACCGCCAAGCTACTGCCGAGCCATCGCTAAGCCACGATCTCATGCACCACATTGCCGAAGACGTCCGTTAGGCGGAAATCGCGTCCGGCATGGCGGTAAGTCAGCTTCTTGTGGTCGAAGCCGAGCAGGTGCAGGATCGTCGCGTGGAGGTCGTGGACGTGCACGGGCTTCTCTTGGGCGCGGAATCCGAACTCGTCAGTCGACCCGTGGACCGTGCCCCCCTTCACGCCGCCTCCGGCGAGCCAGTAGGTGAAACCGTAGTGGTTGTGGTCGCGCCCGTTCATCTTTCCTGCGTTGGCGCCTGGTGTGGGGAGCTCCACGGTCGGTGTGCGCCCGAACTCGCCGCCCCAGATCACGAGCGTGTCGTCGAGCATGCCGCGCTGCTTCAGGTCGGTGAGCAACGCGCCGATCGCCTGGTCAGATTCTTTGGCGAGGTTCCGGTGGGCGATCGCGATGTCGTCGTGGCTGTCCCAGGCTGCCCCGCACCGTGGTAGAGCTGGATAAACCGGACACCCCGCTCCGCCAGGCGGCGCGCGATCAGGCACTGTCGCGCGAAGTTGCCAGGGCCGTACATCTCGCGGGTCTCCGGCGTTTCGCGGTTCACGTCGAAGGCATCCGTCGCCTCCGTCTGCATGCGGTAAGCGAGCTCGTACGACTGGATGCGCGCTTCCAGCGCCAGGTCGTTGTCCCGCTTGGCCAGGTGGCCCCTTGTTCGGTTCTGCACCAGATCGAGCTGCTCCCGCTGCTCTGCGGACACCGTGTAGTTGTTCTTGATGTTCTCGACGATCTTCTCGATGTCCCGTCTGGTTCGGGTCGATATACGTGCCCGCCAGCACGCCCGGCAGGAAGCCGGACTGCCAGTTCTGCGTCTCCTGGATGGGGTAGCCGCCGGGACACATGGCGATGTAGCCCGGAGGTTCTGGTTTCCGTGCCCAGCCCGTAGGTCACCCAAGAGCCCATGGACGGCCGCACCATCCGCCCTTCGCCGCAGTTCATCAGCATCAGCGAGGGCTCGTGGTTCGGCACGTCGGCGTGCATCGAGCGGATGATCGCCATGTCGTCGTGCTGCGCGACGTGCGGAAAGAGCTCGCTGACCTCGATCCCGGACTGGCCGTACTTCTTGAACGCGAACGGCGACGCGAGCGCCGCCGCACCCGTCTTGCGCTCGGTCGGCAGGTCCAGAGGGATCGCCTGCCCGTTGTATTTCTGCAGCGCGGGCTTCGGGTCGAAGGTGTCCACCTGTGAAGGCCCGCCGTTCATAAACAGGAAGATGACCCCGCTTCGCCCGCGCCGGCAGCGGCGGGTTGCGTCGGGCGAGGGGTTGAACGCCTTTCCCGCCTGCGGCGCGGGGCCGGAGGCAAAGGCGGATTCGCCCAGAACCCCCATCAGTCCCAGCGCCGCAAACCCGTTTCCCATCCGCCCGAGCAGCTCACGGCGAGAGAGAAACAGGTCGCTTGAAGTGGTCGCGATGGTCGTAGGCGGACATGGTGAGACGGGTTCCTCCGCGGTTGTTCATCCTGCCCGGCTGGATGAACCTGGCGACGATATCAAACCGAGTCGAGCAAGGCCGCCCAAAGCTGGAAGCCCTGCCCGGCAAGGGCCGGCCGTCGACGCCTCTATACAGACGTTGGTTGCCGGGCATAGTGTACAGGCTATGTCGCGCACCGCACCTCAACCGGAAGAGTTTAAGAGTCGGCAGGACCATGTGAGGGACGCAATCTTCGACGCCAACGCGGGGGTCTCGTTGTTGCTCCAGCAGATCCCGTTGCCCATTCCTAATCGACGAACATAAACTCGTTGGTCATCATTAGCGCCTGCGCGTACAGCGTCAGCCTCGGCAAAGCCGGTGGAAGTGGGGGCCGAAGCCGGCGGCGGCGTCCCAGGTCTGCTTGCCGTCCGCGCTGCGGATCACGGGCGCCTACATAAAGGAGTCGAAGCCGTCGTTGCCGACGCAGTCGACGACGAAATCGAGGGTGTCGCCCTTCTGAACCGTGATCGCCGGGACCTCGATGTCGGCCTCGCCGGGCGTTCCACTCGCCTAGCAGACCTTTCGGCTGGAGACGATCCTCGCCCGCACCCCGTCCCCTTCGGCCTGCCGATGCGCCACGATCCCGTGACGGAAACTGTCACGAAGCGCGGGGGCACCCACCTGCACGAGCGCGTGGGCGCCGCCGCGCCAGGGATGCTCGCCTTGCGGGTTCAGCGTGAGGTACCCAAGGCTTCGGATCGGGAAACGCCTTTCCGACGCGGTAGAAACCTTCGGGTAGGTAGACCAGTGGCGTGAACGAGGTGACGCGGCCCCGGACGGCGTCGAACGACCCGTAGCCGTGCTCGCCAGATGGCGGTACGAGAAACCGGCTTACCCTGCGCGAGATAGGCGACGCCGGCCGCCGTTTCATCTTTGTTCGGCAGGCGCGCCAAGAGGAGGCGGTAAAGGCGGCGCACCGGCTGGGCGTCGTCCTGCGCCCCCACGATCTCCGCCCTTTCGGCCAGCGACTCCGCCGCTACCGGCAAAGGGCGAGTTGCTGAAGAACAGCGCCTGCTGCGGAACGGTGGTGAGAAACCGCCGGGGGCTGGTGCTGTCGGGTGAGGCGAAGTCGAAGGTGCGGAAGATTCCCAGCAGGTTCTGCCGCTCGATGAACGTACACGGCTCGCCGGTCGGTAAAGGGACGCGACCAAAGGTCCACCGACTTGCCGCCCACCTTTCCCAGTCTCAGGCGCCCGGCCGCCGCCATCAGCGTGTCATCTGCTCCAGGTCGAGGCGTCGCCGGTTCATCCGGTTCCAGCTTCGGTTGTCCGGGTCGGAGTCGAACGTCTTGGCCGTTACGGACGAGGCTTGCCGGTACGTCGCCGACTTCACGATGGTCCGGTGCAGCCTCTTGACGGACCAGCCGCCCTCCATGAAGCTCGCCGCGAGGTAGTCCAGCAGCTCCGGGTGGGTTGGGCGCTCGCCTGGAACCCGAAGTCGGACGGCGTCCGCACGAGCCCCGCGCCGAAGTGGTGCATCCAGACGCGGTTGACGAGCACGCGCGCGGTGAGCGGGTTGTCGCGCGAGGCGATCGCCTTGGCCAGCTCCAGACGCCCGCTGCCGTTCTTCCAGTGCTCGCGCTCCGCGCCCGGCTTCGAGAGAGCCATCAGGAACCGCCGCGGAGCGGCCGCCCCCCGGTTGCCCGGATTGCCGCGCCGGAAGACGACGCCGTCCGAGGGGTTCGGGCGATCGACCATCGCCATCGCGAACTCAGGCGTCCGGGGCGCGTTCTTCTCCAGCTCGGCGAGCTCCTTCCGCAAGGCCGCCAACCGATCCTTCTGGGCCGGATCGAAGGCGGTGAGGAGCTTGGCCATCCGGTCGCCGTCCGGCACCTGGTCTTCACGCAGAGCCTGGAGCACCGCCTTCACCTCGGCGCTTAGCGTCGCCGCCTGCTCGGGCACGAGCGTCATGGCGCGGAGCCGCTTCACCTGGGCCAGGATGAGATCGCGGATACTGGTCTGGGCCGCCGTGACCTGGCCGTTGTGCTTCGCCCAAGGCTCCCGCACCGCCCGCTCGGAGATCGGCACCGTCGCCTCGTCGGAAGAGGCGAAAATCGAATAGAGCGAGTAGTAGTCCTGCGTCGGAATCGGGTCGAACTTGTGGTCGTGGCACCGCGCGCAGGCGACGGTGAAGCCCTGGAAGCCGCGCATCGTGACGTCGATCCGGTCGTCGATGATGTCCGGGACGCTGTTCAGGAAGCGGCGGCCCACGGTGAGGAAGCCGAGCGCCGCCAAGGCGCGCTTATCGTCCCCGTCCTTGACCTCGGGCAGGCGGTCCGCCGCCAATTGCTGGACGATGAACCGGTCGTACGGCAGGTCCTCGTTGAACGCCTTGATGACCCACTCGCGGTAGGTGTACGCGTTGTAGTAGTTACGGTCCTCCTCGAAGACGTACCCCTTGGTGTCGGCGTAGCGGGCGACGTCCAGCCAGAGGCGACCCCACCGCTCGCCGTACCGGGGCGACTTCAGGAGCCTGTCGACGACCTTGTCGTAAGCCTCAGGCGTCTTATCCGCCAGAAAAGCGTCCATCTCGGCGGCGGTGGGGGGCAGGCCGGTCAGATCGTAGGTCACCCGCCGGAGCAGCGTGCGCCGGTCGGCGGCGGGCGCGGGCTTGCCCTTCCCCGCCTCCAACTTCGCCAGCACGAACGCGTCGAGGGGGTTCCTGACCCACTGTGCGTCTTTCACCTTGGGTACGGCGGGCTTCCGCACCGGCCGGAGCGACCACAGCGACTTCGCCTTCTCTTTGCTCGGAGGGGTCTTCGGCCAAGGCGCACCCATCTTCACCCAGGCCTCGAGGTCCGCGATCTCGGCGGGCTTCAATTTTTTGCCGGGCGGCATCTTGGTCATCCCCGAGTGCCGCACCGCCTGGATCATCAGGCTCTTATCCGAGTCCCCGGCCAACACGACCGGCCCCGACTCTCCTCCCTTCACAAAGCCTGCCCGCGAGTCGAGCCGAAGCCCCGCCATCTGCATCTCCTTGCCGTGGCAGGAAAAACAGTTGGCGGCGAGGACCGGGCGGATCTTGGTCTCGAAGAAGGCTATCCCGTCGGGCGTGGGCTCCGGAAAAGGTGGCGCATCCGAAGAGAGCCCGGCGAGGCCGAGGGAGAAGAGCCCGACGGCGCCGGACAGGAGCCAGCCCGAACGGGCGAGGGGGCCCAAACCTACAAAGGGGAACGTGGGCTTCATCGCGATTCTCCAGCCCGTGATGGAGGACGTTCATGATATCACAGCGGGCGGCGGGTTGCGGTCGCATAGGGCGCGGGACGTACACTGGGCCGGCGACCTCCACGACGCATGACTACGCTCGCGATCCTGTTCCTCGCACAGGCGGGAGGGGGCAAACCCTCGCTCGCCCTCTCCACGGCCTCCGAATTGCGTCTTCTCGGCGACGACATGAAGCTCGTCCGCCAGGTGGAGACCGCGGCGCAGCCGATCGCTTGGTCGCCCGACGCGCGGACGCTCGCACTGATCGATGCCCAGAAAGATCTCTTTACGCTCGACGTTCCCGGCAAAGACGCCGACCCGGTGCCCGTTGGCCACAAGGCGGAGACCGCCGTTTGGACCAAAGAGGGGCGGCTGCTCTTCGATCCGCCCGGCAAGGGGATCTGGTCCCTGACGCCCGGAGGACGGCCCGTCTCCCTCATCCCGAACGGGCGCTTCCCCGCTCCCAGCCCGGACGGCGCGGCGCTCGCCTTCACCACGACGGGCTCCAGCGGCGGCGTTTGGGTCGCCCGATCCGACGGGAGGTTCCCCCACCGGATCGCCCGAGGACGCGCGGTCGGCGCCGTGTCCTGGTCCTACGACGGCCGCTGGCTCGCCAGCGTCGTCGACGGGCGACTGAAGCTGATGCGTCCGACCGGACGCCGCGCGCAAGACTTGGGGGCGGTCGCGCACGGGCGCATCGCTTGGTCCGCCGGCTCCCCCTATCTTCTCGCGCAGCGGGCCAAAGGCTGGGCCGTCTGGGACTTCGGCAGCGCGAAGTGGAGCCCCCTCGACTTCGGCGTGGCGACGATGCCGCAGTGGGTCGGCCCTCGGCGGTTGCTGGGGATCAAGGGCGCGCGCGCCGTGGAGACGATTCTCGGCAGCTCGTCGGCCGCGCTTCCTCCGCAGGGGCCCGTCGTCGCAGCGCTGCGGGCGGTCGGGCCCTACATGGGGTCGTCCCTCCCCGATCCGTTCGCCCGCGCTCCGCGGCCGGGGCGCGGCCAGACCGCATGGCGCGGGCGGCTGATCTCCGTCGATGCCGATGAGCGCGGGTCACGGTGGGAGTGGAGGCGGAGATCGACGCCGGCAAGGAGACCGGATCGGCAGCCCGGCGCGCGCGGAACGTCGCGGTGCAAGGCGACCGGCTCTTGCGGATGCTGAAGGATGTTCCCGGCAGCGAAGTCTGGTTGATCACGGATGGGGGGCGCGCCATCGAAGGGTTCGTGCCGGAAACCCGGAGGCGGTGCCCCCGATGCGAGCGAGTCGGCTTCGGGGCGGGAGACCCGCACCCCAGTACACGAGTTCGACGGCGTGAGCATGGAGGAGGTCGTGGTGCCCATGATCTATCCAATCCCAGGGCCGCACCGGTTCACGGACACCTTCCTCGCCCCTCGCGGCGGCGGCACACGGCGGCACCACGGCAACGATCTCATGGCTCCGAAGATGACGCCGCTCCTCGCGGTGTTCGACGGCACCGTCACCTTCGCCCAGAAGAAAGGGACGAGCGGCAACACGCTGACCCTCCGCAGCGACGACGGGTGGACCGCCACCTACATGCACATCAACAACGACACGCCCGGCACCGACGACGGCAAAGGCTCGGCCCGCTACGCCTTCCTTGCCGATCTCCTGCCGGGCGCGCGAGTGCGGGCGGGCGAGGTCGTGGCCTGGTGCGGCGACTCCGGCAACGCCGAAGGAACGGGGCCGCACGTCCATTTCGAGCTCTACGACGCCGAAGGTGGGGACGCGATCTTGACCCCGCGCACTCGCTCGTCGCGGCCACCCGAATCGACGTGCCTCGCTACGAGGACCCTGCCCGGACCTAGGGGCGGAGGAGGGAGAGGTCCGCTGGGACGCCGTCGTCGTCGCGTTGAGCACTCCCAAGCGCACGATCGTCGCGGAGCTGACGGGGCGCCTGCGGCCCGGGAGACCGGCCGCAGAGAACCTCAAGCCAAAGCTGGTCTACCTCGTCACTCCCCGGAAGCATCCCTACGGGATCGCGCGGAGGGTGGTCCTCCTCTCACCCTGGAGAGCCCTCACGGCGGGCTACCATCTCGGTCGTCGGGCAAGTGCGGGAAGGCAAGCTGCTCATCCGCGAAGGGTCGGTGGCCCGACTCGCTCCTCCCGCCCGACGAAGAAGTAGCCGGTCGCGGTAACAGATGGAAGGATCCGTCATGCGGGCGTTCCCTTAGGGCCTGAAAGGCCGACCTATTTGGCCCAGGGCAGAGCCCTGGGAAGAGATGCCCCACGATCCGCGCCCTGGAGGGGCGCGATTTCTCCTCCTCCTGCGCCACCGCATATCGCGCCCCTACAGGGCTCCAGGGGATGTCGTGCTTTACCCAGGGCTGGAATAGGTCGGCCCTTCAGGCCTGAGGAGGAGGTAGAGACGAGCTACTTTGTTAATGACCATCGCGGCTACTTCGACCGCTTCTTCTCGGCGATCCAGATGTTGCGGAAGCGCAGCCCGTTTCCGTGATCCTGAAGCCGCAGCGCCGCGGCGCGGGGCCTCGGGGACTCCGGCGGTGGTGGCGCTCGGCAACGGAACGTTGTCGCGATGACGCGGGTTCCGTTGTGGAACACGGTTACGCGCGCATCCGGGCGTCTTCCGGGTGCCTTCCCATCGGGGAGCCGTGAAGTCGATGTCGTAGCTCTGCCAGGCCCCGGCCGGCAGGGCCATGGCGTAATCAGGGCTGCACCCGTAGAGCGCGCCGCACTCGGTGGGATCGGCCCGCGCGGAGCCGAGTTCAGGATCTGAACCTCATACCGCTGCATCATGTAGACGCCCAGTTGCCGTTCCCCTGGCCGGCTTTGCCGTTGGCCTCCACCGCGAACTCGAGGTGCAGCCGGAAGTCGGTGTACGCCTTCCTCGTCACGATGTCTCCCGACCCTGGGTTCACCCGAAGCGCTCCCCTCCACCCACGGCCAAGGGCAGGCTTCTCCCGGCCTCCCTTCCGAAGTCCGGTGCTTCGTGTCGGCGGCTTTGCGCAGGAGCCATTCCCCATCCCGGGAGGGCTTAGCGGCCGGTATTCCGAAGTCCTGATCCTGAGGTTGCGCCACCTCACCTCCGCGCCGGCCTTGTCGTGGCTGTGAACCTGAAGCGCGATGAAGCCGCTCTGCGTCAGCGAGTCGCGTAATCCGCGACCGCGTTCACCCAGCTCCTGATGCGGTCCCCTTGGCGGTGACCCGGCGCGATTCCACTGACCGTTCCGGAAGGCTGTCTTCGCCGCTTGTTCCGGGAAACCTTCTGCAGCCACCCCGGCGCGCTTCGTCGTACAGGGCGCCCGACCGTCCGCGAGGCGAGGGATCGATCTCGATCTGGTAGCCGTGGACCCGCCCCTCCCGGTAGCCCGGCACGCTCAGACCGGATCTGCACGCCCGAATTCAACCGGGGATCCACCCACACCTCGTACTCCAGCTCGAAGTCCCCGTAAAGCTTGTCCGTGCACAAAAAGCTATTCGGCGAACCGAGCGCCGTGCGGCCCACGATGACGTTCCCCTCGGCGGAGTAAGTGGCCCTCCCGCCAAGCTGGCGCCAGCCACGCAGCGACTGGCCGTCCATGAGCGGCCGCCAGGGAGGGCCGGCGAGGGTGAGAAGGGCGAGGATGCTGGTGATCATTTCGTTAGCGGTGGCTGAGGAAGGGCAGCGCTGGACCTGCGATACTGATTCTGAACACGAGTGTTAGGCTCCTGTTCACTTCCTCCTAACGTCCAACGGAAACACCTGAATGTATGGCCTGCCCTCCGGAGTCTGCAGACGGATTCGCAGGGCACGGTGGTAAGGACCTGCGGGTTCCTGTTTAAAAGACCACTCATACCTCCAGCGTGGATCAATACGCGCGATGGTATCCGCCTTACGTAGCTTGGCCTCGAAGGTGGCCCGGTCCGGCAGATCTCCGTGCTGCGCGTAATGGTCTTGGAGCACGTTGAAGGCGTCCTCCAGGCTCGCCGATGCTTCCCCGTCAAATCTAGGACCGCAAGCCGCCACGAAGAGCGGGAGGCACGAAATCAGTACGAGCAGAAGCCGTCGCAGTACGAAGCAATCTCTTGTGAGAGGACGATCCATCACTTCAATTCCCCTTGGGGTCCGTCCTTGGCTTCCGCAGCAAGATCGTGTCCCTTTCCGACACCTCCATTCCCCGTGCACCGATGGTAACGCGAACCGTAGTAAATGGCTTAAGCGGGTCGCTCAGGCGGGGCGGCATGTTCTTCATTTCCTTCCAGCGCACGCTCCATCCCTCCTCGGCGATCTGGCGACTTAACTCCCTGGGAAGAAGCGCTTCGATCTCCCCGTACCGTTGAGGGATGGAGCCATGCTTCCAGAGGTATTGCTCCACCGCCTTGGAGACGTGGTAGGTGTCCATCAAAACCTTCTTGAGGAATCCAGGCTCCGTCGACTTCTTAGGGGAACCCGAGCACCCAACTGCGCAGATAAGCGACAGGATAGCGATGAGGAACCAAGCAAGACGCGAGTACGGCACTAGCGGTGCTCCGGCGGGAAAGCTACCCCAGGCCTACCAAAGCCGCCCCGACCAAGCCGCTCCCAGAAGTACATACCAGTAGAAGCCATTCCACAAATCAGTCGTCGAGTTGTGGGCAGTGCGGGGCTCGCCTTCCTGAAGTCCCGTCCGAGTTCAATCTCTACCGGACAAGGAGACGGGCGCGCGTTCTGCCGTCAACATCCTGGGCCCGCCACCTATTTATGGGACGGCTTCTAGTCGAGCATGGACAACGGAAAGCTCTCCGTTGTTTTGGAACCGTCAGGTTTGCGCACAGTCACCCAGATGTGATTCTCGGGGTGAAGCGTTGTTCCGGGAGCGGGTTTGGAGATCCTCCATGTGTAGGCATGGCCGGATAAAGCCAGCTTACTGACATCGTAGGGAACCCCCTTTGCAATCTGTTCGTAGCGCTCGGGAAAGCGCCCGTGCCGCTTGTGGAAGCGGTTTACGGCCTGTGCCACCTTGTGCAACGATTTCCACGGCGTCGTCGTCTGCTCTTGCTCGATGTCGCGCCGCCTGCTGTGGTCCCATAGAGGCGCCGCGAAATAAACCGCCAGCCCGGCTACCGCCAAGATGCCGCCCACGAGGATCGCCACCTTGCGGAGGCGACGGCTCAACGCCTCTTCCCCCGGAAGAAACTCGGGTAGGCGGGCTTGCCTTCGTCCGCATCCCTATAGCTACCATCAGGCATCTTCATGGTTAACAGTTCCTTAAAACTCCTCAGTGCCCGCGCCAGTTCAGGGTTGAGCCGCACATTCTAAGAGTTTCGCCTCCTCTCAAGTAGCTCCGCTATCACAAGGGACGGCAGGCAGAAGCATACGGCGAACAAGCTAGTGCCTATCACGATGTCGAAGAGCGAGGATCCCTCTGACCGGTCCCCGATAGTTGACCCACCTAGAGTGTGAGCTTCTCTGCCTCCATTGTAGATCGTAAGGTCCTCCGGTAGGCGGCGGGAGCCAGGCCCCCGAGCGCCGAGTGAGGACGTGATTGGTTGTAGTGGTCCGAGTAGTCGGCCAGATGGGATTGGAGATCCTTCCCGGTCGGGAAGGATCTCCATGTTCAGGAGCTCGTCCCTGAGCTTGCCGAAGAAGCTTTCGATGTGGCCGTTCTGCCAAGGAGAGCCGGGCTCGATGAAGCCAGCCTCCACGCCCTGCTGCTCCAGGAAGCTGACGAGCTTCCTGGAGCGGAACTCCGGGCCGTTGTCGAACCGGATCTTCCTCGGCTTGCCATGAACCAGGAACAGCCATTCGAGATCCTTCACCAGGTGAGAGGCGCGGATGGAGGGCTGGGTCTTCAGCAGCAGGTTCTCGCGCGTAGCGACGTCCAGGACGCCCACGATACGAGCCTGCCGCCCGTTCTCCAGCCACTCGGAGGCGAAGTCGATCGCCCACACCTCGCCGAAGGCTCGCGGAGGCTCCTCGCGAGTGCGCTCCACCCGGATGCGCCTTCGCTTGCGGACTTTCAGGCTCAGGCCCTCCTCGCGCCAGATCCGGTGGACGGCCTTGAGGTTCACGCCGCTCAGCAGGGCGTGAACCCGGCGGAAGCCGTAGCGGGGGTGCCGCTCGGCCAGCTCGAGGACCCGGGCGCGCAGCTCTGGCCTGCGCTCGGTCTTCCGGTGCTTGCTCGCGTTCCGGGAGAGCCCGACCACCTTGCACCCCAGCCTCCGGGAAGCTCCCTTCTCCAGAAGCCTCCCCAGAGCGCGGCGGCGCATGGCCGGGCTCACCATTTTCCCTCCGCCACCTCCTTGTACGCGTCGATCTCCAGAGCCTGACGGGCGACGATCCGCTTCAGGCGTTGGTTCTCCGCTTGCAGCGCCCTGAGCTCGGCGAGCTCGCTTCCCCTCATGCCGGCGTACTTCTCCCGCCAGCGGTAGATGGTCTGCTCCGTCACCCCGTGGGCCCGGGCCACCGACGCGATGGTCGAGCCCGAGTCGATCTCTTTCAGAACCGCGAGGATCTGGTCCTCGGTGTAGCGTTTCCCTTTTGACATGCGTGTGATTCCAGACGGAACTCACACTCTATGTGGGTCACTTCAAGGGGAACAGGTCACCTCCATACCCGCTAACTTGTAAAGAGGTCGGATAGCCATAAGCGCAAGAAGTGCCGCGACCAACGGACTGAGTAGCCAGAGGGCACGTTCTTTGCGGGTTAACTTTGCGACCAAAGGGGCGGCCCACAAAAGTAGGACACACGGTGCCCACACGAGAGTAGAAGCAACTGACGGCTCGGCCAGAGCCAGCAGCGCTCCTCGTGCGGCGAAGGTCGGAGGAAGGCGCTCCATCGTGGCATCATCAAGGACGAGCGTAAAGGTGCCAACAAACGTGGCCAGCGAGGAGAACATCATCGCGGGGATCAGACGTGAGGCTTTTTCCAAGACGCCATGGCCGACTCCTCCCCTTTTCGGCTAGTTTTACCGCCCTGAAGAGAGAAGTCGTCGCCCTTTGGGAGTACGGCGACCTGTCGCCGCTTTCGGTAAGGCGACCTGTCGCCGTCGTGCTCCTCCGGCTTCCCGCTCGGAGAACGCGCGACAGGTCGCAGCACTACCAAAGGGGAATGAACTGTTCCCCCGGTTGCCCAGAGTTTCCGTCACGTCTTTGCGACGATGTGGAAGCGGCCGCTGGGGACGCGGTAGACGGTGGCTTTGCCTTCCGGTTCGCAAGAAGGTCGCGTCTTGGCCGTCCCCGAAGCTAATCGCCCGGCGATCGGCCGACGGGACCCAGACCGTGGCGGTGGAGTTGGCGGGGATTTCGATGTCCATGGTGAGGACACCGCTTTCGATTCGCCAGGAGGCCACGATCCGGCCGGAAATCGAGTCGTAGCTCGCCTTCGCCCACGTCACCCCGGGGGACTGGGGGCGCGGATGATCACCGCGCGGAAGCCCGGGGCACTCGGATCGGGCCGAATGCCCGGCGAGGTCGGCGTACAGCCACTCCATCAGGTGCCCCATCATGAAGTGGTTCAACGAGATCGGAGAGGCGTCCCAGGCCTCCGTGAGCGTCGTCATCCCTTTGGCGATCTGGTAAGCCGTACCCTGGCTTTTCCGTCTGGAGGTGGATCTTCGCGACCAGTCGGATCGCCCGTTCGCCGCGAGGGAACGCAGCAGGGACGGGTGCCCGATCTCGCCGCAGGAGACCGCGTACTCGTGTTCCTCCACGTCCTTCAGAAGCTGCGCGAACACCTTCCTCGGCTCCCCGCGTCGACCAGCCCCAGATCGAGCGCGGTCGCCTGGGCCGACTGCGAGCCCGTGCCGACCTTGCCCGTTGCGCGGTCGAGGAACGCCGCGTTGAAACGGCTCCTGATCCGATCCGCCAACTGGCCGTACCGTTCCGCGTCGGGCCCCTGACGGAGCTGCCCGGCGAAGTCCGCCAGCGTGCGCACCGCCTTGTAGTAGTAAGCAGTATCCGTGATCGCCACCGGCGTCCGCGATCGTGGCCGTAGCCGTTCCAATCCCCGAGGCCGTTCGAGAGGATGTCGTCCTTCGCCCGGGTGCCGAGGTAATCGACGTACCGCTTCATCGCCTCGTAGTGCCGTCCGACGACTCCCGCGTCCGCGTACCAGTCGCGCATGAGTCCGGGGAGGAAAAGGTAGGCGCCTCCCACTCCACGGAGTCGCGAAAGCCACCTCGTAGATGAAGTACTCCGGCGCCATGGTCGGCACCATGCCGTTCGGCAACTGGGTGTCGTGCATGTCCTCGACGGTCTTGCGGAAGAGGCCGGTCATGTCGAAGCAGTACATGAGGCCGGGCCCGTTCAGGTGGTCCTCCTCCAGCCAGCCGCTCTTTTCAGGTGGGGACAGTCGCTGATGACGCTCGCGAAGTTGCTGCGCATGGCCCAGTGGATCAGGCGATAGATGTCGTTCAGCAGAGGGTTCGAGCACTCGAAGGTGCCGGTTTGGGCGACGCTGCCGTGGACCATCAGCCCCTTGAACCCCGTCAGGAGCGTCTTCGGATCGATCGCCCGGCCCGACGGATCGAACGCCTGATCTGCCAGTAGCGCGAGCCGACGTACCAGAAGGTCGGGTGCCACACCTCGGCGCCGTCGCCGCGAAGCGTGTAGGTGACGCGCTTCCCGGCGCGCATCGTCCGCTGGTCCACCGTCCTGTCGGGATAGAGATCTCGGCGGGCCATGCGCGGAGGGAGCTTGGCCGGGCCGCGGGCCGCGAGCTGGGCACGTAGGGCGCGTTCTGGCCGAGGTCTAAGACCAGCACGTTCGGCTTGGGCCTCGTCCCGCCACGGGCGTTCGGGTCTCGATGACTCGTAACGGAGGCGCGGCGTGAGTCACCCCACGCAGCTCCCCCTGAGGGCGGTCACCGCCACCACCGGCTGCCACGCCCGGCTGTCGAACCGGGGCTCGTCGTAGCCCGGCTGCTCCAGGCGCGTCCCAGTCCTCCCCGCCGAACACTCCCGAGTAGGTCTTCGACCCGCGGCCCACCGCCACGAGCGGTTGGTGCCGATCGTGGCGCTCGTGCCGTCGCCGTACTCGACGTGGATCTGGCAGAGCCCCTTGTGGGTCCCTGCTGTTCGGCTGCTGCCCGCCGCGGGTGTCGCCGCTCATGTCGTACATGCCGTTGCCGAGGTGCATCGCCACCGCGTTTTCAGGGGCCCTTTCGCAGCAGGGGCGTGACGTCGTACGAGTCCACCAAAACCGTCTTCTGATACTGCGTCCAGCCGGGCGTGATCCAGTCCTCGCCGACCTTCCGCTCGTTGATGGTGGAGCTCGTATTGGCCGAGGCCCGTCACGAAGCAGACCGCCCGCTTGATCGCTCGAGGGAGCCCGAACTCCTTGCGCATGAGGATCGTCGTCGACCCCGCCGCACGCCGAGGGAGCCGTCCGTTAGGGCCGACGCCGTCCAGCCGTCCCGCCGACGCTGTCCGAAGCGGTGACCGCGCGCCCCAGGGCGACGTTCCGGCTGGCGGACTGGACCTCGATCTCCGCCAGCGCGAAGCAGCCGACGCCGTCCTTCCTCGGCTTCGTCGCGGTCACCCGCACGTATCGACGCGTTTGCCGCCCCCTCCACCACGCGTAGCGAGGGGAGCCGCCCCGGGTCGTAGTCTTTCCCGATGTGGTCCAGCAGGAGCGTCGGGCGGCGGAACTCCGGCTCGTCCGAACCCTCCACCCGAAACCGATCGGGTAGCCGAACCGCGGATACCTCGAAATGGTCCCGCACCCAGTGGAGAACGATGGTCTGGAGCGGCACGCTCGACCCCCAGATCGACCTGCGCCACTTCGTCGCGTCGAGCGACTTCGACTCGAGGGCATGGAAGCCGATCCCTTTCGCAACGGCTACCTGCTCGACCGCCCGGATCCACGCCGCCTTCCAGTCCCCCGGCCGCAGGAGCCCCATCGTCCATTCGGCGATCTTGCTAGGGCGCCGAGGGCACGCCGTCCTTGTCCCACGTCCGCACGTTCCAGAAAACCTTCTGCACACTGCGGAGCGGCTTCCCGCCGTACACCACGTCGCGCGTCTGGCCCGAAGCCACTCGTCCCGAGTCCCAGAGGTCGGCTTTGCCGCGCGCCAGCCGGGCCCGATCGCTGGCCACGAGGATCCGGTAGGCGGTCTGCCGCTGGCCGGTTTCGGACGACTTCACGATCCAAGACAGCCTCGGGCGCGGCACGTCCATCCCGAGAGGGTTGGTGATCGACTCACACTTGAGATCGGATGGCGAGAGGCCGGGGGCCAGGAGAGTGGAAGCGAGGAGGAGGAGCATAATGGCCAGACCCTTTCTATCATGCCGCCGCGAGACGACCGCGGTTGGGCCTCGTCATAGTGACGTCCCCCGGCGTCACAATACGAGGCCATGGAACGCAAGCCGCCGAAACTTCTGAAGCTGGGGGACCCGCTCGAAGGCACGATCCTCAAGTCGAACGGCGGGCGACGCTTCCTGGTGCGGTGCAACGCGGTCCCGAACGGCTGGAAGGTCGAGCTCCACACGCGGCGGCCCGAGCTGATCAAAGTGGGGGCGAACGCCAGCTTCTGGGTCGCTAAGATCGCGCCCCTACAAGGAGAGGTGCTCGTCCACGACGGCGACTACGGCCGCCTCCCGATCAGCGAGGCGATGCGCCCCCGCTACCTGGCCGGGTTGCGCGCGATCCTGGGCGAAGCCGAGGCGACGGGCGAAGCGCTGGCCGAGGCGCGCTCAATGGTGGCGAAGGTGGGCAAGCAGCAGCAAGCCGACTGGCTCACCGTCTGGCGTCTGCTCGACGAGCCCGCCCCGGGCACCCTGAACAGGCTCCTCGCGGCGATCGACGCCTTGCGCGCGGCGCGCAAAGAATCGCCGGAGTCGATGCCGGAGCTCCACGCATCGCTGGTCGAAGAGTTCGGCCTCGCCCTACGTTCGGCCGCCGCCCAATTAGAGCGGTCGCCGAACCAGGAACCTTAATTTTGGGAGTGCACGAAGCCCTTCGCGCTTCGTCTTTCCGGCGGAGCCGGAGTGCGTCGCGCCGGGTTAGAGGTTTCGGGTTTCAGGTTCCAAGTTTCAGGTTGCAGGTTGCAGGTTGCAGGTTGAGAAGTGAGTGTCGAAACCGGCCCCCTCTCCCTCGACCTTTGAACCCTCAACCCTCAAGCTTCGAACTAAAAACTGGAACCTACGACTAACTATCGGCGGCGGGCGGAGGGCGCTCCGCGACCGGTGCAAAGCGCGAAGAGCTTCGCGCACTCCCAAATTTAGGAATTAGGGTTCGGCGACCCTGGCCATGGAAGGATCGTCCGTCGTTCGCCAACGCGAATCTTTGGCTGCGCTTGGGCCAAGATAGGCGACGCCATGCCGAATCACTTTGCCCGGCTCGTCCTCGCGGCGATGATCCTCGCCATTGCCGGGGCATCGGCATCGGCCCCGGCGGCCCAGACCGTCGAACGTCCGCCGGCCGTTCCCCTCGTCACGCACGATCCCTACTTCAGCGTCTGGTCCACCGCCGATCGGCTTACGGACGACGCGACCCGCCACTGGACGGGCGCCGAGCACTCGCTGACGAGTCTGATCCGCATCGACGGCAAGACGTTCCGCCTGATGGGCAAGGATCCCGCAGGCGCGCCCAGCTTGCCCCAGGTAGGCCTGAAGGTCTGGCCGACGCGCACGATCTACACCTTCGGCGGCGAGGACGTCCAGGTTCGGCTCACGTTCACCACGCCCACGCTGCCCCACGACGTCGACGTGCTGAGCCGCCCGGCGACCTACCTGACGTGGGATGTGAGCGCCACCGACGGAAGGCGGCACGACATCTCGGTGTACTTCGACGCGAGCGCGCAGCTCGCGGTGGACTCGCCGGACCAGAAGGTGGCTTGGGGACGACCCCGCGCCGGGGGCTTGGACGTGCTGAGGATCGGGTCGCAGGACCAGCCCGTGCTGGGGCGGAGCGGCGACAACCTCCGGATCGAGTGGGGTCACCTCTACGTCGCCGCCCCTGGCACCGCCCCCCGCGCCGCCTCGGCGATCGGCTCACGGGAAGCTGCCACCGAAGCCTTCGTTCGGCGGGGCACGCTGCCACGGCCGGACGACCGGCGGATGCCCCGCGCCGCGAACGACGCGACGCCCGTCGCCGCCTTCGCCCTCCCCATGGGCAAGGTCGGCGCGAAGCCGGTGAGCCGCCACCTCATCCTTGCCTACGACGACGAGTATTCGATCACCTACTTCAACCGGAAGCTTCGCCCCTACTGGCGGCGGAACGGCGCGGGTGCCGCCGATCTGCTCCGGACGGCCGAGCGGGACTACGTGAAGCTTCAGGAGCGTTGCCGGGCGTTCGACGAGGATCTGACGGCGGACATGACGCGGGTGGGCGGCGCGGGGTACGCCTACATCGGCTCGCTCGCCTTCCGCCAGTGCTTCGCGGCCCACAAAGTCGCCGCCGACGCCAAGGGGCAGCCGCTGATGT
>JAUJNV010000291.1 GCA_030447945.1 Fimbriimonas sp. | reverse complement strand
GGACCTGTGTCCGCACACCTTCGTTTCGCCGCTCAGTCTAGCCTCTTCGTGGCGCGTGTGTCGCCACAGGTGCCTGATGTTTTCGTCGCGGAAACGCGACCGAGCCGGCGCAGAGCGGAGTGCCTTCTATCCGCCCGCCCCCGGCTTCTCGGCGAGGTGCGCCTCACGGGCGCCGTTGGCGGCGCGCAGTGCCTCGCCCAAGTTGATCCGAGCCTCGGTTACCATCTCCTCGTTGCCGGTGCGGAGGTAGGCGTCGAGGTCGCTCAAGGCTTGAGTCACCAGCGCCAGGGCAAGGAGCCGCCGCTCGTGCGAGGGCCCGTGATGCCCCGGTACGCTGAAGGTTTGCAGGAAGGCGGTGCGAGAGGTGCACAGCCTTCCCTCGCGCTCGACGTCGTCCGCGACCTCGAAGTCCTGGCGCCGCGCGAGGGCGCGCTGGAGCAGAGTGCGCAGATCGACGAGGCTCTTGGCGACGGCCTTGTCCATGACGTCCACGGCGAACCCGTAGCGCCGAACCGCCTCGTTGGGAAGCTCGCTCGTCCCGAGCTTGGCGCTCTCAGCGAGATCCATCTGCGCGCCATCCGCACCACCGAGCAGCGACCGGCAGAGGGCGCGCAGGAAGTGCCCCTCGGCGCTGGGGGCGATTTTCACGGCGCCGTCCAGGTGCTCGATCGCCTTCTCCGGCTCCAAGCGGATGAGGTCGACCTCCCCCAGCATCAGGCGGACCTCAGGGCCGCTCGGATCGCGCGCCACCGCCGCGTTGAGATCGGCCTGCGCCTCCTCAGGCTTGCCCGCTCGCACCCACGCGCGGGCCGCGAGGGTGCGGAGCTCGATCTTATTCGGCATAATGTCCGCCGCCCGCCGGGCCTCCGTCGCCGCCTGTTCGGGCATTTCCGCGTGGAGGAGCGCGCTGACGAGCAGGAAACGGCGCTCGAGATCGAACGGTTCGGCGTCGACGGCGTCGCGCATCAACGCGACGGCGTCGGCGGGCTTCGCCGCGCGGACTCTCTCGCGGAGCTGCGCGTTCTCCACCCCCTTCGCGGGGGGCGGAGCGACGGGCGCCTCGGGCGCGGCGACGACCTGACCGGGAGAGGCGTCCGGCGTCGCGACCCGGGGCTTCGGCTCCAGCGGCTTGAACGGCCCACCATGTAGCAGCTTTCCCCAGGTGCGGGCGATAGACTCCGCCGTACCGGCCTCGTCCGGCTTATCCCGCAAGGTCACGCCGTAAGCCTTCACGTCCTTCCAAAGCTCGCGGTCGCCTTGCAACAGGCGTGCTTCTACATTGACCTTGTCGCCTTTCCGGATCGCGGAGTAGAGGAACAGGTACTCCGCCCGCAGCGACCGGGCCGCGGCCAGCGCCTCGGCGGCGGATGTGGGCTCGCGCACTCGCTTGATCGCTCCGGCTTGGACGGCGGCCCGGAACATCGGATCGGTCATGCCCCAGACGATGGGCACGACCCTTCCGGCCCTGTCCAGCTCCTCCGCAAGGTAGTTGCCGAGAGGCACATTCGGGTCCTTCCCGTTCTGGACCGCCGCCCGCCGCTGGACGATGAGGAGCTGCGGCAGGTCCGCATCCGCGGACGCCGTCAGCGGCGCGAGGGCGAGCAGAAGGAGGACGAGGGTATTTCGCAACGCTCTAGCTGCCCTTCAACACTTTCAGCGCCTGCCGGCAGGAATCCAGAGCCGCCTTCGTGCGCTCCTTATCCCCCTTGCCGGACGCGAGGGCCGCCTCGTGGGCCCGGGCCGCCCGCTCATAGGCGCTCGCCGCGTCGCCCGTACGGCCCAGCCGCTCGTACGCCTGGCCGAGCCGCTGGTTCAGCGAACCGGTGTCGCCGCCGCTCTTGAGCGCCCGCTCGTAGGCCGCCGCCGACGAGGCGTAGTTGCCGAGCTGGTACTGCTGCCGGGCCGCGCGGGTCAGGGCCTCGCGGCCGTTGGCCCCGACCGGGGCGCTGCTCCCCGCCCGACGCTTGTTGGCACCCCCCTTGCTGAGGGTGTTCTCCATCACGCCAGGGTCCTCCTCCGCCGCCGGGGGCCGGGAATCCGATCCCTTAGGAGTCGGGTCCGGGTCGCCTGAGGGCGTGCGCGGCGCGGGCTTCGCAGTGAGATCGGCAGAGAGTCGGGGAGG
>JAUJNV010000290.1 GCA_030447945.1 Fimbriimonas sp. | reverse complement strand
ACCGAGTACTTCGACCGTGTGCTTCCGCAGGCGATGCCTTTCGCGGACTACGCGCGGGTGTCGTATCCGGCCGCCTTCAAGGAAGGCTGGTACGAGCATGAGATCGACGGTCAGGCGTGCGGAGGGATCCGGTCCGGCTGGGGCAAGGAGATCGGTTACACGAGCTGGCAGTGCTGGTTCAACCAGCTTCGTTCCGCGTGGGGCCTGCGCTGGTGGGGGAAGAAGCTTGGAGACGACGACTGGGTGCAGCGCGCGGACAAGATGCTCAACCTCGCCCTCGCGGCACCGATGGACCGAGGCGCCGTTCCTACGACCTACATGAGCCGGGAGCGACAGTGGAAGGGCTCCCTGATCACCCCTTCGCCCGAGTGCTACTACGACCTTCCCAGCATCGCCTGGAAGGGCATCTGGCTGCTCAAGTGGCTGGAACTTCCCGACTGCCCGCGCCGCGCAGAGGTCGAGCGCCAGGCGCGGGAGATGGCGGATCTGATGGTTCGGTCGCAGCACTCGGACGGCTCGTTCCCGACCTGGTTAACTAAAGATCACAAAGTTGTACCAATCCTAGACCACAGCGCCGGGAGCGGGCTTCCGGCGTGGTTCCTGGGTGAATGGGTTCAGTATGGCCGGAAGAGTGGGCAGACCGGGAACATCCGCAACCTAGAGGTCCGAGTCGAGCGCGCCGCCGACTTCCTCGCTTCCGCGATCGTGGACGGCTCCTACTACTACGACTTCGAGACCTTCTTCTCCTGTTCTCCAAAGCCTTACCGCGAGCAGGGCAACCAAGCGCAGCACGAGGCGATGCGCGATCCCCACACCCTCCAACCGCCCCAGAACACGCTCTGCATGCAGTGGACGGCGGAAGCCCTTCGCGCCGCCGGCCGTATCCAGTCCGGCAATCGTGGCACCGCCCAGGCGGCTCCGGCAAAGGGCCGGAAGCAGTACCTGTCGTCGGCTCTCAAGGCGCTGGAGATGATGAATCTGTACCAGAATGTGTGGCCGATCTCCTACCGAAAGGTCGCCTACACCTACGGCGGGTTCGGCGTGCAGAACTCCGACGGGGAGTACAACGACGCCCGCCAGGCGCAGTTCGGCGCGAGCCTGTGCGACTTTGGCGCGGAGCTGGGGCGACGGGACCTCTTCGAGCGCGGCGTCGCCGCCACCCGCGCCTCCATGACGCTCATCAACCACCCCTTGCACATCGAGCTGGGGATCTACCCGAACCCCAACTACCCCCTCGGCCTCCAGCCGGAAAACAACGGCCACGGCGGCACCGACGAGCCGAACGGCCGCACCGGTTTCGACTGGGGCGAAGGGTCGGGTCTTGCCTCCATGGCCTATCTCTTAGATAGGTACGGCAGCGCATACCTGCACGAAACGAGAGGGTGGACGGTAGGCATCGACGGCCTGAGGTCGGACGGAAGGGAGATCTCGAACGGCCTGCCCTCCACGTCGCCCGCCCGCACCGTCGAGCTGGCGTGGAGCGGAGGACGCCGGGAGACGCGGCAAGTGGCCGGCACCGCGGTCGCTACGCCTCCTCTGCCCGCCGATCCCACCTTCGATTTCAGCGACTGGCGGATGCGCGGCTGGACCATCGAGGGCACCTTCATCCACTGGCCCACCCGTTCGACTCGAAGCGGATTTGGCGCGGGCGACCGACCGTTCTGCGGCACCGCGGAGGACGGGCGTGGGGGCTACGACGCCCGATCCACCGGCACGATCCTCTCGGGCCGCTTCGGCGTGACGAAGTCGAAGATTCGCCTTCTCGTGGGCGGCGGGTCGGGCGAGGGCGTTTACGTCGAGCTGCTAGATTCCCAAGGGAAGCGCATCTACGTCGAGCGCGGGCGCAACGAGGAAGCGTTACGCGAGATGCAGCGGGCAGAACGCCAAAGGATAGGGCGCGACTTGCACGACGTGGTCCTGCAGGATCTCGGGGGCGCGGTACAGGCCTTGCAGCTCATGCAGTTGCGGGCCAAGAGGTCGGACTCGGAGCTCGATCTGGAGGAGGAGCTTCGGGCCCTGCGGCGGGCCACCACGGGCCTGCGCAGCGCCGTCTACGATCTCAGGTTCGAGAAGGAACAGGCTTTCGTGAAAGCCACGGAGTCTTTGGTGGAGTTGAGCCGCCGGATG
>JAUJNV010000289.1 GCA_030447945.1 Fimbriimonas sp. | reverse complement strand
GGACCGCGGGCAGGGCGTAGCGCGGGGGGCGGCGGGCCTGCGTCGCCTGCTCATATGCGTAGGCGAGCTTGATCAGGGTCGGCTCGCTGAAGGCCCTTCCCATAAAGGTGATCCCGACCGGCAGCCCGAACGCCTGCCCGGCGGGAACCGTGATCGCCGGATACCCGGCCAGGGCCGCCGGCCGCGAGCTGCCACCCACGGAGCGCCCCCCGTTGACCAGGTCCGTTTTCGCGGGCGGGTTGGTCGTCGGCATCACTAGGGCGTCCAGGCGGAACTGCTCCATCACCGCGTCGATGCCTTCCCGGCGCGAGAGGCGGTGGTTGCGCTCAAGCGCGGCGAGGTAGGCCGGCTCAGTCAGCGGCCCTTTCTCCTCGGCCATCAGGAGCAGCTCCTGCCCGAAGAAGGGCATCTCCCGCTCGGCGTGCTCCTCGTTGAAGGCGATCAGGTCGGTCAGGGTGCGGACCGGCGCGTCCGGGCCGAGCGCGCCCAGATAGGCGTTCAGGTCCGCCTTGAATTCGTAGAGAAGGACGGTCAGGGTCGTGTCGTCGGAGGGCGGCCACCCACTCGTCATCTCCCGGGCGGTCGGGATATCCGCTGGGTCGATGATCTCCGCGCCGAGCTTCCGCAGTGCATCCAGCGCGTCCTCGCAGATCGCGTCGGCGGGCGGGCTGTATCCCCAGTACACCTCACGGGGAACGCCGATGCGGGCCCCGCGCAGCCCGTCCGGGTCGAGGAAGCGCGTGTAGTCAGCCCGTCCCTCGATGCCATAGAAGGATGGATCATCAGGATCGGGGCCAGCGATGGCGCCCAGCAGGAGCGCCGCGTCGGCGACGGTCCGGGTCATGGGGCCGACGGTGTCCTGGCTGTGGGAGATCGGGATGACCCCGGCCCTGCTGGTCAGGCCGACCGTCGGCTTGATCCCGACAACGCCGTTGGCCGAGGAGGGGCTGAGGATCGACCCGTCCGTCTCCGATCCCAGCGTCCCCGTGGCCAGGTTCGCCGCCGCCGCCGCACCCGAGCCAGAGCTGGAGCCGGAGGGGGTGACGTCGAGGGCGTAGGGGTTCAGGCAGAGCCCGCCGCGCCCGCTCCAACCGCTGGAGGAGCGCAGGGAGCGGAAGTTGGCCCACTCGCTCAGGTTGGTCTTGCCCAGCAGGACCGCCCCGGCAGCCCGCAGTCGCGCGGCGACGCACGCCTCGGCAGGCGGGCGGGCGCCGAGGAGGGCGAGCGAGCCGGCAGTCGTCTCCATCCGGTCGGTTGTCGCGATGTTGTCCTTGATCAGCACTGGAATGCCATGCAGCGGCCCCCGCGCCCCGCCCGCCCTCCGCTCCCGGTCGAGCGCATCCGCGATCTCCAGCGCCTCCGGATTGACCTCGAGGACCGAGCGGAGCTGCGACCCGCCTCGGTCGAGCGCTTCGATCCGCTCCAGATACATCTCGACAAGCCGGTGGGTCGTGACCTCGCCCCCCTCCATAGCCGCCGGGCGGCCGGCAATCGTCACCTCCTCCAGATCCGTGTGCGGTCCCACCGTGGGACCGGTCACGTCCTCCCCTGCCTCTTCCATGATGGTCCCCCCGGCAGGCTTCACGCGCTGTCTCGTCTGGTCCCACCACAGTCACTCATCCGCGCCCGCGCATCAGCCGGTGCGACAGCGAGCGGATTTGGGGCAAGGGCGCGAGACCGGGGTCAGTGTACCGCCACCCCTCGCGCCTCGGATCGCCCATCAAGCCGGCAGCACCAACCGGTTCCAGCTCAACTCCGGGTGCTTTCGTCGCACGAGTCGGACGTCTCCTTTGCGTGACCGACTGGGCTCTCGTGGGATAATCCGGACCGGCATCTGGGCCGGCGAGACACGCGAGGTGGTGCGCTCGATGATTTTGGAGACGCTCAAGATCGATCCCGCCGACTTAGAGCGGCGGACGGGCTGGCAGATCAAGCCCCAGGGCGCTTGCAAGGGGGACACGTGCGTTCCGCTACCGGCCACGGGGATGGACCGGATCGACGCACGGTTGCTCGCCGAGCGGTTGGGCATGCCGCTCGTCCACGACGAGCCGAGTGGACTCTGGTGTCTGGGACCTGAAGCGGGCGGACGGGCACTCTCGGATGTCCACGCCCCCGACCTGGTGCTCCCCG
>JAUJNV010000288.1 GCA_030447945.1 Fimbriimonas sp. | reverse complement strand
CCAACGCCCAACGCCTCCTCCCGCTTCGACTTCCTCGTCATCGGCAGCGGCCTCGCCGGACTGGCCTATGCCCTGCGCGCCGCGGAGCACGGCCATGTCGCGGTGCTCACGAAGGGCGAGGTCACGGACTCCAACACGAGCTGCGCGCAGGGGGGCATCGCGGCGGCGGTGGGGGAGGCGGACTCCTGGCGGCTGAATGAGGAGGACACCCTCATCGCGGGCGCGGGGCTGAACGACACCGCCGCCGTCCGCTTTCTCGTGCAGGAGGCGCCGGAGGCGATCCGCTTGCTCCAGAGGCTCGGGGCGAGGTTCGATCTGGAGGAGGGCGTTTACGCCCTTGGCCGCGAGGGCGGGCACAGCCGCAACCGGATCGTGCACCACCCGGACAAGACCGGATGGGAGGTCGAGCGGGCGATGGCGGCGGCGGTGCACGCGAAGCACGAGCGGATCACGATCTTCGACCACGCCTTTGCGACCGGCCTTCTGACAGCGGAAGGCCGCTGCGTCGGCGCGACGGCGCGGGTCGAGGGGCTCGGCGAGCGCTCGTTCTTCGCCCGCGCGACCATGCTCGCCACGGGCGGGTGCGGGCGGATGTATGGGCACACGACGAACCCGCGCGTCGCCACGGCCGACGGCATCGCGCTTGCCTCGGCGGTGGGAGCGGAGGTGCAGGGGATGGAGTTTATGCAGTTCCACCCTACGACGCTCTACCACCCTCAGATGCGCAGCTTCCTCATCAGCGAGGCCGTGCGGGGCGCGGGCGGCACGCTCCGCAACCACCTCGGGCGGCGCTTCATGTACGACTACGACGAGCGCCTCGAGCTCGCTCCGCGCGACGTGGTCGCCCGCGCCATCGAGGCGGAGATGAAAAAGCACGGCACCTGGTGCGTCTACCTCGACGTCACCCACCTCGAGGCCGACCGCCTGCGTCACGAGTTCCCCACCATCTTCGAGCGCCTCGCTTCCATCGAGCTGGAGATGGAAAAGGACTGGATCCCCGTTGTGCCCGCCCAGCACTACTCCTGCGGCGGCGTCGTGACCGACCTCCAAGGCCGCACGAACGTGTCCGGCCTCTACGCCGCCGGCGAGGTCGCCTGCACCGGCGTCCACGGCGCAAACCGCCTCGCGAGCAACAGCCTCCTAGAGGCCCTCGTCTTCGCCATGTCCGCCGCCCGCACCTCCGCCGACGACGAGGAGCCCGCGCCGACCGGCGAAGCGGCGCCCGTCCACGCCATCGCCGAGGCCGAAGCCGTCCGCCTGCGACGCGCCCTCGGGCGGACGATGACCGCGAACGTCGGCATCGTCCGCAGCTTCAAAGGCCTCCGCGAAGCGGAGGCGACGGTCGCCGCGCTGCTCGAAGAGTTCGACTCCCTCCCCGCCGCCCCCTTCGCCCCCTACCCCCTGGAGACCCGCAACCTGCTCGTCGCCGCCGGTTACGTCGTAGGGGGCGCCTTGGCGCGGAAGGAGAACGTAGGGCTGCACTACAACGAGGATCTAGAACCCTACCCAGGACCGCGCTCGTCCCGAGCGCAAGAGTCCGAGGGGCGGTAGCCGCGCCTATCCGTCCGTCTCCAGGCCTGCAGCGTCCCCCGCTTTCACCTGAAGCGCTGGGCCTTATCCTACGCGCTTCATGCGCGTGATGCCCGCTCGGGTGCTGACGCCGTCTTCCAGCAGGTTCGTCACGAACTCCATATCCTGACCGTCTAGCCGGACCACGTTCTGAACCACTTGCCTTCCGCCCGAAGCGGTAGTCAGGTCGACTTCTAGCACGAGATCTTCCCCATCGAAGCGCCCTGCCCCGAGGCAGCCCGCGTACGGCGCGCTGGGCAACCTCACGCAGACGTAGCTCCCCGCGGCCTCATCGAACGTCACCGAAATGCGATTCTCCCGGACGAGGCCGTTCCACTCGAAGTGGAAGAAAAACTCGACGTACCACCCGGCGAGGTTGCGGGCAGCGACGCACCTTCCGACCGTCTCAAACTGCCCAAAGGCCGTCATCCCCTCAAATGTGCCGAGGAATGGATTGAGGCGGTGCAAAGCCGCCTCAACCGCCGCGCTCGGAGCGGCCGCTTGAAAGGTAGAAGCCGCCGAGGACCTCTTTGGTCTCCGCGAAAGGACCGTCGAGCGTCA
>JAUJNV010000287.1 GCA_030447945.1 Fimbriimonas sp. | reverse complement strand
TTTCTGGCAGGCCGACTCCAGCTCCAGCCGCGCGGTCGGGGGGACGGGGCTCGGGCTCGCCGTCAGCCGGGAGCTCGCCAGGCTCCTGGGCGGCAGCCTCGCGGCCGAGAGCGAGCTCGGCAACGGGACGACGTTCACGCTCAAAATCCCCTCCGCGAACGTCCCGGAGCGACTCTCTCCGCCGTCCGGCACCTGACGCCCGGCGGACTCCCTCACGCAAGCGGGGGCGCCAGATCGGATCTGGCGCCCCTCACGTTCAGCTTGGCCCGGACGGTGCCTCGGGCGCCGTCGATCAGCTCTCGCCGCCGCCGCCGAAAGCGCGCACCTGGATGTTGCCGTGGGTGATCGGGACGAGCGGCTCGGCGCCTGCACAGAACGGGCTATTCCCGAGTGGGTCGAAAACCGTCATTGGACTGGCCTCGTCCCGCGGGTCGTTCGCGCCCTCGCCGTTGTCGACGACCGTCCAGGTCACCGCAGCACCGATGGGGAAGGCGGGATTGTCGCTCCGCTCGATCACGCCGCGGAGCTTCGCCGTATTCGGAAGTGAGATGAAGCACGTCACTCGCCCCTGGACCTGCGCCCCGCCATCCGAAGCGGTCTGCTGGAGCACCCACTGCCCGAGGAGCCGGCCGTTGTTCCTGCCCACGAACTGAGCCGTAAACGAATAGCTCTGGCTGACCGTTTGACCACCGCGCTGGAACCCGATCAGCGCGTGCCCCTCGGCCGACGGAAAGTTCCCGGTGACACCTTGGCTGAAGCGCGCGTCGCCGGGTGCGGCGCCGGTCGGATCCGATGCCGCGTCGCAGCCGACGGTGAGCAGGGCGAGCAGAACAAGCGTCGATGTACGCATCGCGCCTCCATAAGGATAGGGGTCGTCTCCCAACGGGCTAGACGGCCGGTTGGGGAGCATCTGTACCTCGTCTAACTGGCCATTTTGCAAAGTCCGATCCACAAACGCCGGAAGCGCACCTCTCGGCGGAAAGGGGGCGTATCGCGCGAATCGCTGCAGACGATCGCCCGTACACGCCAGGTTGCCCCGCGACCCGCCGGCGCGAAGGTCGGAGAGGGGGGAGGAAAAGAGCGCGGAATCTGGTTATATTGCCAGGATGATATCCGTATCCAACCTCGCGAAGGAATTCGGCGAACGCGTCTTGTTCGCCGATGCTTCATTCCAGCTCAACCCGGGCGAGCGCTACGGCATCGTGGGCGCCAACGGGTGCGGGAAGACTACGCTGCTCACCATCCTGAGCGGCGACACGCCGGCGAGCGACGGCTCGGTGTCGATACCGAAGTCACTGCGGCTCGGCGTGCTGCGCCAGGACCAGTTCCTCTACGAGGAGGAGGAGGTGCTGAGCGTCGCCATGATGGGGAACGCGGAGCTGTGGGAGGCGATTGTCGCCAAGGAGGCGCTCCTCGCCAAGGCGCACGAGCACTTCGACGCGGACCGCTTCTCCGAGCTTGAGGAGACCGTGCAGCGGCACGACGGCTACACCGCCGAAGCTCGCGCGGCGACCATCCTCGAGGGGCTGGGCCTCCCCGCCGAGGTTCACCGGAAGCCGCTCTCGACGCTATCCGGAGGATTCAAGCTGCGCGTCCTACTCGCCCAGGTGCTCGCCGGCGAGCCCGACGTCCTCCTGCTCGACGAGCCGACCAACCACCTGGACATCCTCTCGATCCGCTGGCTCGAGAAGTTCCTCCACGACTTCGAGGGCCCGGTGGCGGTGATCTCGCACGACCACCGCTTCCTGGACAACGTCTCCACGCACATTCTCGACGTCGATTACCAGACGGTGACGCTCTACAAGGGTAACTACACCGAGTTCCTGGAGCAGAAGATCGAGAACCGGGAGCGGCGCGAGAAGGAGATCGAGGGGCGCCAGAAGGAGATCGCGCACCATCAGAAATTCGTCGACAAGTTCAAGGCGAAGGCCAGCAAGGCGCGGCAGGCGCAAAGCAAGCTGCGCATGATCGAGCGGAAGCAGGAGGACCTGGAGGAGCTCCCGGGAAGCTCACGCCGCTATCCGAAGTTCCGCTTCGTGCAGCGGCGCCCCAGCGGCAAGGACGTCCTCACCATCAAGGGGATCAAGAAGGCGTTCGGCGAGAAGGAGGAGACCGCGGCGCTGACCGGGCTGGTCGCCGCCG
>JAUJNV010000286.1 GCA_030447945.1 Fimbriimonas sp. | reverse complement strand
CCTTCCTCGGGGTCGATGTTGTGGTACTCCAGGTCGAGCGAGACGAGAGCCGGGTCGCGCCACTCGGTGCCCTCGCTCTCCATGTACCCTTCGAGCATCGCCCGCTTCGCGGCCCAGTCCACGCTGCGGCGGAACCGGTCCCACGCCGCTCGGTCCCCCGCCCCCTGCGCGCTCTCCAAGTCGGCCAGCAGCGCCCGGCACTCCGCGATCAGCCCGACCGTCTCGGGGTCGAGCTCCAGCGTGCCCTCGGCTGCGGCGAAGTACGATTCCAGCACCTCGCCGGCCGTCGTCTCCCGCTTCCCGTCGAGAGCGAGGCAGGCGTCGCCCGTCTCGTCGCGGCTGATGGCCTGGAAGGCGCGACCGGGGTCTGCGAGGCGGCAATGGGGGGCCGCGCCCGCCTCGCAGAGGCGGAGCGCGAGCTTGACGAGACCCGCCTTGCGCGCGGTGGCGGCGGGCATCATGTTCGCGTCGCCGGAGATTACGTGCAGGCGCATCCAGTCGCGCGGGTCGGCGTGCGGCTCGTCCCGGGTGTTGAAGATGGGCCGGCGGAAGAGGGTTTCGGTATTCGCGGGCTCGGCGAAAAAGTCGGCGCGCTGGCTGAGCTGGTACGTCGCCGAGCGGCCCGATTCGGCCCCCACCTTGCCCGCGCCGGTGAGTACCTGACGCACCACGAGCATCGGCAGCAGGTCGCGGAACAGCCGCTCGAACCCCACCTCGCGCGGCACGAGGTAGCTTTCGTGCGTGCCGTAGGACGCGCCGTGGAAGTCGGTGTTGTTTTTATAGACCCGCACCCGGCGACCCTCACGCTCCTCCATGGCCCGGGCCGCTCGGAGGACGGCGATCTCTCCCGCCGCGTCGTGGAGGGCGAGTTCCGCGAGGGAGAAGCACTCGGGCGTGGAGTACTCGGGGTGGCCGTGGTCGTTGTAGAGCCGCGCGCCGTTCGGCAGGATGCGGTCGGAGCGGACGTCGGTGTCGCGGGGGTGACTACGCCCGGCGTCGAACTTCGCGTCCTCCGGGTCGAGCGCGAGGCGATCGAGGACGAATCCCCTCAAGTCGCGGCGGGGAGACTCGTGCCGGTAGTCCCAAAGCGGAAGGCACTCGCCGGGGTAACCCCGAACGAGTGCCATCGCGTCGTCGATCTGCTCCTCTGCGCCGCGCCCCTCGACGAGGAGTCCGTACTCGGTCTCGACCCCGGCGAGGATCGGGCGCAGAGGGCCGATCATAGGCGGAAGACGGTGAATCGGCCCGTAGTCGGGAATCCGCCGCTGTCGCCGTTGAACGAGTAGGTGCCGGCGCGAATGGCCGGCTCGTCTCGCGTGGAGCCTCCGTTACGATCTTTGTATCCGCCGAGGGTGCCCGTCACGCGTCCCTCGACGCCACCGGTCGCGAGCTGGCTCACGGGGAACGCTTCGAAGGCGCCCGTCTCCAGGTCTGCCGTGCCGAAGTACAGCCGCGTCACGCCCGAGCCGCCCGGGGAGAAGAACACGATGTCCTGCCGCCCGTCCTCGCGACTGCTGGGGAACGTGATGGCCTCGGCCGAGCCGAACCCGCGGAACACCTCGTCGAAGTTCCTCCAGATACCCTGGATGGAGACCAGCCGGGCGGTCTGCGTGATATCGCGCGGGTCGGCCTGCACGAGGTTATAGGTGCCGGGAGCGTTGATGCTGCCCGGCGCATCCTGATAGGCACCGGGAATAGGCTGCGTGACTTCCAGGCTGAGCGACTCGAAGTCCCCCGGAACGCCGGGGTTGCCGCCGAGGGCGAAGCCGTCGCCGCTAAAGAAGATCCTCTGGGCCGCCGCGCCGCTCTGCAGTTGGGGCCGGTCGCGGGTCGGCATGCTGCTGATGTCGAACACAAGGTAGTCGCTGAGGAACCCGAGGATTTGGGTGCCGGCTTGGCCGTCGTCGTTCGCGTCGGGCAGGTTGACGACTCCGAAGATCGAGCTCAGCGGGTCGTTAGGATCGACTTCGGGCCGGCCGAATTTGTCGGACGCTGTGGTGTCCGTCGACGGCGCCACGGCAAGGTACTGCTCCCCGGTGCCCACGAAGTTTCCGAACTCGTCTACTTCGGGATCGCCGGTCGTGGGGTCGATCGCGAACACGTCGCGGATCTCGAACATGGAGCTATCCACGAAGATCGGCAG
>JAUJNV010000285.1 GCA_030447945.1 Fimbriimonas sp. | reverse complement strand
TGCCGCCAGGTAGGCGTGACCGGGCATCGCTAGCGCTTGTGGCTTGTCGTTTGTGGCTTGTAACTTAGGTTCCCCGCGGAGTCATGAGCGCAACTACAAGCCACAAGCCACAAGCTACACCGCATGCCGCACGAGCGGCTTGGCCTTGATCTCGGCCCATCGGCGGGGGTAGCGGGCGGGGGTCTTTCCGATCTTTTCGTACACGGGGAACGCGCGCATGGCGTCGCCGCCGGGAAGCTCGCGGCGGACGATCTCGCGGAGCCGCAGCCCGAGCGTCCGCAGATCGGGCGCGGAGCCTTCCAGGTCCGTCGGGGTGCGCATGGGGACGACGAGGCCGCCAACCGCACACGGGGCCGCGCTGACTTCGACCTGCGCCGCGAGCGGCGCCAAGGCGCGGCCGGTGACGAAGTCGAACTCCTCTCTGATTCCCGACTCCTCGGCTCGCGCCCGAACGAGAACGAGGTTCGGCAAAGGGACGGTGGCGAGAAAACCCAGCATCTTGCCGCTCGAGTCCATCGCCGTAACGCTCAAATCCGGGCGCGCGCAGGCCAGGGGCCAGGCCGGGAGGCCAGGACCGGTGCCGATATCCAGCACCTTGGCGCCGAACGGAATCAGATCCTGAAAGAGAAGGCTGTCCAGGAAGTGCCGAGACCAAGCCTCCTCCCGCGGCACGCGCGTGAGGTTCATCGATTCGTTCGCCCGGTAGAGCGCGTCCTCGTAGCCCGCCAGCCCGTCGAGCTGCGGCTCGTCCAGGTTCAGCCCGAGGGCCGCGAGGGAGCTGCGGAGGCGGGAGGGATCCATGGGGGCGTTGGGGCGTTAAGGCGTTGGGGTGTTGAGGCGTTGGGGTGTTGAGGCGTTGGGGTGTTGAGGCGTTGGGCAGAAGGCTCCGGAACGCCTCAACGCCCTAACGCCTCAACGCTGCCTAGTCATTCAGGTACGCCTCGACCACCCGCACCGACGTCACGTGCTGCTTGCCGTCGACGCTGACCGTCACGCGGTACTCGCCGGGCGTCGCGGCGCGGTTGCCGAGGCGCCCATCCCAGGGAACCACGTTCAGACCGGCCAATTTGGTGCCCACGAGCTGCTGCGTTTGGGTGCCCTCCACGTCGGAGATCGTGATGAGCACGCTTCCCTTCGGCGCCTCCTTGAGGCGGTACATGATCCGGGTGCCCGGTTGCGTGTTCGGCGACATGTAGCCGCGGTCGCCGCTCCAGTTGCCGCGGCCGACGCGCCCCAGGAGCAGGACGTCCTGGGGCCTCGTCAAGGCCACGCCCTTCGCCAGGTTCTCCTCCGTCAGCCCTTCTAGGCCGCTTACGTCCATCGTCCAGATCGAGCGGCCGTGGGTGCCGATGACGAGGTCCAGCTCGCGGGGGTGGACGGCAAGATCGTGGACCGCCACGGTCGGGAAGTCCCCACTCCGGAACCGCGCCCAGGTCTGGCCTCGGTCTAGAGAGAACCTCAGCGACATCTCCGAGCCGAGGTAGAGGAGATCGGGGTTCTCCACGCCCTCGCGGATCACGTATACACAGTCGTAGTCGGGAAGGCCGCTGGAGAGCTTCGTCCAGGTCTTCCCAAGGTCTTGCGTCACATAGACGTAGGACCGGAAGTCGCCCGCTCGGTGACCGTCGAACGTGGCGTACGCACGGTTCTCCACCCACTTGGAGGGAAGCACGCGGGAGCACCACGTGTTCCTCGGGAGGTCCGGGATGTTCGACGTGACGTTCGTCCAAGTCGCGCCGTCGTCCGGGGAGACGTGGACGAGGCCGTCGTCCGTACCGACCCAGAGCAGGCCCGGCTTGATGGGCGACTCGCCTACCGTCACGATCGTGCAGTGGGTCTCCGCGCCCGTTCTATCCGGAGTGACGCTGAGATCGCCTACTTTGAGCTTCTCCGGATCGTTGGTGGTGAGGTCCGGCGAGATCGCCTTCCAGTTATCACCGCGGTTCACGCTCTTGAAGAGGCGGTTGCCCCCGGCGTAGATCGTGCGCGAGTTGTGGGGGCTGAGGATGAAAGGGGTGCTCCAATTGAAGCGGTGATTTAGGTCGCGTGCCCGAGGAGGGGGGATAGGTCGCCGCGAGCCCGTCCGGATGTCGATCCGGGCGATGTTGCCGAGGCGGCCGCTCTGTCGGCGGCGGCCGGCGCCG
>JAUJNV010000284.1 GCA_030447945.1 Fimbriimonas sp. | reverse complement strand
CAGCGTCCCCACCACCGTGTGCTCGCCCGCGTCCTCTCCCTCCGCGTACGTCTCCCACTCCATCTCTTACCCGCGCCTCTCCTGGTGTAATCGCGTCGATGGCGGCGGGACCGGCGGTGCTGCGATCATCGTGCCCGACGACCGTCCCGAACTCCTCGCTGTGACGCGGGCGCGGATCCCGTCGTCAGAGAATCCCCGGGCCGAAGGAGATCCGCGTCCGGACACACTGAACTAGAAGACTGGAGGACCCATGTTCCATCGTTCACTCAAGCTGCCGCTCGCGCTCGCGCTGAGCGTATTTCCGCTCGCTGCCTGCGAGGAAGGCGAAGGTCCCCTCGGCGCCGGCGGAGCGTCCGAGCTGACCGTCCAGATCACCGACGCCCCAGGCGACCTCGCCGAGGCGAACGTGAAGGTCCAGAAGATCATCCTGATCCGGGAGGAGAGCGGCGAGGGCGGTGCGTCGAGCCGCGTCGAGCTCACCCCCAAGTCCACGGACTGGATCAACCTGCTCACGCTGGACAACGGCAAGGTGCAGGACCTGGTCACCCAGACGATCGAGCCCGGCACCTATCGGCAGGTTCGCCTCGTCGTGTGCGACATGTACATCAAGACGAAGGCGGGGCAGATCGTAGCGGCCACTGGGACCACCCTCCCGGCCGGCGTCACCGCCACCGCCGGAACGGAGCTGAAGCTCACCAGCCAGTGCAAGAGTGGGTTCAAGGTCAACCTCGCCGAAGGTGGGGTGACGGTGGGAACGGGGACGAACACGGTGGTGATCGACTTCGACGTACAGCGCAGCTTCGCCCATGAGGCCGGCAAGTCCGGCAAGTGGATCGTTTCGCCCACGCTGCACGGGGTGCGCAAGGAGCGTGGAGGGACCATCAGCGGCAACGTCGTTCTGCAGGGCGTGACGCTTCCGGTCACCTGCGGCGGCACCGCGCTGACCCAGAGCGCGCTGCTCGAGCGGTTCGTCCCAATCGCCACGGCGGGTACCATCGTCCGCTCCGGGAGCATGAAGGGCACGGGTGCGTTCAACATCTCGCACCTGGCGGCGGGGAGCTACACGCTCGGTGCCGACACGGTCACCTTCTCGAACGGGAACAAGCTCCGCTTCACCGCGGTCGCGACGCCAGCCACGGTCACGGTGACCTCCGGCGGCAATGCTACCTCGAACTACGTCATCAGCGCGGTGACCTGCACAACCGCCTGATCGCGCCTGAGCCGCAAACGAAAGCCCTCTCCGCGCTGCGGAGGGGGCTTTCTCGCTATCTGAAGGCCCGCACGAGGGCAGCTCCGCGGCCGGCAAGCCGTTGAAGCAGAACCCTTCTTCGTGTAGTATTACCCACGCTAGTAATACCCTGAGCCGGAGGCGCGCGCATGAAGATCACGACCAAGGGTCAAGTGACGATTCCGCAGGAGATCCGGGAGCGGTGCGGGCTCCTGCCCGGTACGGAGGGGGCGTTCGAGGAAGTGGGTGGGGGAGAGGAGGAGCACGCGCCCGGCCTGCCCCGCGCCATCGCGAAGGCGTGGGCCTGGGGCAAGGACGCCGACCGAGGAGCCGACGAGGCCGAAGGCCAGGCCAAGGCCAGCCAGGCTGACATGTTAGTGAGGCTGGCCGGGGTCGCCCACCTCTTCCACGACCCGAACGGCGAGGTCTACGCTACCATCCCCGTGCGGGGCCACAAGGAGACGCACCGCCTCGATCAGAAGGCCTTCAAAAACTGGCTCCGGCACCGCTTCTACCAGCGCTACGAGAAGGCGCCGGGCGGCCAGGCCGTCACGGACGCGGTGGGTACGCTGGCGGGCAGGGCGGCCTTCGACGCCCCCGAGCACGAGACCCACGTCCGGGTGGCCGGGCACGACGGCAACATATACCTGGACCTCGCGAACAAGGATTGGGAGGTCGTGGAGGTGACGCCGGCGGGCTGGCGGGTGCTCCCCGGCGAGGCCGCGCCGGTCCGGTTCCGCCGCCCCGGCGGGATGCTGCCGCTGCCCCGACCCGCCGAAGAGGGGGACCTCTCGGGCCTGCGGCGCCTGCTGAACCTCCCCGAGGACGGGCGCGAGCGCGGCTGGCGGCTCGTCGCGGCGTGGCTCGTCGCGACCCTGCACCCCGCAGGCCCCTACCCCGCGCTCATCCTCCAGGGCG
>JAUJNV010000283.1 GCA_030447945.1 Fimbriimonas sp. | reverse complement strand
ACACTTGAGGCGATACGCAGAAAATCAGGAGGTGGCCAGAAAAATGGCCCAGGACGGTTACCGGCTCGTGACGGTCGGGCTGGAGAAGCGTATCAACGCGCCGCGAGAGAAGGTGTTCGCGGCCCTGACGAGTGAATTCGACGCGTGGTGGCCCCACCGGTACAAGCGGGACTTGACGGTGTCCCTGGAGCGGCGCCCCGCTTTGCCCTGTTGAGCCGGGCTCATAAACTAAAAAAGTCCTCGGAAATGTTCGCATTTGTGATATAGTGAGTTTAGTGGGAGAAGTCGCTAATCACCGAGCAGCCTTAGATGAGCCGACCACCCACGCGACTGATCGCTGGGCACCGGTAAGTGGCCTTCGGAAGATAACTTTGCAGCCCATTGTTCCCTTGCTGCTGGCGGCGGCGGCGCTCATCGTCTGGTACTTCGTCCTCGTCTCCGACCCGGTGGAGAGGCGGCACCTGCCTTTCGGCTTAGGCGCTGGCGATCCTCCCACCCCCACAGGACCCTTCCCAGGATGCAAAGGATGCAGCGCGAAAGAGGACTGACGCTTCTGGAAGTGCTGACGGTGCTCTCCATCGTGGCGATCCTCGCCGCTCTCGCGTTCCCCGCGATGGCTCCCTCGCGGGAAAAGGCGCGGCAGACGAGGTGTGCTTCGCAGCTTCGCCAGATCCACGGCGCGATGATGCAGTACGCAGCAGATCACCCCGGTACCGAGGAGATTCCGGGGCTTGAAGGCGTCCCGGTAGCTCCCTACGTCTACACCCCCTGTCTCCGACCCTACCTTAGGCAGGAGGATGTCCTCTGGTGCCCCAACGCCACCTCTGAGGAGAAGCGCTTTCACGGGGGAGGATCGTATGCTTGGATGTACATCCACCCCAGCCTCGTCGATCCAAAAGGCGGAGTCCCCCGCTGGCTTCTCGACAAGCAGGCTCGAGAAATCGAGGAGAAGGGAAGCAACTACCCGTTGCTCGTGTGTTTCACGCACGACCAGACCTACTACTATCCCCGGGAAGACTGGATGGACCCCGCGTTCACCCACCCCTTCGTACTCGAACTCCGAGTGGCGGGAAACGTCGTCGCGGGCCGGAGGCCCTACATGAGGGGCTACGGCCCCTGGCACCGGCGGTAAATACCGTCGAAGGAGGAATCATGAACATCATCAACCGACGGCCGCTGACGATCGCGGTCCTTACCCTTGGGATGGTCGCGGCAACGGCCTTTGGGCAGGACGCCGATGTGTGTCCCCCAAGCTACGACGATTGCGCAGAAGTGGGCGGGGCTCGGGGGATCCAGCTCGCGGGGCCATACCCGGCCTGCAGCACGAAGACCGGGGGCAGTGGAGGTTTCGATTGGTACGACGTCTGTTGCATGTACCAGTCCTACACCTATGCGTGCCATATCCCTCCCCCCGACGGCCCCGCTGAAGCCAAAAGCACCGGCACGCTCCAGTATCAGGAGGCCCGCAAGTCGTGCGTTGACACGGAGACTGAAGATGCTCGCTGTGCGGAACCTGGCATTCCTGTCTAAGAAGGTGCCGCTGATTGCAGCGGCCGCCGCCGTTGTGGGAGTCGTGGTGTACCTCTACGCCACGACTCCCGCCGGGCCCGATACCATCGCGCGGCGGTTCTCCGAGGCCATTGCCCGTCATGACTGGGGAGGCGCCTATGACCTCTCGTCCGACATAGATCGGCAAGCCGGCGGCTGGACGCGCGAGAAGTTCGTCGCGTACATGCGTTCGGTAGCCACCCCCCTTCCAGCGAACTTCGGCGCGGTATCGCTGAAGGAGTTCCCATCTGGACCATCCAAGACGCGCCGTCAGTACGGCGTCGCCTTCACCAACCTCCGCCAGTCGGCGCCCGACGTGAAGGGGCCGCCGGAGATGATGGTGACCGTGCGTCGGGGGCCAAAGGCGTGGCACCCGGATCTGCACCAGGTAGCGCGAACGATCTTGCGCTTCACCCGGCTCAACGGACGCGAGCGGGCGGGGAGGGTGGCCGAGGCTATGGGGATCGCCGGCATCGGGTGGCTCGTCACTGACCTCGACCAGCAACGCATCGTGCGGCGTGAGCGGCTCGAGGCATTCGCCGAGGGAAAACTAGCGGCTAAGAGCCTGACGGAAAAGGTCGCCCCAAGGGCCGGCTTC
>JAUJNV010000011.1 GCA_030447945.1 Fimbriimonas sp. | reverse complement strand
CTTCGCCGTCGCCGCGAACGACGTCAGCGCGCCTGGCGCGGGCTTCGATGCAGAGGACAACGAGCTCGCCCTGATCTTCGCCCGCGGCCGCACCGAATTCAGCGGGCGGCGCAGCAAGCTCGGTTGCGCGCTCTGGCTCTTCGAGCAGGTCGCGGGGCCCCTAGCCGCTGAAGGCTAGCTCGACCAAGTTCCAGATCGTGTGGCCGACGACCAGGGGCCAGAGGCGGCGGGTGACCACGAAGAAGGCGCCCATGATCAGTCCGAAGAGAGCAATGTCCAGCATCGCCGGGAAGCCTTGATAGGAGTGGTATCCGGCCCAGAGGAGGGCCGAGGCGACGACGGCCACGGTGCGGGAGCGGGCCATCTCCTCGAAGCGGGGGATAAGGTAGCCGCGCATCACGAGCTCTTCCGAAAACGAGTTCGCCACCTCCATAAGCGCGACGAGCGCCCATCGTGGCGCGCTCAAGGGGCCGTTCAGGACCCCCTTCTGCCCTCCGGGTCCCCAATCCTCGGCTAAGGCCGGGACCAGGAGCCACATCGACCGCATCGCGACGAGCGCGAGCCCCCACAGCAGAATGCCCAGGCCCAGATCCGGGAGGAAGCGAGGCTTGCGGAGCCCGAACGTCGCCCAGTCCTCCCCGGAGCGCGCCATGATCCAGAGCGTCGGCACCGCGACTTGCAAGGAGCGGAGCAGCATCGCGCTCTCGTCGATCACATAAGTGGACCACCCGGCGGCGTCCCGAAGGGCCATCGCGGAGTAGGCGACGTCCGGGAGCACCGCCAGGCACACGATGGCCGCCATCTCGAAGGCAAGGTGACGGCGACGACCGGACGCGTTCGAATCTTCGACGCCGTCCACGCTATCGTCCATGAATAACCGCGGCCTCGGCCGGGGCGGGAACCGCCCCGGGACCAGGTTCGAAAGCATCCCGGGACTCCGCGAGACGGCGCATCCTGGCGAATAGCCGGTTACGCTCCACCAGGATGCGGAAACAGTAGAAGGAACCCCCGGCGAGGAGGAGGGGCAGGAACGCTGCGCCGGGGTTCATGCCGCCGGAGAGCAGGGCGGCGCCTACGCCGAAGGCGGCCACGGCGGCAAGGCAGATGCCGCCGGTGAGGTAGGGCATGGAGTCCCAACGAGTGAGGGCCGCCTGGGGCTCCAAGGGCGGCAAAACGGTGCCCTCGGCGGGCTGAGGGCCGGTTCTCCACGCTTCCAACTCCTCGCGGAACGCCCGCTCTTCGGGACCGTTCTTCTTCTGGGTGAACCAGTGCTCTGCGTAGCAACTCGTCATCGCGAGGAGCACCCGCCTCCCGTCACCCGCCCGAATCAGCAACCGCAAAGGGTGCGTCCACGGTGCCCGCATCCCTTTGGGAGCCGCGTGACGCTCATCGGCGATCGACACCACGTTACGGGGGGAGAGAGCGAAGGAACAGGCTTTGCCCTCGTAGTGCATCCAGCCATCCACGAAAGAGACCACGCCCTGGTCATCGCCGTACCGATGCCCCTCCTCTAAGAGAAGTATCTCCACCGCGTGTTGGCCGAGGGGGCACGGGTCGGCCATCAAGGGGGATAAGCGCCGAACGAGACGCTTGCGCCGCCAGGCATTCGTCACGGCCATCCAGTAGATGCTGAAGCCCACGAAGCCACCCATGATGAAAAACGGTAGGAACTGCCGTCCCAGCCAACTTCGTGCTACATCTGCAATGAGCAGCCAGACCAGGAAGAATATGAGGTAGTTCCCTGTGTTCCACAGATGCCGAGCCAACGAGAGCGGAGGCATGCCCTTGCATGAGTCCAACCTCCAGAGGGCGACGCGGGGCTCCATAGATGCACTTTAGTATAGATGCGTCGGAGTGGCCGGAGCGGGTGCTCTCCGCGTGTCTTGCCCCTCTTCTTCGCGACGCATCCTCGTCAGCACACGCTGGCGGCGTATAGCGTCGTCAATGTGCTTGGCGCCTCCCAAGGCGATGAGCAACACACCGCCGTGCAAGATCGCGGCGGCAGTCCACGGTGAGTACAACGCGGCGAGGAGGAAAAAGAACGGACTGTACGATCCGAAGATGAGTATCGCCATGGGCAGCACCGCCCCTAAGAACGTTCCCCGCAGGAACGCCATCGCGGAGTAATAGCACGCAACGGGGTGTGGGGTTTGGGGTGGAAGGAGGGTGCCTTCCCGTGGGGGCTGGGGGTGTGCGGCGGCCCAAGCTTTGAACGCCCGGCAGAAGGTGCCTCGGAGGCCCTTCTTCACATTGCCTTCTCGAATCACAGTGTCAAAAGGTCGGAAGAGGATGAGCGTCTCCCGATCTTCGGGACCGAGCAGAACGCGATAACGGTGGCCCGCGAGCGACATCGGGAGAGCCGCCTCCCGAATGTGCAAGTTCGTACCTGTGTCGCACCAGCCCAAAGCCTCCCCCTGAAAGAGGGAGAAAGAGGTCCCGAGGCCTTCGAAGTGCAGCCAGCCGTCGACGAACGTCACCACCCCCGATCTTCACCGTAGCGGTATCCCCCGCGCACGAATGATACGTTCACCGGAAATTGCTCGAGGGGGCAGGGATCGGCCATGAGCGCCACGACCTCCGGGCGAGCGCGTTCCGCGTATGCGAATCCGAAGAGAAGCGGGAGGGAGACGGCAAGTGAATAGACCGGGACTCCTAGCCAGGCTCTGTCAAGGCCGATCACTAAGCCACCCGCGGCGCCGCCCAGTAGCAGCATCAAAGGGAGCCACACGTGCCTAGGCAACTGTCGGAGCCGGCGCAGAAACTCCGCGTAAGGACGGTAGTCCATGTGGGGATCGAGCTTCCAGGTGGCAATGCGCCTCTCCATCGCCTTCATGATAGCGGGGTCACTCTCGAGGAGGAGGATCGGAGCGGCCGTCGAGGAAGGCGCGGATGGCGCCGGTGCTGAGGAGGGAGGCGTCTTCGGGGACGAAGTTGCGGGCGCCCTCGATGCGCAGGACGCGGTGCTTGGGGAGGGCTTCCTTCCAGCGGTCGAGGTCATCGGCGCGGGCCAGGAGTCCCGCTCGCCCCAGATGAGGAGGGCGGGCTTGTCGGCCAGGAGCCCCGGCGGGACCAGAGGGCGTCGAACCAGGAGCTCGCGGAAAGAGGGCGGCGGCGAGGTCGTAAGGCGCCCGGCGCTCGCCTACCTGCTCGAAGGGGAGGAGGTACTGCGCCAGCGCGCGGCGGGACATCGTGTGGGCGTCGGCGATCAGGGTGGGGAGGAAGAACTTGGGTCCCGCGGGAAGACGCGCGTAGTACCAGCGGTTCCAGGGGCTGCTGTAGATCTTGGCGAGGCGGCGCGCGACGGCGTTGTCGGCCAGCGACCACATCCAGGTGTTGAAGACCACGAGGTTCCGGACGCGGGGGAGGTTGTCCATCGCCCAGGCGAGGCCGATGGGGCCGCCGTAGTCGTGGACCACGAGCGTCACGTCCTCCAACCCCAGGCGGTCGAGCAGCCCGCCTAGCCGCCTGACGTGGCCCTGGGGACCGTAGTCGGCCTTCGGTGGCTTCTCCGAGAGGCCGAAGCCGAGGTGATCCACCGCGACGCAACGGTGGTCCTCCGAGAGATCGCGGATGAGGTGGCGGTAGAGGTACGACCAAAGTGGCGTTGCCGTGGACGAACACCAGCGGCCGCCCCCGTCCCGTATCTACGTAGCTCATCCGCCCCTCCGGCGTGTCGTGGGTGTGGACGGTAAACGGAAACTCCTTCCGGTTCACCCACGGGGGGACCATTTGGGGAAGGTTACCTGTGGGGGTCGTTGATCGTTGGCCGTTGATCGTTGATCGTTGATCGTTATCGTGGCGGGTTCTTTCGGGCTTGGGCGGATTGACGGAGCTTCGTCAGCATCATGCCTACCCGTTGGACTAGGGCCAGCAGGGACTCCACCTCGGAGAGCATCCCGAGGCGATTCGCTAAGAGTAAGTGCGTTTCCAGTTCCTTGAGGCTTCCCATAGCGATGGAGAGGAACTGAGCAAAGTCGCCGGGGTGCTGACGTCCGCTCCCTTCGGCTATGTTTGCGGGCACCGACGTTGCCGCCCTCCTGATCTGGCCCGTCAACCCAAACCGCTCTTCGACAGGCATTGCTCTAGTTGCTTCATATACCTCCACCGCAAGGTCCATTGAGAGCTTCCAGACACTGAGCTCCTTATAGTCACGGATTTACACGCCTCCAAACTTTCTCGACCAACGATCAACGATCAACGATCAACGGCCAACGCTTCCGCCAAATCCTCCACCAAATCCTCCGCGTCCTCGATGCCGACGCTGAGGCGCAGCATTGTGGGCGGGATGCCGCGCTGCAGGCGCTGCTCTTCGGTGAGGCCGGCGTGGGACATTTTCGGGGGGTAGGCCACCAGCGACTCCACTCCGCCGAGGCTGGCGGCGAGGCGGAAGAGGCGGGAGCGCTCGGCGAGCCGGTGGGCGGCTTCGGGCGGGCCGTCCACCTCGACGGCGAGCATGCCGCCGAAGCCGCGCATCTGGCGCTTCGCGAGCTCGTGGTCGGGGTGGCTCGGGAGGCCCGGGTAGTGGACGCGGGCGACCTTGGGGTGGCCCTCCAGGAACTCGGCGACGGCTTGGGCGTTCGCGCAGTGCGCCTTCATGCGGAGCGCGAGGGTGCGCAGGCCACGGAGGGCGAGCCAGCAGTCGAAGGGGCCGGGGACGGGGCCGCTCACCTTCAGGCCCTCCTTAGCCCGGGCGTAGAGTTCGTCGTCGTTCGTGAGCAGCGCGCCCCCGATCACGTCCGAGTGGCCGGAGATGTACTTGGTGGTGGAGTGGACGACCACGTCCACGCCGAGCGCGAGGGGGTTCTGGAGGGCGGGCGAGGCGAAGGTGTTGTCGAACACCGTCGTAAGCCCGAGGGCGCGGGCCTCGCGGGTCACGGCCCCGATGTCCAGCACGCGAAGGTTGGGGTTCGTCGGGCTCTCGAAGACCACCATCTTCGTGTTCGGGCGCGCGAGCGCGTGCAGGGAGGCGGGGTCGCGCGCGTCGAACTCCCCCACCTCGATCCCGCGCCGCGAGAGGACCTTCTGCGCGACGTTGAACGTGCCGCCGTAGATGTCGGACGCCATCAGGAGCCCGTCGCCCGCCTCCAGAAGGTCGAAGGCGCCGGAGATCGCCGCCACGCCGCTGCCGAAGGCGAGGCAGTGACGAGCGTCCTCCAGCGCAGCGATCGCCTCCTGGAGCTCGTGGCGTGTCGGGTTGCCGTAGCGCGTGTACTGGTATTCCGGCGGTTCGTCCAGACCCTCCCAACCGAAGGTGGCGGACTGGTAGATGGGGGGCGACACCGAGCGGTGCGGGGGCTGCGGCCCCTGCCCCGCGTGGAGCGTCTTGGTGGCGAATCGGAAGCCGTGAGCGTTGGAGGAGTCAGACACGCCGTCTTGTACCGTATCTCATTGGTCGTCGGTCGTCGGTCGTTGGCCGTGGGAAGCAGGGCCGCCCATGTTGGCAAGGGGCTCTGCTCTTGTTCCACGGACCATGGATCACGACCAACGATCAACGAGCCACGAAAAGCTGCCGCACGACTTCCTCGATGCTCACTTCTTCGATCCCGACGTCCAGGACGGGCAGGTTTTGGAGGGCGGCGGCGGTGACCGAGGCTGTGTCGCGGCGGGGGATCTCCAGCACGGCGACGGCTTCGCCGGACTCGACGACCGGGCCGTAGCGCGCGACGTCCGCCTCCGCGACGGGCTCGGAGAAGACGAGGCGGATGCGCCGCGTTTCGGAGAAGCGGGCGGTGAGGGTGTCGAGGGTGCCCTCGAAGACGACGGTGCCCTTGTCGATCACCACCACCCGGTCGCAGAGCGCCTGCACGTCCTGCATGTAGTGGCTCGTGAGCAGGAGCGTGGGGTTGTCCTGGGCGTGGGCCTCCATCAGGAAGTCGCGGATCGCCTTCTGGCTCACGACGTCGAGCCCGAGCGTGGGCTCGTCGAGGAACACCACGTGGGGCGCATGGAGGAGGGAGGCGACGAGCTCGCACTTCATGCGCTCGCCCAGCGACAGCTTGCGCACCTGAGTGTGGACGAGCTCGCCGATCCCCAGCGTCTCGATCAGGTGGTCGATGCGGCGTTTGAAGACGGCGTCTTCCACCTCGTACAGCTCCTTGAGCACGACGAAGGAGTCCCAGGCGGGCAGGTCCCACCAGAGCTGCATCTTGTTCCCCATGACGAGCGAGATCCGTCGCAGCATCTCCGGCTCGCGCTTCGAGGGGGTGTGGCCCAGTACGCTGGCGTGGCCGGAGGTGGGGTAGAGGATGCCGGAGAGCATCTTCAGCGTGGTGGTCTTCCCCGCCCCGTTCGGGCCGAGGAAGCCGACCTTCTCCCCCTGCTCGATCGAGAGGCTCACGCCCTTGACGGCCTCGACCTCCGTCTTCTCGCGGCTAAACAGGCTGCGCACCGCGCCGCCGACGCCCGGCGCGCGCTTGTGCGAGACATAGGTCTTGCGCAAGTCGCGGGTCTCGATGGCGGGCATGGAGCAATGTAGCATGCGCGTCCCGCGCACGCTACGAGAAGAGGAGAATCAGGGCGACGGCGGGAGCCGTGAAGAGGAGGCTGTCGACACGGTCCAGGATTCCGCCGTGGCCGGGGAGGAGGGTGCCGCTATCCTTGAGGTCCGCGCGCCGCTTCACCCAGCTCTCGAAGAGGTCGCCCGCCTGGCCCAGCACGCCTGCCGCGAGGCCGCACAGCAGCGACGGAAGCCACGGGAAGCCGATCGCCCCACCTAAGGGGGCCGCCACGGCGATGCAGGCCAGCAGATTTGCTACGGCCCCTTCAACGGTCTTCTTCGGGGATATCTTCGGAGCCAAAGGCGTTTTGCCGAAGGCGCGGCCGACGAAGTAGGCGGCGGTGTCGCCGCCCCAGAGGGGGAGGATCGCGAGGAGGATGGGGGTGTCGAAACGCCACGACCAGTCCTCGGTTGGCGGCGCGCCGAGTTGATGGAGAATGAGCAGGCACGCGATGGGGCCAACCACCCAACCGGCAGCGGCTAAGCCGAGCGCATTTTCTCGTGAGGACGGACGTTCGACGAGTCGATAGGTGGCCAAGACGCCCGCCACTCCGACAAAACTCCACCACGCCGTTGCGTCTTGGGCCACCCCCAAGGAAGATTTTCCGTGGGCGTGGCCGCTGGTGAACATGAATGCGGGGCCGACGATCAACGGGAGGACGACGACTCCCACAAGGGCGATAGGCTGCCTCAACAGCTTGCCGATCTCACTTCCGCCCAGCAACGCGACGATCACGCATAGCGCCCCCACCGGCCACGGGGGGGCGCTCAAGATGGCCGCTAAGACTAGAGGTATAAGAACTGCCGCCGTGAGGACTCGCGCCCTCACGCCTCGCCGGACGCACTGCCGACGCGCAACTGGAGCGCGACCTGCGTGCGGTTCTCGCACCGCATCTTTCTCATGATGGCGCTGACAAGGTTCTTCACGCTCTGCTCCTGCATGCCGAGCGTGCCCGCGATGGTCCGGTTGGACATCCCACGGGCCACCAGTCCGGCCACTTCCCGCTCGCGCGGGGTGAGGCCGCCGTAGGTGGACCGGGACTCGCGGACCATGCCGCCCCCGAGGCCGCGAATCGTCTCGACGAGAGACATGGAGCCTTCGGAGCGGGAAACTCGGCGCTCCACGGGCGCATTGATATGCTCGCCCGTCTCCGCCAGCAAGACGACCGGCAGACGCCCCGCCAGCGCCTCCAGCTCGCCGGGCGTCGTTCCGGCGCCATCGGCCACGGCGGCTTCCGCCTTGTCTTCCGAGGGAACCACCTCGAGGCCATGCCCCAAGAGGAGACTCGCCAGCGCTTCTCGGTAGAGCGCATCACGGACGAGGACGACGATGTTCTTCAATTTTTCAACACCTGTCCTATTTTTCGTTTGACACGCTGCAGTGCGTTGTCGATACATTTCGTGTGGCACCCAAGCTCGCGGCTTGTTTCGCGGTAGGTGAGCCCCGCGAGGTAGCAGCGGAGCACTCCTTGCTCCAACTCGCTCAAGCCGTCGCGCATGGTTTCCTGCAGGTTCTCCGGCAGACGCCCCGCCGGCGGCTCGCTGGCCTTACGGGGAGCGTTGGGCAGGAGATCCAGGAGCGAGGTGTTGCCAGGCTCCGGCTGTGCCGTGTGGTGCAGGGAGACGTAGCCGTTCAGGGGAACGTGCTTTTGACGGGTCGCGGTCTTGACGGCAGTGATGATCTGCCGCGTGACACAGAGCTCGGCGAAGGGGCGGAATTTCGTCCGTCGGTCGATCTGGAAATCACGAATCGCTTTACACAGGCCGATCATGCCTTCCTGCACCACGTCTTCCCGATCCGCACCCATGACGTAGTACGCCTTGGCCTTGCTCTCGACCAAGGGCCGGTAGCGGCTGATGAGGAACTCGGCGGCGGCATCGTGCCCCCCGAGCGAGGCCCACGACCTCTTCGTCGGGCATGTACCCGAATCTTTCCCGGCCGTACCGTCGGCGACGATTTCCACTGTCCGTTCCTTGCAACAGCGCGTGGGCCGTTGCGCCCTTAGTGTAGGCGTATAGAACGGAAGTTTGCAATGCCCGGGGCACTGTTAAGCCACGATTAGCCACTTTGCCCGCTAAATTACGGGGCTGAGGATGCCTCAGCCCCGGCCCGACCCCTCGTTAGGGGTTGACGGTAGCGTCGACGGTGGTCGTGTAGGGGTCTTCAGGCCGTACTGGTCGGTCACCGTGAGGGTGATCTTGTACTTGCCGGCCTTGCGGAACTTGCGCCGCACGGTCTGGCCTTCCGCATCCACCTGGATGCCGTCGCTGTCGTCAAAGTCCCAAGTGAACCTCAGGACGCTCGCACCCCCGTTGCCGGTGGCGCTGAAGACGTACTCCTGTCCGAAGAACAGGTTGGGTTGCGCGGTCCCCGAATGTCGCCCCGAAGGGGCGTCGTGTCGTTGATCACACGCAAGTCGCCGACGTAGAACGTGCTGGTGGCGTCTCGCCGAAAGCCGACGTCCTTGATCGTCTTGTTCGTGCGGTCGAGCCCGGCGACCGCCGCCAGAGGAATCGCCACGCTGCGCCAGCCTCGCTCCCCGGCGCGGGTGGAGCTTACGGGCACGTAGATCTCGCTCTTCTTGCCATCGGTCGTCGTCACGATCATCCGGAGAAAGCGGATCGCGGGCATAGAAGCAGAAGCCGAGCCCGCCCAGAGCTCCGCCCGGGAATCCCGTGCCGCCCAACCCAGAGGTCGCACCGCCTAGTCCTTGGCCGGGCGGGGTTCCTCCGGGGCCGCCGGGGCCGCCCGGCCGCCTTGACCACCTCCCCTTCCGCCCCTAACGCCACCAAGAGCCCCCGTCGGGTCCGGCTTCGCCGCCCCCACCGCCGACTTTGCCGCCGGGCGCCACCGCCGAGGGTGAGGTCTTCGGCGGTACACGAACGTCGGCGCAGGAGGTTGGCTTTGTCGCCAAACTCGCGCGAAAGGTCCAAAGGCTCTCAAAGCGCAGGAACCCGCCCTGGAAGTAGTTTCGGGTGGAGATCCGGATGGAGTTGACCCCTCGAACGCGGGCACCTCGTCGGTCTCCGAGATGGTGCGCCGCTGCCCCAGCCTTTCACGACGATCCCCTGGTCCTTAATCGAGCGCACCGGCGCGTAAAGGATCGACCCCGCCTGTCCAAAGGCCGGCGCGGCCACTACCGCCGCCAGCGCTGCTACCCACATTCTGCTCATCGTCAAGCCTCCCAAGTCTTTAGAACCGCCCAATCACATTTCTTGCGGAAAGCGCACCCTCTCGATGGAATGCGCGCGACCCGTATCCCTTTCGACGCCTATCAGCACCCCGGAGATTACACCCAGTTCGCTCGCGACCTCGAATCGCGCGGGCATCCCGGTGCGAAACCGTCGCAAAACGATCTCGCGATCCATTCCTAATACGCTGAACCGCGGCCCGCACATCCCCACATCGGAGATATGGGCCGTGCCTCCGGGCAGCACACTCTCGTCGGCGGTGGCGACGTAGTGTGCGTCCCGACGACGGCAGTCGCACGCCCGTCGAGGTGCCACCCCATCGCGATCTTCTCGCTCGTCGCCTCGGCGTGGAAGTCGAGAAAGAGGTGGGGCGTGTCCATCGTCTCCACCCAGCCGTCGGCGGCGGCGAACGGATCGTCATAGTGGGGGTCCATCCCGACGCGCCCGCAGAGGTTCGCCACCGCGAGCCGCACGCCCTCGCGCTCCAGCATGAGGAACCCTCTTCCGGCGCGCTCGCGGGGAAGTTCGCGGGCCGCACGATCGGCTTGCTCGCGTCGTCCAGATACGGCCCAATGTCCCGCTTGTTGAACGCATGGTTCCCCAGCGTGATCGCGTCCGCGCCCGCTTTGTAGATCTCCTGCGCGATGTCCGGGCGTGATCCCGAAGCCCCCGGCGGAGTTCTCGCCGTTGACGATTGTAAAGAGGGGCCGGTGCGTGTCCTTCAGGCTGGGCAGGCCTTCTTTCACGACCTCCCGCCCGGCTTGCCGACGACGTCGCCGAGGAAGAGGATGGTGTAGAGGAGATCGGGCACTGTATGGTGCGGGCGTACAAAAACGGTGAGGGCGCAGGACGGTGATTCTGAGCTTGCCGAGGAAGGCCCCAAGCGATCTCCGAAGGAGATTGAGGAGGCACGCGTCGCATCGCTACGCTTGCTGCTGGCGTACGTCCAGAAGAGGCGCTCGCCTCGCGGACGCCTGGGTGCGCCTGTTCTGACTGCTTAGCTTAGCTCCGGCGGCGCATGCGGGAAGATCTTCCGAGCGGTATTTCGACATCTTGTATCGAGGGCTGCGGTGTCCATTCAGGAACTTTTGTTCGAACCTCGGGGAAGAATTCATTGGACAAGCGAAGCAGGTCGTCCGTTTCGCTCGAAGTCGCGGCGAACTCATCGCCGTTCCACCATCCGGTCAAGCCAGCGGCGATCAGCGGGGTCTGGAGGCGTCTACGCGGTAGATGATCCTCTCACCGCTGGTCGACCGTACCCTTCCGATGGCAGGCTCCCATGGCGCAGCCCTTTGTGTCTGGGGCGAGCAGGTTCCGCGCCATCCAACCCGCCCCGTCGATGATCGCCGGACTCTTGAAATCGAACTCGAACTTGTGGCTGCCTGGCGACCTTCTCCACGCCTCGAGTAAAGGTCGTGGTGCTCGCATAACGACGTCTCGCGCGTCGGAAGTCAGACCTTGATCGTCTCGGGGTAGGTGAAGACGAAAGCGTTTTCGAGGCGGGGAATCTCGAACTGGCTCGGCTTGTCGGACGTCCGGCTGACCATCCCCGTTGGGCATCATGACGGTGGTGACCGTGACGTCTTCCGGGATCATGGAGCCTCTTGATCGCCCGAGGCGAGCCCGTCTTGGAGACGATAACGTCGGCGGATCTCCTTTACCATCGAAGTCAGCGCGTACTCGTCATGGCCCTGGATCTCCGACGCTGGTCATCCGATACTTCATCGTCTGGCCCACCTTCGGCTTTCCAAACGATGCTCACGGCATCCTGAGGCGCGCGTCGGCCACCGCGAGCGCGGAGACCGCGCCAAAGAGTACAAGGCTAGGATCTGTTCATGGTTGTTTTCCTCGCACGCGCCGCCGAGTGAGATGTCTACGCTTTCCATAGGGCCGGTTGCGCGAAGCCAACTGCCCGCGTGTGCCGAGCGACCGGCCCAGGGGAGGAGCCCTTTCGCCACCCTGCGCCCGCGTCTCGCGGATCACGGTGATCTTGATCTGGCCTGGGTACTCCAACTCGCTCTCGATTCGCTTCGCCACGTCGTTCGCCAGACGCATCGCGCCGAGGTCGTCGACCTCCTGGGGGCGGACGATGAGGCGGATCTCGCGGCCCGCTTGACGGCGTAGGAGCGGTCAACGCCGGGGAACGAGCTGGCGAGGCTCTCCAACGTCGCGAGGCGCTTGAGGTAGTGCTCCAGGTTCTCGCGGCGCGCACCGGCGCGCGCCGCGGAGAGGGAGTCGGCCACGATGACGAGGTGCGCCTCCCCGTCGTCGGCTCGATCTCGTGGTGGTGCGCGCCGACCGCGTGCAACACGGGCCCTTCTCCCGAGCGAGCGCAGGAACGCCATACCCGCCAGGGCATGAGGCCCTCCCACTCGGGGCCGAGCCCCTTGCCGATGTCGTGCAGGAACCCTGCGCGGCGAGCGAGATCCTCGTTCGAGCCCAACCGCGCGGCGAGCATCGCCGCGAGGCGCGCGACCTCCACGCAGTCGTCGAGGAAGGTCTGCGCGTAGCTCGTGCGGACCCGCAGCCGGCCCATCGCTTCGACCACCTTCGGCGGGAGGCCGGCGACCGCCGCCCGCTCGGCGGCGTGCTCGCCCGCCTCGCGTACGGTCCGCGCAACCTCCGCCTGCGCCTTCTCGTACGCCTCCTCGATCCGTCCGGGGTGGATGCGGCCGTCGGTCATCAGGCCCAGCAGGGCCAGGCGGGCCGTTTCGCGCCGCACCGGATCGAAGCAGGAGATCACCACCGCCTCCGGGGTCTCGTCGACGATGAGGTCTACCCCCGAGATCTGCTCGAAGGAGCGGATGTTGCGCCCCTCCCGCCCGATGATGCGCCCCTTCATGTCCTCGCTGGGCAGCTCCACGACCGAGAGCGTCGCCTCCGTCACGTAGTCGGTGGCCGATCGCCCCAGCACGTCCAGGACGGCGCGGCGGGCGCGGCTCTCCGCCTCCCCATGGACCTCCGCCCCGACCTCGCGTGCTTTGCGCAGCGCCGCTTCGCGAAATTCGGCTTCGATCCCGGCGAGGTAGAGGTCTCGCGCCCCCTCCTTGTCCAGTCCGGCGATCCGCCGGAGCTCCTCGTCCGCCTCGCGCAGCCGCCGCTCGGCCGCGTCCTCTTTCTCGGCGAAAACGCGCGACTCTTGCATCAGTGCGCGCTCGCGCTCCTCAATGGCCACGCGGCGAGATTCGAGGGCCTCTTCGCGAGCATCGAGCTTTTCGCCCGCCCGGTCGAGCGCCGCCCCCTTCTGCCGGGCATCCTCCTCCGCCCGTTCGCGGATGCGGATCGCTTCGGCCCTGGCCTCCAGCAGCGTGGCCTCCGCCTCCAGCGCGGACTCGCGCTGGAGGCGGTCGTGCAGCGCCTCCGCCTGGGCGCGCTCTCGGCGCGCGGCGATGACGCCGGGCCTCAGCCACAGCAAGTAGAGCCCCGCCGTCACCGCCAGGGCCACTCCGAGGCCCCCTGCCAGGCTCCCGGGGAGGCCTTCTAGTTGTGGAAGCATCGTCCTCCTTAGTCCGGGCGCTCCGACGTCCCGAAGAAGCGGTCCAGCGCACTCTCGATCGCCTCCTCGGAAAATCCGCGCGAAGAGAGGAAGCGCGCGCCTTTCGCACGCGAGTCGCCCGGACCGAACTTGCCCTTCAGCGCCTCCTGCATCCTCTCCGTCTCGCCTTCCTCGGAGGCCGCGAGGGCCTCGCCGACCATTTCTTCCGGTGCGCCGCGCGCCAAGAGCTCGGCGCGCAATTTCTCATCCCCCACCGAGCGGCGCCCGGACCTGCGCTCGATGAGGCTCTTTATCGTCCTTTCATCGTCTAGGATCTTGCGACCCTTCAAGTGCGCGACGACCTCGTCCGCCACCCCTTCGTCGTGCCCCGCGTCCGCCAGAAAACCCCGCATTTCCGACTCGAAGCGGTCGGCGGTGCGGAGCTTGCGAAGCGCGAGGTCGAGGGCGGCGTGGTCCATCGTCCCTCCTTTTCAGACGCCGCAAAAACCCGCCCGACTCCTTTGGAAGCTTGTTCAAGGTTGAAGGTTGCAGGTTGAAGGTGGTGGGGAAGGTTCCGCTCGCAACCTGCAACCCTAAACCTTCAACCTTGGGAGTGCGCGAAGAGCTTCGCGCACTCCCAAAGGTGACGGTGAGTCTGTTTGAACGATCTAAGTCGGTGCGTCCACTCACTTAGGCAGACTCGAAGGAGAACGAAGCCCATGGAACACATCAGACTTGCCGCCGCGCTCGGGGTCGGCGCCATTCTCACCGCGACCCTCGCCACGTCGCCCTTAACCCCCGATCAGGGGCCGAGGCCGCCCGAGAAGAAAGACTCCCCGAAGGAGATGACCTCCGAAGAACGGGAGCTGTACGCGCAAGCGATCCGGCGCACCGCGCAGATGGTGGGCGACCCCGAGGCGCAGCGGCTTGCGCAGTCGCGCGGGCTGAACGTGCTCAACCTCACCTGGGAGGACACAGGGCGCTATAAGGGCTCGGCGGTAGGGCCGAACATCAGCGACATGACGATCCAGGTGCTCCAGGAAGACCCCCGGACGAAGCGACCGCGGCCCGTGTGCATGCCCGTCATCCGCCACCCAAACTTCAGCGACCTCACCTGCGACCTCGACCCGCGCGGGTTTACGCTCCTCGTGGGCAACCACAAAGGCCAGCCCCTACGCCGGGTCTCCCTCTACGACTTTCTGGACAATCCGCGCGCCTACCTGACCAACCCAGACTCTTGGAAGGGGCCACGGCGGTCGCTCGTCGCCCCCGAGCGGGACTCGAAGGTGCTCGTGAGCGCGCAGGCCTGCTTCCTGCCCGTGCCGAGGGCGGGAACGGCGACCTTCAACCCGGTGCTGTTCAACTACCAGGCGGTGAAGGGCGACCCGGCGGTGCTCACGGTGCTCGTCACGCGGCAGGGTACGAGCGCGACGATCATCGACAACACTCGCGACGCCTTCTCGGAGGGGTCGGCCTGGGGCCAGCGTCTGTTCCACAACGAGAAAGGGCAGCGCGCCAGCCTCACGGGCCAACGGCTGAGCGACTTCAAGGCGGCTGGCGGCGACCCCACCAGTCCGACGCCTTCCGGGCCGCGGAAGCGCGATGCCGGGCTGAACATGGTCCTCCTCGTGCAGATCCCGCTGAAGCAGAAGGAGCGGATGCAAGGGGGCGGTTTCGGCGGCGGCGGGTTTCCTGCGGAGGCCATGTCGGCCGCACCGATGAAGAAGGAGTCACGCGACCGCAGCGACGTGGAAGCGGCGGTGATCGGGCACGGCGACCTGGAAGGGCCGTTCACAGAGATCGACGGCCTGCCCATCGAACGCGATGTGCGCTTCCCGGTGCGGGTGACGGTGCAGTTCTACAAAGCCACCTCCAACGGCGTCGTCTCGGCAGCCGACATGGCCTCGATCAAAGAGGAGATCGACCGCGTCTACGCCCAGAGCGACTCCGTCGGCAGCCTCGTGGTGGGCGGCGAGACGGGGCGAGTCACGGAGTACGAGGGAAGCAAAGTCCAGCCGCGCGACTGGTGGCAGCGATTCTGGGAGCGCCACGAGCGCAACACGGGCGACTCGCGGGAGGTGGCGATCCAGAAGCTGCGGCGGTTGCTCGGCACGGACTTCCACCAGCGCCCAGTGTGCGATCTGTACTTGCGCGATCTCCTACGCAAGTAGAGCGCGGGGCCCGCGCACAAGCCTGACAAGGCTCGTGCGCGGGTCGCGCGGGCTACGGAGGGTTACTCGTCTTTGTCGTCGGGGAGCTCTTCGACGTCGACTTCCTCTTCCTCGTCCACCCGTCCCACGGTGGGGGTCTCGGGTTCGAGGGTCATAAAGGCGATGTTCTTGGTGTTCCGGTTCGGGCAGTTGTTGCACACGAACTCCGCCGTGACCGACGACAGCCAATTCGGCACCTTCTCGATCGGTCTACCGCAAGCGCTGCACTGAATCATCGTCTTATCCTTCCTTCGGCTGGGCCGGCTCGGTGGGGCGGGCGGGCTCTACGCTCTCGCCCTTCGTTGCGCGCATCTGCAATTCCTCTTCGTACTGCTGGATGGTCTGGGTGTGGCTCATATAGCCGCCCAGCAGCATGAGCACCGACGCGCCCAAATAGAGCAGGGCGAGATTGCTCTCGGGCTTCTGACCTGGGTCGCGGATGGTGCCGTCGCCCTGGATGAAGCCCACTATCGCCAGCACGAGCAAGATTCCCGCGATCCAGAAATAGGTGTTCTTCACCCAGGCCGGCCTGGACGGCGGCTTTTTCCCGCTCACGAGAGGAGTGTACCTTTTGGGGCGTTGGGCGTTGGAGTAGCTTGTCCTTTACCCTGCGGTTGTTAACGATCCCCTCTCCGCCCCAGCGCCCTAACGCCCAACGCCCTCTCTCTCCCCCTTCTGAATCGCGTCGCGTAGGAGGCGGCGGCCGCGGTGGATGCGGGAGCGGACGGTACCGATCGTGGTGCGCTGGATGTCGGCGATCTCGGAGTAGCTCATGCCTTCGAGGTCGCACATCGAGATGGCCGTGCGATAGACGTCGGGAAGACCCGCCAGCGCCTCGCGCAGCTCGCGCTTGAGCTCGTCGTGGAGCACCTCGTCGTCCGGACCGGGGCCCACGTCGGGGATCGGAAGCTCCTGCACCTCGCCGTCGCCCGGCGAGATCATGGAGTTTAGAGACTCGGCTTTGCGGATCGGGTTGTCGCGGCGCCGGGAGTCGAGGTAGGCGCGCTGCATGATCCGCAAGAGCCAGTTAAGAAAGGGGCGTCCTGGGATATAGCTATCGAAGCCGCGCCAGGCTTTGACGTAGGTTTCCTGAACGAGGTCCTCGGCGTCGCTCGGGTTGCGCGTGAGCTGGAGCGCCATCGTGTAGGCACGCCGCTTTGTCTCCGCCATCATCCCTTGGAAGCGCCGCGTTTCGGCGTCGCTTCTTGTCCCCGCGCTCTCCGTCGTCTGCGTCGCGCACATGTCTCTTTTTCCCGTTCTCGATCTTACCGTGCGGCCCCAGGGGTCCCTAGGACCAAAAGGGCCGTTCGTTGTGTTCGACTCTCCTCCTCCCGCTTCGCCGCAGCGGAAGCGGCCCCAAGGTGTATGCTTTTTTAACGGACAGCGTTCCATCTACTATGAAGTTCGTGCTCATCACCCGGGACCCTGAGGTCGAAGCCGCCGCGCGCGAGGGGTTCCACCCCGGCGATGAGTGCGTTTGTTTCCGATTGGCAATCCGCCCTCGATGCTTGTGAGGGGCCGACCTCGTGGACATTCTAAGACCTCGAAGAGCCGCACAAGATCGGGGGTACGAGCGGTTCGCGGTGGCGAAGATGGAGCACCTGGTCGCCAAGGACACCCCGTTGGTGCTGTCGGCGCGCCGCCCGATTACGAGCTCGACTTTATGGCCGGCTGGCCGGGCTTCGTGCTGGGCCACGTCTCCTGCCCGGTGAACTACAAAGTCTTCCGGCGCGCCTCCACCTGGGTCTGAAGGGTAAAGCAAATCGAATGCAAAGGGAGCGGGGCGGCCCCGCTTTTTGCGTACAGTTTGGCGCTTGTGCCTTGCCGGAAAGACATGGCCGACGCGCGAACCCACGTAACGTTTAGAGTTCGGCTTTTGGACACCAGCCAGACGAAGCGCCACTCGTCAACCCCCCACAACTACGGCGAGGATCTCGCGCGTTGGCTCATGGACGAGCTTCAGGAGCGGGGGCCTGAGGTCGACGAGACGCTGGGGCAAGACGAGTCCGGCTGGTACTTCACCCCGAGTGCGACGACGCGCAGTACACCTTCATCGTCAGGTGCCGGAGGAGGCCGACACGGAGTGGATGGTTGGGACTGAGCGTAGCGTGCGGGCGTCTTCGCCTCGCTCTACAAGCCCGGCACGGCGAGGGTGCTGTGGGACGTCGCCCAGACGGTCCACGAGGCGCTGACCTCTTCGGAGAAGATCCGCGACGTGCGTTGGCACCTCCTGAGGACTTTCTCGAAGGCCGGGAAGATCGGGGACAGTCGGAGCCCTAAAGATGAAGGAAATCAACAGAGCCTCCGAGAACCCTTCCCTTGCCGCGATAAGTCTGGAGGAGGAGGGGCAGGGGGTAGAGGTTCCGATCGGAGCCTTCTCCCTCCACACGCAAACCCCAACACCCGCGCAGAACCATCGCGGCAAGCCTCGGCCGACACACATCCCCCTACGTAGAGCCCCTCCTTAGCTGCGGGTATGGCGATCAACCGGGTACCCAAGGGCCGAGAACCGTGGGAACTCAAAGGCCCTTGTCCTCGTTAGACTCTGTAACACCCCGGAAGGGGGAGTAGCGCCCGCTTCGCGCGGGGTGGTGGGTCGTCAGTACGCCGAAAGGCCGGCCCGCCGCTGAAAACGCAAGACCTTCATCGCCCGTTGGGCGGTGGAGGCTTTGTGCCTCTTGGGTCTGGAAAGACGAAAGGAGGAAACGAAAAGTGAGATGCCCAAGGTGTGAGGTCGCGGACCTCCTGATGATGGACCGGAGAGCGGATCGAGGTGGACTACTGCCCGACCTGCCGCGGCGTGTGCTCGACCGAGGCGAGCTGGACAAGGTGATCGAGAGGACGGCCGTCCCCCTCCGCGCCTCCGCGCGAGTTCCCATGCCGCCCTCCGCCTATGGCTACCGCCGGGAGGACGATGACGAATACAAGAAGAAGAGGAAGCGCGGAGGCGTCCTCGGCGACATCTTTGATTTCTGAAGGAAGGAACGATGATGATCGCCGGCATCCCTCTCTGGATTTGGGGAGCCTTTCTGGCGTTCGTGCTGGGGATGCTGCCCTCGACCTCGGCGTCTTCCACCGGAAGGCCCACGAGGTGAAGATGAAGGAGGCGCTTCGCCTGGAGCGCCGTCTGATCGTTCTCGCCCTGGTATTCAACCTGGGCCTCTACTTTCTATGGGACCGGATCTACCCCGAGTCGCCATACACCAACTCCGAGGCGGGGCTCGCGTTCCTCACGGGCTACCTCGTAGAGAAGGCCCTCAGCGTCGACAACATCTTCGTGTTCCTGATGGTCTTCACGTACTTTAACGTGCCTGCGCCAAGTACCAGCACCGCGTGCTGCCCTGGGGATCGTCGGTGCGCTGTTGTTCCGGGCGCTGTTCATCGGCGTCGGGGCGGCGTTGCTGCAAAGCTTCGCGGACGATCCTGATCTTCGGCGCGTTTCTCATCGTGACGGGCGTGAAGATGATCGTCCTAAAGGACAAAAGATCGACCCGGAAAAGAACCCCGTCGTACGCGCCTTTCGCCGGTTCCTGCCCGTGACGCAGGACTTCGAAGGGCAGCGTTTCTTTACGCGGATCGACGGTCGGCTGTGGGCGACCCCGCTCTTCATCGCCCTGCTGTTCACCGAGTTCACCGACATCATCTTCGCCGTGGACAGCATCCCCGCGATCTTCGCGATCACGAGGGACCCGTTTATCGTGTTCACGTCGAACGTGTTCGCGATCCTAGGCCTCCGGGCGCTGTTCTTCGCCGTATCGGGCCTGATGGGGATGTTCCATTACCTGGGGTACGGCCTCGCCGCGATTCTGATCTTCGTCGGCGGCAAGATGGTGTGGACCTACTGGATGCACACGGGAGGGGGGCAGCCGGACTACAAGTTCCCTATAGGTCTCTCCCTCGGCATCATCCTGGGGATCCTCGCGATCTCGGTGCTCGCTTCGCTGGTCAAGCCTGCTCAAGTACGGGCGCTGGAACCGGAGGTGGAAACTCTTTAGCGGGCCCTCCCACTGAAGGGAACGGGGGTAAAGCCAGGAGCGCCATATGACGGGGGACGCCGGAACCTAGGGCCTCCCATCCTCGTTAAACCTGTGACACCCGGAAGGGGAGTAGCGCCCGCTCCGTGCGGGGCCGTGGGTCGTCAGGACGCCGAGAGGCCGGCCCGCCGCTGAGAACGCGAGACCTTCGTTGCCTTATAGGCGATGAAGGTCTTTTTATTGCCTCCCCCGTTCGCCGGATCAAAAGGAGAAAGAGAGAAATGAGGTGCCCAAGGTGTGAGGTCGTGGACCTCCTGATGATGGATCGGAGCGGGATCGAGGTGGACTACTGCCCGACCTGCCGCGGCGTATGGCTCGACCGTGGCGAGCTGGACAAGGTCATCGAGCGCACGGCGGCCTCCATGCCGCCCACCCCCTACATGGCGCCGGGGCCTGTGCCCACGCCGCCTCCGGCCTACGGCTACCGCCGAGACGACGATGACGATGACGACGACGACGACCGCCGGGGCGACGATTACCACCGGAGGAGGAAGCGCAGGGGCTTCCTCGGTGACATCTTCGACTTCTAACACGACGTGGAGTCTTCCGGCGCCCTTCTCCCTTTGCTGCGCAAAAGGGAGAAGGGCTCCGGAGGTTCTTCCCACTCTTTTGGGAGAAGCCCAAGAGGCTAGGCGCGCCGGATGCCGAGGTGCGCCGGTCGAAAGTCCGTCGGACTCTCCCGAATGAGCCGCCCTAGGGCGACGACCTCGCGTCCGAGGGCGGCAAGGTCGTCGGCGACGGGACCGAAGGGTAGCTTCGCGGTGTCGAAGTCTCGGTTCGACAGGTACACGCCGCGCCCCGCGGTATGCGCGCCGAAGAACCCGAACAAGGGGCACATCTGGTGTTCGATGACGAGATAGTGGTGATCGCTCCCGCCGGTGGCGATGAGCCCGACGGCCTTGCCCCGGAGCGGGTCCTTGCCCTTGGGGTCGTTCGGGACGAGGTCGAACAAGTTCTTAAGCGCGCCCGTGTAGGTGGCGCGGTAGACCGGCGTCGCCACCAGGTACGCGTCCGCCTCCTCGATCATCGCGAGGGCGTTCTGCGTCCCCTCGCCGTAGAGCTCAGGAGGCCGGCCGTCGCAGAAATCGAGGTCATGGTCGCGCAGCTCCAGCACGCCCACCTCCGCCTCCGCCGACGCCGCTTGCAGCGCGACGTCGAGCGCGGCCCGCGAACGGGAGGGCGGGGGCGTGAGGCTGCCGTTGATGCCGAGGACGCGCATCCGGACTAGGCCGCCACCTGCTCTCGCTCGCGCAGGCTGGGCAGCTCGCGCACGATCGGCCGGATCTGCCACCCGAAGCGCTCGACCTCCTCGATGAAGTGCAGGTGCCCGGTGAGTAGGATGTCGATTCCGACGGACTCGTACGTCTGGATCCGCTCTGCGATCTGCTCCGGCGTGCCGATGAGGCGCGGCTTGAATCCGTCGTTGTACTGCACCAGGTCCTCGAAAGAGGAGTTCGACCACATCCCCTCGCCCTCCGGCGACGCCTGCCCGGCCTCCTTCACCGCCTCCCCGAATCCCTTGACCGCCTCCGCGTTCGCCTGCGACACGATTTCGCGCAGCGTGTCGTACGCCTCCTTCTCCGTTTCGCGGCTGATCACGAAAGCGTTCATCGCGAAACGGATCTGGTTCTCTCGACCGTACTTGCGGGCGCGCTCCCGGACGTCTCGCACCACGCCCTGGATGTACTCGGGCGTCCCGCCGTTGATGAACATCACGTCGGTCACGCGCGCCGCCATCTCCCGCGCGGCGGCCGAGTTACCGCCCTGGAAGATCGTGGGGTGCGGCCGGCTGATCGGCTTCGGCTCGCACGGCACGTCGGTGACGTTGTAGTACTTGCCGCCGAACGTGAACCGCTCCTGAGTCCACATCCCCTTGAGCACCCGGATGAACTCCTCGGACCGCACGTAGCGCTCGTCGTGCTCCAGCCACTCGGCCCCGAAGCCGGTGTACTCGTCCTTGAACCAGCCGCTGACCACGTTCAGGCTCACACGGCCCTCGCTGATCACGTTGGCGCTCGCGATCACGTTCGCGATCACCGCCGGGTGCCACAACCCCGGATGCACGGCGGCAATGAGGTTGAGTCTCGTGGTGACCGCCGCGAGCGCCGTGGCCGTCGTAACCGCCTCGAGCTGCTTGTCGGCGCCGTAGCTGGCGAAGAACCGTGCCTGCGCCAAGGCGTAATCGAAACCCGCGGCCTCCGCCGTCAGGGCGAGCCGCTTGTTGTAGTCGAACGACCAGTCGGTGCGCTGCGGTATGTGCGATGTCACCAGCCCCCCGCTCACATTAGGGACCCAGTAGGCGAACTTGATATCCATTCTCTATTTCCCTCCGGCTACCCTGCCGCAAGGGATCATACGCAGGCAATTCCAAGGCTCGAACACGGTTTTTCGCGCCGCCGCAGGATCGTTGTCGAACGGTAGCGCGGGGCTAACCTTGTGAGGCGCGCTCCGCGTATTTCCTTCGCCCGTCTGGGCAATGGGAGAGGTGCTGGGGGTCACCCTCCCTGCGAAGCCGGGTGGCTCTCGTCGACGGCCTTGCGCAGCCGCTCGACGCTGACGTGGGTGTAGATCTGCGTCGTCGCGAGGCTCTCGTGCCCCAGGAGCTGCTGCACGGACTTGAGGTCCGCGCCGTTGTCGAGGAGGTGCGAACGAGTGGCGCAGGGTGTGGGGAGACCGTCGGCGGGAGCCCCACGCGCAGCGCCCAGCGCTTGACCACGTTGGCGATCGTGCGCGAGGAGAGCCGTCCCCCTTTGGGGTTGGTGAAGAGGGGCTGGCCTCGACCGGCGGATGCGACTCGATGTCGCCCAGGGCCGAGGCAGGCCGCGCCGAAGAGGCCGAGTCGCTGCTTGTTCCCTTGCCCGTCACCAGCACGGTCGCCCAGGGGCAGGTCGATCCCCACGACTTCGGCGCGAGGCCGCGCCGTTCCGCCTCGCCGTCGACATGATCTCGGCGGATGAGCGCGCGGTCGCGTAGTCGCCCTTCCGCCTCGCCGTCGTCCGACTGGCTTGCCGGATCCAGAGCGCCGACGCCTTCAGGTAGCGCTCCGCGCAGCGAGGAGAGCTTGCGCGCGCGCGACGGGCGTGCCACCGTGCTTGCGCAGGTAGAGGCAGGCGGCCCGGCGAGAGGTCGAACTCCCCGCCGCACGACTCTGCGCCGTAGACGCGAAGGCCCGGCGAGCGGCGAGGGAGTCGAGGAAGGACATGAGGAAATCGAGGGAAGGGGTCTGGGGGTCAGGAGATCATCGAAACTCCGGTTGGTCTAAGCGTCCATGGCTGGCACACGTTTGACGGACGATCAGTGGGCGCCTCGCCGTCCCGCTCCCCAGCGACGGTTCGCGCGGACGACCGCCGCACGCTGGCGGCGATCCTCTTCGTCTTGCGCACGGGGGAGCGGGAGGACCGCTTGCGGCGCTCCCACCACGGCCTGGGAGCGCCTACGGGCCTGAGGAGGCGGGCGTGTGGGAGCGGGGTGTGGCGAGCGCTGCTCGGAACGCTCTCCAGGGAAGCTGGAGGCAGGCCTTTCTCGACGGGAGCTTTGTCCCCGCGAAAAGGGGAGCTGGCGTCGCTGAACGCAGGAAGGCGAAGATGCTGGCGACGGACGGCGAGGACTCCCATCGGCTTCTTTGCGCGCGCGAATCGGGCGGGAGAGCGCGCTGGCCGAGCCGACGCTCGGCACGATCCGCGTGAGGGCTCCCGGGTCGCCCGGGGCGCAGGACGCGGCCGAGGGAGTCGTCGCCGAGAGACAGCGCAGGCGGAAGGCCTCCGGCGGCGCGGCGTCGCCCAGGATCGCCGCCATCCGCCGCGTGGGGCGGTGGAGACCCTGGGGCCGGCCGCCCGAGCGCAGCGGCCCAAGGGGCACGAGCGCCGGTGGATCATCGAGCGGAGCTTCGCCTGGCTCCCTTCCGACGCGCGTCGGCGCGCTGGGAGCGCAGACTCCGACCTCTCCGGGCCTCTGCCTGCTCGCCCTCATACTCATCTGCCTCAGGAGAGTTTCCGAATGAACTCTAGGGTCTGGGGTCTGGGGTGATGTCATTTCGATCCCTTGATCCCAAACCCCAGACCCTAGGCCCTTAGGCTGCGACCTTCCGAAAGATCAGCGTCACGTTGTGGCCGCCGAAGCCGTAGGAGTTGCTCATCGTGATCTCCGGCTGGCCGTCGCGGGCCTGGTTCGGGATGTAGTCCAAGTCGCAGTCGGGGTCCGGGTTCTCGTAGTTGATCGTGGGCGGGAGCTTGCCGTCGCGCATGGCGAGGAGGCAGATGATCGCCTCGATCGCGCCCGCCGCGCCAAGGGTGTGGCCGATCATGGACTTGGTCGAGCTGATGGGCACTTTGTAGGCGGCCTCGCCGAAGACCTGCTTGATCGCGTGGGTCTCGATCTTGTCGTTAAGAGGCGTCGAGGTGCCGTGGGCGTTGACGTAGCCGATCTCGTCCGGCTGGATCCCCGCCTGATGGATCGCCATCTTCAGCGCGCGGATCGCGCCGTACCCTTCCGGGTGGGGCTGGGTGATGTGGTAGGCGTCGCCGCTCATGCCGTAGCCCACGAGCTCGCCGTAGATCTTCGCACCCCGCGCCACGGCGTGGTCGTAGTCCTCCATCACGAGGATGCCGCCCCCCTCGCCCATCACGAATCCGTCCCGCTTTGCGTCGAAGGGGCGCGATGCGCGGCCAGGATCGTCGTTGTTGGTGCTCATCGCGCGGGCGGCGCTGAAGGCGGCCATGCCGAAGTTGTTGATGCAGGCCTCGACGCCGCCCGCCAGCATCGCCACGGCGTCGCCGCGCTTGACCATGTGGTAGGCGTCGCCCACCGCGTTCGCGCCCGTGGAGCACGCCGTGACCACGCAGGAGTTCGGCCCGCGCAGATCGTGCGTGATGGACACGTACCCGGCCGCCATGTCGGCGATCATGAACGGCACGACGAACGGAGAGACCTTGCTTACACCGAACTCGAGCTGCCGGATGTGCTGCTCGACGAGGAACGTCAGTCCGCCGATTCCCGAGCCGATGAGGACGCCGACCTGGTTCTTCAGATCGTCGTCGAGCTCCAGTTCGGAGTCCCGGAGGGCCATCGTGGCCGAGGCGACGGCGTAGGAAATAAACCCTTCGAGGCGCCGTGCCTCCTTTTTGTCCAGCCAGTCTTCCGGCTGGAAGTCGTCCACCTCGGCGGCGACCTGCGAGGCATGCTCGCTGGGGTCGAAGCGGGTAACGCGGCCGATGCCGCTCTCGCCGGCGAGCATGCGCGGCCAGAACCTTTCCACGCCCGTACCCAGCGGGGTCACGGCGCCGACGCCGGTGACGACGACGCGCCCGGAGGGCGCGGGGCGCTCGTTCACGCCGGAGTGGACTTCTTTCCGATGTAGCTGACCGCGTCGCCGACGGTCTTGATCTCGCCGACTTCGTCGTCAGGGATGTCGATGCCGAACTCGTCCTCGAAGGCCATGACGAGCTCCACGACGTCGAGCGAGTCTGCTCCGAGGTCTTCCTGGAACGAAGCGGCTTCCGTGACCTCCTCTTCCTTCACGCCGAGCTCCTCGACGGTCACTTTCCTCACGCGGTTCAAGATGTCCCCAGACATGCCGTGCAAGATACCCTTGTTTGGGGGCTAGGTGTTCGATGGCGGGTGCTACGGTATTACGGTGTTGCGGTGTTACGGTATGGTGGATCCGGAAGACCGCAATACCGCAACACCTATCCCCCTCCTGCCGGCGTCGCCTTCACCGAAGAGGGCGTGCCCGAGCCCTGGTAGCGGATCGGTTTCATGTCCTTGTCGAAGATCACCACAAGCTGCTGGGCGCGCACCTTCCCGAGCATGCCGGGGCCTTCGCCGTCCACCTCGACGTTTCCGATCGCGGTCAGCCGGTACCCATCGCCCTCGATACCCATCTCCAGCCGGTCCGCCCGTCCCGTTGCGCGGGAGACTCGGCCCACGGGCTCGCCGACGACCGTCTCGGTGCGCGTGAAAGTGAACTCCACCGGCCCCTCGACGACACCGGTGCGCAAGGGAAGTTCCCGCGTCTGATTGGGGCTCGGGTCCAGCGTAAAGGTGGCGCGGGTCCCGCGCGCGTCCCACCGCTGGACGTAGGTGAAGTCCACCACTTCCTTCTCGTCCGTCGTGCCCTTGGGGCGTGTCGTCTTGCCTTGGCCACTGCCCTCGCTGACGATGGTAAACGGGCCAGGAACTTCCGCGCGCTTCCTTCTCATCCGCCGCGTAGCGGATGAGGTCGCTGGCGAGCGTCGTCACCGTCCTCCCTGGCCGTGGCACGGGGGCCGGCGCTCCGGCGGCCTTCGCCCGCATAGCCGCGGTGGCGTCGGCGAGCGCGGTGTCCGAGACGACCTGGGCGCCCCCCTCGACGTTCGCCGCGCGCGCGGCAACGTGAAGATCTCCACGGGCCTCGCTCCCTCGCCTCCCGCCCCGCGGCTTCCTCCCGCACCGCCGCGCCCGTCACTTTCAGGCCCCGGATCGTGATGCCCGGATCGGCGAGCTCGACGCTCACGGGCGTGCCCGTCCCTTCGAACTCGACCCGCGCCCCTGAAAGTCCGCGTTGAACTCCAAAATTGCGCAGAGTGATGCTCTTCTCGGGGTCTTGAAACGCGATCTCCCCTTGGGCAACGAGAGCGAGGAGGGCGAGGGAGAGGGGGACGTTCATGGGTGGTCAGAAGGCGGAGGCCGGTGACGCCGCCGTCATCGGCTGGGTTGTCGCGTCGAGCGAGTGTCCCGCTTGTGGAGATACGATACGACGTCCGTATCGACGACGACGGGCTTCACTTTGTTTGGAGCCCGGGGTTGGCGACATGGCCCTCGCGGATTCTGGCGGAGCCAGGCATCGAAATCGACTTTGGACTCATCCTCCGGCCAGCCCGGGCCCAGCATCTCTTCCCAGGGAACGGGCGTTTCCCCTTTCGACGGCGAGCCTCCTGAGCGTCGGATGGAGGTCGGCGAGGTAGTCGATCTGCTCTTCCGACTTAGGATCGTCTTCCTTCGGGGGTTAGGATTCATCGTGCTCGCCTCCGGCCGTCGCCATTATTGTGACGCGTGAAGAGCGGCGGTTATACTCGGCTCGGGGTAGGACAGGCCCCGGAACGGTTCCCAATGACCTACCGCTTACGCCTCCTTTCGCTTTTGGCCGCCTCGCCGTCGTCACCGGCGCGGGCCGCGGGCAAAGCACGTGTTCATCGTCAGCATCGACGGCGGCAAGCCGTCCGTGATGGGAGGAGCGCGATGCCCACGCTGTTCTCCTCGTACGTGCGGGCGCCCACACTGGGAGGCTCAGACGGTCCTGCCGAGCGTGACGCTCGTCTCCCACGCCTCGATGCTGACCGGCGTCACCCCGGCGCGGCACGCGATCTCCTGGAACGACTACAAGCCTGAGCGCGGCATCGTCAAAGTGCCCACCGTCTTCTGCTCGCCAAGGCAAGGGCTTGAGAACGGCGATGTTCGTGAACAAAAAAAGCTCATGCACCTGGACATCCCGGGCTGCTCGACCGGTTCGTCCACCCTGGCTTCACCGCCAAAAGGGCCGCCGCTTCGTTCACCGAGTCCATTCTTCAGGCGAGCAAGCCGAACCTCTGCTTCATCCACTTCGCAGATCCCGACAGCGCCGGACATTCGAAGGGGTGGGGGCTCGCCCGAGCAGAAGCAGGCGTTCGCCGATTCGGACCAGGCGCTGAAGGTGATCCTCCAAGCGATCCGCAAGGCGGGCATCGAGAAGAGCAGCGTCGTCCTCATCACGGCGGATCACGGCGGCCACGGCAAGCGCCACGGCTCCGACTCCCCGGAGGACATGATCATCCCTGGATCGCCTGGGGCGCGGGCGTCCGCTGCGGGCACACGATCAAGGGGCGCGTGACGACCTACGACACGGCGGCGACCGCCTTATGGCTGCTCGACGTGCCGGTCCCGGCGGACTGGGACGGGAAGCCGGTCACGAGCGCGTTTTTGAGTCAGGTTGTACGATAGAGGAGCATGGATGCGCCCTTGGAATTCAGCGAGAGGGGCTACCGATACGACCGATGGGCGGGCGTCACGTTCATCGTCCATCTGGGGTTCACCACCATTTGGTGTGTGGTTTGGATCATCGCGGGTGCAATGCGGGCACCTTTTAGTCCCGCCGGGTTCTGATGGCGATCATTGTCGGGGCAATGATCGCCGGGGCGCTCGGCATCGGCTGGGTGCTCTACAACATCGGCCTCGGGGTCTACGGGAGCCACCGGTGGGCCTTCATCGTCTTCATCCTCCTGAGTGCCGTCAGCTTCGCGGCCTATCGGCCTTCGTCGGGAGCGATCTCGATCTTAAGCACGGCGGTCAGCGTGGCCCTCGCGCTGTACTGCGCCTTGCGCGTCTTCCGAGCTTTCGGCCCACCCCAGGTAAGAGACGGGTACTGTTCCAAAGCCTCCACGAGGCAAACCCAAAGGTGCTTTTGGGTACTCAATCCAGGTGCCTGAGATGCGCGAGACGGAATCCGGCGAAAGCTACGACGATGAAGGCTACGGCCCGGACCGCGTGGTGGGCGTCATCGAGATGCTCCTTGCGGGATGGCTCTGTGTCGCGGGCGCGGTGGTGTCTTCAGCGGCGGCCAAGAGCCCGCAGAGCCAAGGTGGCGCGTCGCTGGCCATGGTCATCATCATCGCGATAGCTGCGTTCAGCTTTCTCCTCGCACTGGGTATCTACCACAGCCGGACGTGGGCGTTCGTGGTCTCCGCCGTGTTCACCATCGTCGGCTTCGCCCTACCGGATCCAGGAACGGGTCAATCGGGAGCATTCTCACTTCTTATCGGTGTGGCGTCTCTGCTCTACTACGCGCTTCGCCTCTTCCGAGTCTTTGGCCCGCCCCTGCGCTAAGGCGCACGTTTACGGGACCACGTCGACGACGTCTTGCTCCCACTATAAGGGGAGGAAAGATGCACAGGCGGACAAAAATATTCTGGGCCGGACTGGGGGCATGTTTGCGCCCTTCGTCGTGACGGGCCTCCTCATCGGGAGCCGCGGGCTACGGGGGCATGAGCTGTTCGCCATTGCCCTCGGCATCGCCGCGGGCTATGCCTGCACGCTCGCCCTCCCCATACCGCGCGGGAGCCGCATTCTCGTCTCTATCGGCTACGTCGCGGTGTTCTTCCTCCTGCTCTTCATCTTTACAGTGCAGCTCGGGTGCTCCTCTTCCACGACTGCCTGTAGCGGCAGAGCGCGCTCTGCCGCTACAGGGTCAGGCCGCCGTCCACCGTCAGCGTCTGGCCGGTGATGTAGCCCGCGTCCTCGCTCGCCAGGAACAGCACCGCCGCCGCGATGTCGGCGGGTTTGCCGAGGCGGCCGGCGGGGGCGGTCTTGACGACGTGTTCCTTAAACTCGGCGGGGAGGCCGTCGGTCATCTCCGTTTCGATGAAGCCGGGGGCGATGGCGTTGCAGGTGATGCCGCGGGAGCCGAGCTCCTTGGCGATGGACTTCGTGAGCCCGAGGAGGCCCGCCTTCGAGGCGGCGTAGTTCGCCTGGCCCGCCGCGCCCGACTGGCCGACGATGCTGGAGAGGTTCACGATGCGGCCGTAGCGGGCCTTCATCATCGGGCGCGCGCGGCGGCGCGGAGCAGAGGAAGGCGCCCTTGAGATTCACCGCGAGCACGCGGTCCCAGTCGTCGTCGGACATGCGCACGAGGAGCGTGTCGCGGGTGATGCCCGCGTTGTTCACGAGGATCGCGGGCGCGCCCAGCTCTTTCGCCACCCCCTCGAAGAGGGCGTCCACTGAGGCGGCGTCGCTCACGTCGCAGGCGAAGCCCCGCGCCTCGCCGCCGATGGCCTCCGCCGCCCCCGCGCGCCGCCCTCCGTCGTTGCGATGCACGCGACCCGCGCCCCCTCGCGCGCGAGCGCCGCCGCGATCTCCCGCCCGATACCCCGGCTCGCGCCGGTCACCACCGCTACCTTCCCCTCGAACCTCATCCCCCAAACCGTAAGCCCCTTTGGGAGCCGGAGCGCGAAGCCCTTCGCGCACTCCCAGATTAGGCTTCGCTCAGGGCGGCGACCGTCTCCGCCAGCGTCGCCTCGTCCACCACCCGTAGAGTCCTGGCCCCCTTCTCCGTGCGCCGGATCAGGCCGCCGAGGACGTCACCTACGCCGCACTCCACGAAGGTCGTCACGTCCTCCCGGACCATGTTTTGCACCGTCTCCGTCCACCGCACCGGGTTGCGGAGCTGACTCTCCAGGAGGCCCTTCCAATCATCCGCGTCCTCCACCGGCTCGGCCGTAACGTTCGAGTAGACCTTCGGCCGGAGATCGGAAAGCCGAACACGGCGCCGTCCAGCGCCTGCCTCATCTCCTGCGCGGCGTTCTCCATGAGGGGGCTGTGGAAAGCGCCGCTCACGTTCAACGGCAGCACCCGCTTCGCGCCGCGCTGCGAGGCGATCTCGCCCGCGCGGCGCACCGCCTCGACCTCGCCCGAGATCACGAGCTGGCCCGGGCAATTGTCGTTGGCGACCGCCACGATGCCCCCAGCCTCCGCTAGCGCCGCCTCCAGGTCCGCCTGCTCCATCCCCAGCACCGCGGCCATCGTGCCCGGAGCCTCCTCGCCCGCCTCGGCCATCAACTCGCCCGTCTCTGCACGAGGCGCGCCCCCTCTCGACGGAGAACACGTCCGCCGCCGCCAGCGCCGCGTACTCGCCCACGCTGTGTCCGGCTAAGGCGGTGATGATCTTTACGGTCGTCCCTCGAGAAGCGCCGCCTCCAGCGCGAGCCAAGCGGCGAGCCCGCAGGTGTAGAGCGCGAGCTGGGCGTTCTGCGTCTGGCGCAAGGTCTCCTCGTCGGCGCGAGCAGAGCTCCTGGAGGTCGATACTGGTAGCGCCGGACACCCGCTCGAACGTCTCGCGCGCCGGAACGCTCGCCTCGAAAAGCTCCTGCCCCATGCCCGGCTTCTGCGAGCCCTGCCCTGGGAAGACCACCGCGACCATGCGGGAGAGGATACCGGGCGTTGGGTCTTAAGGCATTGAGGGGTTAGCCCGCTGGGGAATACTCTAGGGCCCCCAACGCCTCGAGGCCCTTCCCCGTGACTTACTCCACGCTGCTCCGTATCCGGCCGTTTCGAAATCTCTGGCTGGGCCAGGCGATCTCGCAGATCGGGGACGCCTTCTACTTCGTGGTCTTCATGTTCATGGTGAGGCAGATCACGGGCGACGACGCCAAGGTGGGTCTCGTGGCAGCGGTGGAGGCTTTGCCTTACCTCCTCTTCAGCCCCTACGCGGGGGTCCTCGCCGACCGGATGGACCGGCGGCGTATCATGCTCCTCTCGGACATCGTGAGCGGAGCGATCCTCGTCGGCTTCGCCGTGGTCCTGTTGCTCCTGGGAAAGCCGCCCCTCTGGTCCCTGTTCGTGGCGGCGGCCGGAATCTCGACGGTGCGGGCGTTCTTTATGCCCGCCAAAAACGCGACGATTCCCGCTCTCGTTCCTGCGGACGCGCTGATGCGCGCGAACGGACTCAGCATCATGACCCAGAACGTGATGTCGCTGGTCGCGCTGAGCGTCACCGCCGGAGTGCTGGCGACCCTCTACGAGCTGTCGCCTCAGTTCTTTTTCCTTAATGCGGTTTCGCTGAACGCGGTCTCGTTCCTCGCGTCCGCGTTCTTCATCTTTCAACTACCCCCGGTGCCACCTCAGCGGGACGAAGCGGCGGCGCACCCTCTCCAGGATCTGCGCGAAGGAATCCGGTACCTCCGAGGGCGACGTGTGCTGGTGGTGCTGATGGCGCTCCAAGCGCTGATGAGCCTTTGCATCTCGCCGTTCTTCGTGGTCTACCTCGCGGCGAATGCCCAATGGTTCGGTGGCAAGCCGGCGCCTATCTCGTGGTTCGAGTTCTCCTTCTTCTCGGGGATGGTCGTCAGCAGTCTGATCGTGGGGCGGCTCGCCATCCAGCGCCCGGGCCAGGGGTTCATCTGGGGGCTCACGATGTGCGGCGCGGCCATCGCCGCGATGGCCTTCAGCCCAATTTTCTGGCTCTTCGTACTCTGGAACCTCGCCGCGGGCCTCTCCGTGCCGTTCGCGCAGATCCCCATCACGACTTATCTCCAGGTCAGCGTGCCGGACGCTTTCCGGGGCCGGGTGAACTCGGTCTTCTCGATGCTCCAGATGGGCGTCACACCGCTAGGAATGGGTCTCGGCGGCTGGCTGATCGCGAGGGTCGGGCTGGTGTGGATGTTCCTGGCGATGGGCACGGGCGTGGGCCTAGCCGCCCTCGCCGGGCTTCTCGATCGGGAGTTTAGGGAGGCGAGGATGCCGGGGGCGGAGGGCGTTGAGGCGTTGGGGCGTTAAGGCGTTCCAAGGCCCTCCCCAACGCCTCAATGCCCTAACGCCCAACGCCTCTCCTTCGGTACCCTCCTTCTCGATGGCAGACGGCCGCGTGGGCGTGGACGAGAGCGGGAAAGGGGACTTCTTTGGGCCGTTGGTGATCGCCGCCTGCTACGTCGGCCCCGAGCATCTCGCGGAGCTGGAAGGGGTGCGGGATTCGAAGACGCTCACGGACAAGGTGGCCCTGCGCCTTTCGGGCGTGATCCAGCGCACCTGCCCGCACAGCGTGATCGCGATCGGGCCCGCGAAGTACAACGAGCTGTACGCGAAGTTCAAGAACCTGAACCTGTTGCTTGCCTGGGGCCACGCCCGGGCGATCGAGAACGTGCTGGAGGTACAGCCGGCCACTCTCGTGATCTCGGACCAGTTCGCCAACCCGGCGGGGCTCAAGCGGGCGCTCTTCGAGAAGGGGAAGGAGGTCGAGCTTCGCTCGATGGTACGCGCGGAAGCGGACCTCGCGGTCGCGGCGGCCTCGATCCTCGCCCGAGCGGCCTTTCTGCGCGGCCTGGAGAGGCTGGGCCAAGAGTTCGGGATGGAGCTGCCGAAAGGTGCCTCCTCGCCGGTCTTGGCGGCGGGCAAGCGGTTCGTGCAGAAGCACGGCGCCTCGGCCCTTCCCCAGGTGGCGAAGACCCACTTCAAGACGGCGCTGGCCGTAACGGGCGGCTAGGGCTCGTCCCATGAGCCGTGCAGCGGCGGTCGCCGCTGGCGCCGTGCCTGCGAAGAGCGTTTCTCTGCCTACGGCTTCCCAGGCGAAGGAAAGCCCTGGCAGGCACGGAGCCTGCGGCTACCGCCGTGCGAACCTCTCCGCGAGCTGGAACGTCCCCTTTAGTCGCGCGTCCGCCGGGAAGCGCTCCACCAGGGCCCGCAGCGCCACCACTTCCACTCTCCGCCAGGGAAAGGGTGGACCCACGGGCTGGCGGGCCGCCGCGACGAGCTGCTCCGCTGCCTCTGCCTCCATACGGCTGGCGGTGAGGTAGCAGTAGGCTTGAAGGTAGCGGAGAATCGCGAGGTCGGTGTGGCGGAGGGCCTCGTCGATCCACCGGTTCGCTTGGTCGAAGAGTCCCATCTCGACGAGCAGGGCGGCGACTTCCACGAAAGACTCGGGCGTGTCCTCCAGCGGCCGCAGGAGGGGGCTGGGGTCCTTCGTCATCGCCATAGGCTGCGACAGGAAGGACTCTGCCCGAAGGGCGGGCTCCAAGGGAGCGAGGTAGTGGGCGTTCAGGAGCTCCGGCCTCTCCTCCGCCTCCTCACCCGCGAGACGATGCGCCACCGCCTTGCTCCACCAGGCCAGGTGGTCCTCCGCGTTGAAGAGCAGAGCGGTTTCGAAGGCCGCCCCCGCCGCGTCGAACTCACGCCGGGCCATCGCTCGCGTGCCGAGAAGGGTGTGGGCGGCGGAGCGGAAGGCGGGGTCGAAGGCGGCGCGCTGGAGGTCGGGGTTGGAGAGAGCGTTAAGGCGTTGAGATGTTGAGGCGTTGGAAGAAGTGCCCTCCCCAACGCCTAAACGCCCTAACGCCCTAACGCCAGGATCGGATCGATCCAACCTCAGCAACTCCTTCCGCCCCGCGTCTTGAACCACCAGCGCGGTTGGGCGGGCGGGGAGGCCGTCCAATGGGATCTCCAACGGGTGTTCCGGGTGGAGGTCGGCGGGGGATTCTAGGGTTTGACCGTCCCCGGTGAGCAGCAGCAGTTTGTGGCCGGGGCGCGTCTCCGTGGCTTGGACCCGAAGCACCGCGTCGTCGAGATAAGCGGTGACTTCGGGCGAGGCTGCATGCAAGTCTCCTAGCGCGGAGAGCGGCACGAGGCGGACGGTCCAAGTGTCGAGCTGGCGCGGCGAGAGCGGCTGAAGGCCGTCGAAGCGTGCGAGGAGGAGCGTGCCGTCCTCGAAGGACGCGCCGTCGAGCGGCACGGAGCCGGGGAAGAGGGCGAGCCCGGCGTCGCGCGCGGGACTGTAGAAAGCGACGCCCTCTAGGAGACGAAGGGCCCGGCCGTCGCCGAGGTGGATCGCGAGGGCGCCGTTGTAGAGGATAGGGTCAAAAGTGCGGTTGAAGGCTCGCACCTCGATCAGCAGCTCCGCGCGGTCGGGGGGGAGGGAGAGGTGGAGGTGGAAACTGATGCCCGTGCCGCCGGCCGACTCCGCAATCCAGACACCGCCGGGAAAGTCCTCGTCCGGGGCTTCGTCTAAGAGAATGTCCGTGCTGCCGAGGGCATTGGGACGATCCTCGCCGTCGAGGCGAAGCTGAAGCCCTTCGCGCAGGGCCGCTCCCCGCCGGCTCCCGGCCTGGGGCAGGAGCGCGGCGGGGCGGGGGAGGATCTCCGTGTCGCTCCGCTTGTCCAGCAGGCCCAGCACACGGCCTCCGAGGCCGGGCCCGACGGTCGCGCGGAGGTACGGGTTCTCCAGGACGATGGAGCGGAACGTGCGCGTCTCCTGCTGTCCGGTGGGGCGGAGCAGGGGATACGGATAGCTCCGACGATGCGCCTCGTCTCCTCCAGGGGAGGGATTCTCCGCCTCCAGCAGACCGATCTGAAGGTCCAGCGCATCCTCAAAGAGATCGGTGGGCATGAGCCGGGGGGAGGTTACCCCTGCTACAATCGAACGGAATGGCAAGGCTCACGCCGCTGGGAATGGTCTTCAAGTGGTTACTCCTTCCGGCGGCGTTGGGAGCGGCCGGCTACTTTCTCATCGGGCCGGAGATCGGACAGAGCGAGCTCGCGACGAAATTCAGCAAGCGCTTGGGCATCCCCCTTCCTCCGCGGACGGAAAAGTCCGGAGAGGAAGAGCCGAAGGACAAAGCGAGAAAGGACCCCGCCCGCACCGGCCCGCAGCCCGAAGTGGAGGTCTCCGCGGAGCGCATCGAGCGCCCCACACGAAAGCGCAAGCGCCGCCCCCGTCGGCGGAGGCGCAGCACGTCGCGCGAGACGCGAGCGATGAACTTCGTCCTGCCCACCGACCAGCGTTCCGCCTAGCCGCGCAGCGGCTAGGCGAGGCCGAAGAAGCGCGTTGCGTTTTCCGTTGTGAGAGCGGCACAGTCACCTTCGCTCAGCCCCAGCAGGGAGGCCAGCATAGAGTTCACGAGGGGGAGGTAGGCGGGTTTATTCGGCTTGCCGCGGTGCGGCACCGGGGGCAGGAAGGGGCTGTCGGTCTCCAGAAGGAGTCGCTTCGGCGGCAGCGTCCGCACGACGTCGCGCAATGGGTCGGCGCTCTTGTAGGTGATCGGCCCGTCCACGCCGAAGTAGGCGTCGAGCGCCCGGGCGCGGGCCGCGTCCTCGGCG
>JAUJNV010000282.1 GCA_030447945.1 Fimbriimonas sp. | reverse complement strand
TCTTCGTCGGCGATGAGCGGTGGCTGGTACATAATGGAACCTGCGGCGGCAGTGGAAAACCACGTATTATAAACAGGAGGTACAGTACCAGGAAAAGAGCAGAGGATGCTTCTAGGCGCAAGACTGCGCGCGGGCGTCGCCCAATGAGACACAACGATAAGCACGGGCCACATTACCATGCGGTTAACAGCAAGGGGGGGAAGAGATATCCGAATGTGCATTACAAATACCCACCATTCTATGATTAGAGATGGGTGAAACCAACCGAGCAATCTGGATCGGCTTGATCGAACTCACGCCGCAGCTCGGGAATATGATCTTCGAGGGCGCACCTGGTGCCTTCAGCAACGTACTCTGCTTCGCTTCTGGTGAGGCAGAGTACCGCCGAATGGTCGAGGACACTTTCAGAGGTTTAGGGTTCGATGTGGAAGCAATCGCGGACGTAGAGCGACTCGAGGAGCGGTTAGCGGCTACGGAGGGGGGAGTCGTAGTAGACGATGAGATCCTCGATCTAGCACGCCAGGTATCGGAGTCACAACCTATCCTCTACGATGCATTCTACGTGTATGAGTCGAAGGAGTGAGTTCAGGATTTTGACAAGTACAAGCATCCCTTCCTTTATCCACGAGGAAGGCTTCATTCGGGCCTTCGTCGTGCCGGATAGGCGGGATCGGTTCCTAAAGCTCTTGGCGACCCAGAGGGGGCGCAAGAAGCTCACTGCTCAGTTCGCCCACTTCTACGACCTTGATCCGCGCTTTTCACATCTCCTTCCTCCGCCCGATCATTCGGTCGATGCGATCTACCAGCACCTTGCGGCGAACGGAGCCTCCGATACGTGCTATGTGATGGGGGACAGCGAGCTCGATGGCCGCGTGGTCGACCTCCGGGAGGCGCTAGAGGAGATCGTTGGCCGATCGTTCGGCAACTTCATCTCGTGCATCCCCGGGAGGCTCGGCTACTTCGAGGGGGAGGAGCCGAACGAGCGGTACATTCTGGAGCGGAAGGACAGAGGCGGGCTGACGCACTGAGACTAGGTGCGGCGCGCCGTTGGTCGGTTCAGGTCTGCTCAGGGGGGAGCGTATCGATGGGGGTTCGAGAGCGGGTACTGGCGGAACGAGCAGGCATCAGCGCGTCCGTATGGGAAAGGTTGGGCGACGCAACCGTTCCAGGGCGAGCCGATGCCTTGGCGCTCCTGACGCTGTTCGCCTTCGCCTCCGCACTTTTCCTCTTCCGCCTGAACACCCCGCCCCGCTACGCCTTCGACGAGGCGTACCACGCCTACACCGCCGCGCAGTACCTGGCGCACAACCCGGACGCCCACGTGTGGTACGCCCGGCCTCCCCAGGCTCCCGTCGAGCGCGGCGTGGAGCTCGGCGGCAACCCGCAGACGGCGCGCCTGGAGGCGGAGCTGGCGGCCCTCGGGCGGGCGGAGCGGCCGCCGGTCGGCTATACCTGGAACCACCCCCCGCTCGGGCTGTGGCTGATCGCGTCGGGCATCGCGGCCCGGGGGGACACCGCCGTGGGCTGGCGGCTCGGCCCGGCGCTCTTCGGCGCGCTGGGGGTGGCCGTGGCGTACCTGCTCGCGCTCTCGGTGACCAGCAGCCGCCTCGCCGCGGCGCTGACCGCCGCGCTGCTGCCGCTCTCCGGGCTCTGGTTCGCGCTGTCGCGCGTCGCGATGCTCGACGTGTTCCTCGCCGTGTTCACGACGGCCGCGCTGCTCTTCCTGCACCGCTTCCTGGTCTCTCCCCCGGAGGAGGCCCACTGGCCGCTGCTGCTGGCGGGGGCGTTCCTGGGCCTCGCCGTCGCCACGAAGTGGAGCGCGGTCTACCCGGCCGTGCTCATCGTCCTCGTCGTGCTGTGGCGGCTGTACGGGCTGCGGCGGGCGGGCGGGACGGGGAGGCGCGAGGAGGCGCCAGCCGGGCGCACGGCAATCGGCGGGGTGAGCGAGCCCGTGGGGCGCGCTGCGGCGCGCCGGGCGGACACGCAGGTCCGCCCCTACGTCCGGGGCAACCTTTTCGCCCGCCGCAGCGGGAACCTCCGGCTCTGGGCGCCGGTCGCGCGCGTCGCGCGGCCGCTCGGGCTGTACCTGCTCGCCTACGCGCCACTCTTAGCCTCCGGGCACACACCCGACGCGTGGCTTCGGCACAAGGCGGTC
>JAUJNV010000281.1 GCA_030447945.1 Fimbriimonas sp. | reverse complement strand
CGCGGGCTCGCGCGTCGAGGGGTCTCCGGGGAAGAGGGAGGCGGTGTGGCCGTCCGCGCCCATGCCGAGGAGGACGAGATCGAACGCGTCCTCGCCCAGGAGGGCGCGCAGCTCCGCCTCGTAGGCGGCGGCTCCGTCGTCCGGAGAACCCTCGCCGAACATCGGGTGGACCTGTTCCGGGGGGATCGGGACTTTCCCCAGGAGGGCTTCGCGCACCGCCCGCTCGTTGCTCTCGGCGTGGGCTGGGGGGACCCAACGCTCGTCGGCCCAGAAGACGTGGGTTTCGCGCCAGGGAAGGGCGTCCCGGTAGGGCGGCTCGGCAAGGAGGGCGTAGGTCCGCCGCGGAGTGCTGCCGCCCGAGAGGGCGACGGCGAAGCGGCCCCGCGCCGAGACGGCCTCGCGGGCGGCGCGGGCGAACTCCTCGGCGGCGGCTCCGGCCAAGGCTTCGGGATCCGGGAAGACGCGCTTAGTCGCCATCGTCGGGGTTGAACCAGTTTCGGGCGCTACGGGCGAGGAGCTCGTCCGCCTCCTCCGGGCCCCACGAGCCGAGGGGGTACTCGGGCAGGCCTTGGGCGTGCTCCTTCGACCACGCATCGAGCACGGGAGCGACGATGGACCAAGCGGCGGCCTCCTGGTCGGCGCGCATAAAGAGGGAGGGGTCGCCCTCGATCGCCTCTTCGAGCAGGGTCTCGTACGCCTCGCGGAGCGGCGTGCCGAAGGTTTCGTAGCAGAACTCCATCTCCGCCGTGAGCAGGCGCATCCCGCCGCCCGGCACCTTGGCTTGGAAGCGAAGCACGATCCCCTCGCGAGGCTGGATGTTGACGACGAGCGTGTTCGGCTCGGGGAGGCCCCCATTGCCAGCGGTGAAGCTCTGGTGCGGCACCGGACGGAAGTGGACGTGGATTTGCGAGAGCTTGGAGGGCAGCCCCTTGCCCGTGCGCAAGTAGAACGGCACGTCCTGCCAGCGCCAGTTGTCCACGTACAGCTCCAGCGCGGCGAAAGTCTCCGTCGCCGAGTCGGGGGCGACGCCCTGCTCCTGCCGGTAGCCGGCGTACTGGGCGCGCACGGCGTGGAGCGCCGGGTCGACGGCGCGGACCGCGTGCAGGACATCCACCTTCTTGTTGCGTACTTCGTCGGCGGAGAGTGAGGTGGGCGGCTCCATCGCGATGAGGCAGAGAAGCTGGAGCAGGTGGTTCTGCACCATGTCCCGGAGCGCGCCGGAGCCTTCGTAGTAGCCTCCGCGCGAACCGACGCCGACGTCCTCCGCGACCGTAATCTGGACGTGGTCCACGTAGGCTCGCTGCCAGATCGGCTCGTAGAGCGCGTTCGCGAAGCGGAAGGCGAGGAGGTTCTGCACCGTCTCCTTGCCCAGGTAGTGGTCGATCCGGTAGATCTGCCGCTCTTCGAAAGTCCGGCGGAGCGTGTGGTTCAGCTCTTCCGAGGAGGCGGGATCGTGCCCGAACGGCTTTTCCACGACGATCCGGTCCCGGTCCCTCGCCTGGGCGAGCCCCGCCGCACCGAGGCCGTCGGCGATGGGGCCGAAGACGCTCGGCGGCACGGAGAGGTAGTACAGCCGCGCACCGGGCTCTCCCCACTCCTCTTCCTTCGCCTGGATCCGAGAAGCCAGCTCGCGGAACGTGGCCGGATCGTCCAGCTTGCCAAGGATGAACGCGAGGCTCTTGGCGAACTCCTCCCACTGCCCGTCCTCGGGCGCGCCGCTGCGGGAGTACTTCTCCAGCCCCTCGCGGGCGTCCGCGAGGAACGCCGCCTCGTCGCCTCGCCGCGCGATGCCCACGATGTGGAACCGGTCGGGCAGGCCGCCTTCGAGGCGGAGGTTGTAGAGCGCCGGAACGAGCTTGCGCTTAAACAGGTCGCCCGTCGCGCCGAAGATGGCGACGATCGTGGGGAGGGCCTTCCGGCCCGACCCCGGCGAGTTCGCCTTGCCGATCCGCTCCGCCTCCGTGCTCACGAGGCGCCTCCGTCGTATCCCCAGTCGGTGTGGAACGTGCCCGGCATATCGATGCGCTCGTATCCGTGCGCGCCGAAGAGGTCGCGCTGGCCCTGGATGAGGTTCGCGGGAAGGCGGGCGCTGTGAAAGCTGTCGAGGTAGGCGAGCGAGGCGGAGAACGCGGGGATCGGAACGCCCGCCTGGGCCGCCACAGAG
>JAUJNV010000280.1 GCA_030447945.1 Fimbriimonas sp. | reverse complement strand
CTCCCGAAGACCGCCTAGCGGCCGATCCGACGCGACGCCCGCGCACCAACTCGGCGAGGAGAGCAGCCCACCGGGCGCCAAGCAGCTTGGATTGGTCGCGCTTCTTCTCGATGAGCGCGTCGAGGCGGGCCGCCTCGGCGTCGAGGAAGTCGGCGATGGCCTGCTGTTCCGAGAGGTAGCGCCACGGCAATCTCAGGTTGGCGTACCTATCGGCGTTGAAATTGGAAATGGTCGAGGAAACAGACTCGGAGCTGACCGCGTCCTGGAAGAAGTCCGCCAGCGAACAGTAGTAGACGTAGCGCGGATCGTTCTCGAGGCTCGGCCTGAAGCGAACCAGGTACCCGGCGAAGGCGGCTTGGCCCATATCGTTGCGGTACAGCAAAGCCCGCCCGAGCGTGCCGCTACGGCTGAAGAGCAGGTCGCCGTCCTGCAGCCGACTCGACGGATCGACCCCGTCGGGATCGATGAAAACCGCGGCTTCTTCGGGCGTAAGCGTGCCCTTCTCCGTCACGTCCGTGGTGCGGATGAACCGCAATCCTTCGGGTGTGTACGACTCGGCCGGTATGTTGAGACCGTACTCGGGCGCCCCCAAGCAGAAACGCTTCAAGGGAAGCCACCTCACTCCGTCACCTCGGCAAGGAGACCTTGTATCTCCTTCTCAAGACCCCTGATCTCCGCGTCTATCTCCTCCAGTGGGCGCGGGGGCTTGTAGACGTAGAAGTGCCTGGTCAGCGGGATCTCGTACCCTATCCTCGTCCTGTCGTGGTCGACCCAGGCGTCGGGGACGTACGGCAGGACCTCTTTTTGCATGTGGTCCCGTACTGCCCCCCGATACTCGCAGGACCGGAGCCGGGCGGTCGGGTCTGCCTCGTAGGCGACCACTCCCTCGGGAAGCGGCACATTTTCGTGGTCACGCAACTCCGGATCGGGCAGCGGGTTACCCTGGCGGTCCGTGATGACCGGCGCCTCCGGGTCGCGCACCGCCAGGGCGTCCCACAACGCGTTCTGTTGCGAGCGCGTGAGACCGAAGCGGGCGAAGACCGGGGAGAGCTCGACGCCGAGCGCCTCGCGGTCGGTGCCCGAGATGCCTGCGTGCTCGGTAAGCGTATCGAGGACGCCTTCCCGGGCTTCGGGGTCCAAGCGGGAGAGCCCGCGGGCCGCGGCGGCGACCGCGAGCGTCTCCTCGGTCACCTCCCAGCGCAGCCTCAGCGGCCGTTCGACGGTGATCCTCATGGAGCCGAAGGACCCGTTCGGGAAGACCTTCACCCGGCCGTTCTCCCCCATCCCCCCGTAGAGCCGCACGATCTCGGCGACGCCCTCTGCGCTTATCCGCTTCCGCTTCTCCCCCAAAGACTTCCGCATCTTTTCGAAAGAGCCGCGAGCGTCCACGAGCTGGACGAGCCCTCGCCTCTCGGGGGCCTTGCGGTTCGTCACGACCCAGAAGTACGTGGAGATGCCTGTGTTGTAGAAGAGCTGGTCGGGGAGGGCGACGACGGCCTCGAGCCAGTCGTTCTCTATAATCCAGCGCCGTATCTCGGACTCCCCCGACCCGGCGCGCCCAGTAAAGAGCGGCGAGCCGTTGAAGACGATGGCGACGCGCGAGCCCCCCTCCTCGGGCGGCTTCATTTTCGCGATCATGTGCTGCAGGAACAGGAAGGAGCCGTCATTGACGCGCGGCAGCCCCGCTCCGAAGCGGCCGGCGAACCCGAGGCGCTCGTGCTCGCCCTTTATCTCGTCCTGGACCTTCTTCCACTCCACCCCGAAGGGCGGGTTGGCGATCAGGTAGTCGAACGTCTCCCCCGCGTGCCCGTCGTGGGAGAAGGAGTTGCCGTGGACGACCCGCGACCGGTGCCTGGGATCTTTCAACATCATGTCCGAGCGGCAGACGGCGTAGGTCTCGGCGTTCAATTCCTGACCGTAGACCTCCAGGCGCCCCTCGGGGTTTTGCCCCTTGAGGTAGTCCTCCGCGACCGAGAGCATCCCCCCCGTGCCGCACGCCGGGTCGAGGATCGTCTTCACGGTGCCGGGCTTCGCCAAGAGATCGTCGTCCTCGACGAAGAGGAGGTTCACCATGAGCTCCACGACCTCGCGCGGGGTGAAGTGCTCGCCGGCCGTCTCGTTGGAGAGCTCCGAGAACCGCCTCACGAGTTCCTCGTAGACGTGGC
>JAUJNV010000279.1 GCA_030447945.1 Fimbriimonas sp. | reverse complement strand
GGCGTCATCGCCAAGAACGAAGCCGGCGAGGCGATCTCCGAAGGCTCCAAGGTCGCACTCGTCTACGGCCAGATGAACGAGCCCCCCGGCGCCCGCGCCCGTGTCGCGCTGTCCGGTCTCACCATCGCCGAATATTTTCGCGACGTCGAAGGCCAGGACGTGCTCTTCTTCGTCGACAACATCTTCCGCTTCACCCAGGCCGGCTCCGAAGTGTCCGCACTACTAGGCCGCATCCCCTCCGCGGTCGGCTATCAGCCCACTCTGTCTACCGACATGGGCGCGCTGCAGGAGCGGATTACCTCGACCAACAAGGGCTCGATCACCTCGGTCCAGGCGATCTACGTCCCCGCCGACGACTTGACCGACCCCGCTCCCGCCACCTCCTTCGCCCACCTCGACGCAACCACGGTGCTCAGCCGCGCGATCTCGGAGCTCGGCATCTACCCGGCGGTCGACCCGCTCGACTCGACCTCGCGCGTTCTTTCGCCCGCGGTCGTCGGCCAGGAGCATTACGAGACTGCCCGGGCCGTCCAGGAGACGCTTCAGCGCTACAAGAGCTTGCAAGACATCATCGCCATCCTCGGCATGGACGAGCTGTCCGAAGAGGATAAGCTGGTCGTCGGCCGCGCGCGGAAAATCCAGCGCTTCCTCAGCCAGCCGTTCCACGTCGCCGAGGTGTTCACCAACATCCCGGGCAAGTTCGTCGCGGTCGAGGACACCGTCCGCTCGTTCAAGGCGGTGGTCGGCGGCGAGTACGACCACCTGCCCGAATCCGCCTTCTACATGGTCGGCGGCATCGAAGAGGCCGTCGCCAAGGCCGAAAAGCTGGCCCAGGACGCATGACAACGTCGCTCTCCCGCCACGCGGGAGAGGGAGAGCCGCGAAGCGGCGAGGGAGGGGGCCTGTCCCCCACCTCGCCGAGCATGGAAGAAAACAGACCCTCCCCCTGCCCCTCCCGCAGGTGGGAGGGGGGAGAGACTGAATGCCCGACCTCCACTTCGAACTCGTCACCCCCGAGCGGCTGGTGATGGCCGACGACGTCTACATGGTCGTCGTCCCCGGCACCGAGGGCGAGTCCGGCATCCTCGCCGGCCATGCGCCCTACATGACCACGCTGCGCGACGGCGACATCGCCGTCTACCGCACGCAGGGCGCCCAGCCGGAGCGCATCCCCGTCACCGGCGGCTTCGCCGAGGTCAGCGACCGTGGCCTGACGGTGCTGGCGGAGAGCGCCGGCTCCTAGGCTTGCAGCGGCCGGCAAGGCGCGCTTCGCCGCCCCCAATAGGCAAGTACCGCAATTAGCATTTTCTAAAAGTTTGGTCCGTATTCACCATTTCGATTTTCGGCGGAATCGCGACGGGAAACGGAACGGATGAATGCATTCGGCAAACGCAGCGCCGTGAGCGGGGGCTCCCGCCCCTCGTTCGGAGTCGCACGCCCGATGAAGTCCGGCCCGGGCGGCTCGTCGGCCAGCGCGGGCGGCGATCAATTCCCCCCGATCCCCGACCTGACGGACGATCTCGACGGCGGATCGGCCGCCTCGCCCGACGTGCCCGGCGGCGCGATGGACCGGCTCAACACCCGCCAGAACGGCAGCGGCGAGCAGGCCAGCGAGAGGCGGCTTTCATTGCGAAGACCGCCCCTGAAATGATTCGTTCTATTCGCCGGTGGGCGCTGCTCCCCCGGCTGCTTGCTGATCTCCCGCCTGATTCTCTTTGGGCTGGAGTGGAGCGGCGGACTGCCCACAGTTCGGGCAGGGGCTGGGCGGCGGCGGCTCCATCGGCTCGGTCTCGTAGTTACAAACCGGACAGACATAAACGACGAGCATTTCTTCTCCTTCGTAATCGTATGCAGGGAGCCTATTCTCCCCTATTGCTAACAGACGGCGGAACTGACGACGGATTATCCTTCGGAACGGGTATTTTCTCCACCGCCCGAATCGGCAGCCATCGTTCCTGAGGCTCGATGTTTCGCAGGTCCTCGGCGGAGCGCCGGGAGAAAACCTGCCGCAGCGTCCGCAGTCGATCCAGGCCATACGGCAATTCGCAGCGCCCCAGAATTGCGGCGACTGTCTCACGATAGTTGTGCCCTAAATCGCTCAGGAGGCGTTCCGCCGCCAATAGAAGGGGGACGGCAGATTCAATGTCGCCACACCGCTCCGTCATTTCACCCA
>JAUJNV010000278.1 GCA_030447945.1 Fimbriimonas sp. | reverse complement strand
CGAAGCGCGTTTCAGTCGTTGCGCTGTAGAGCTCTCCGAGCACTCCGGCCCAGAGGCTCGGCCCACGAGCCAAAACGTAGCCCGCGACGAGGCCCGGCAGGATGGCATGGCTGATCGCGTCCGCCATCATCGCCATCCGCCGGAGCACCAAGAACACGCCACACAGGGAGCAAGCGACGCCGGCCAGAACTGCGATGGCGAAGATGGCGGCGACGTTGCTCACGGCGACCCTCCGTCGGCGGCGATTTGGCGTCGGTGCCGCGTTTGCCGCAGCCGATCCCAGACGATCCCCCGCGCCGAGCCGAAGAAGACCGAGACAGCCACCGTCGCCGATAGGCTCAGCACGATAATGGGACCGGTCGGCAGACGAGCCTCAAGGACGCTGATGACCGCTCCTACCGATCCGCAGGCCACTCCAATGCCGCCCGCGATCCAGACCATGCGCCCGAGGGAGTTCGTCCATTGGCGGGCGGCGGCGGCGGGCGCCACTAGGAGGGCCGACATTAAAACGACGCCTACCGTGCTGAGCCCGATGACGATCGCGACGAGCAGGAGGCCGGTCAGCAGCGTGCCGAGTCCACGGGCCGGGAAGCCGACGCTTTCGAGAAACTCGGGGTCGAAAGACAGGGCCTTGAACTCCTTGAACAGCACCACAACCACCGTCAGGGCTCCCGCACCGAGCATCGCCATCGTAAGGACCTGTTCCTGCACCAAGCCGGCGGCTTGTCCGAAGAGGAACTTGTCGAGCCCCGCCTGATTCGCGTCCTTGCCCTTCTGGATCACCGTGAGCAGCACGACCCCGCAACCGAAGAATGTGGTGAGCACGACCCCGAGAGCGGAGCCCGAGTCCATTCGGGTCCAGCGCAACGCGACGAGCACCAGCCATAAGGCGAGCCATCCGGTAAAAGCCGCCCCGAGCATCAGCACGATCGGCGCTTTGACGCCGGTCACCATGAACGCGAGACACACGCCCGGGAGAGCGGCGTGGCTCAACGCGTCGCCGATCAGACCCTGGCGATGGAGGACGGCGAAACACCCAAGGACTCCGCTGGTGAAGCCGAGGACGGCGCAGCCCAGCGCCACGGTTCGCACCGTGTAGTCGCGAAAGAGGCTCTCAAGAAGGCTCATGGCTGGGGCGCGAGAAAGGCGATCCTCCCGCCGTAGGTGCGGGCGAGGTTGTCGGGCGTAAAAACGACTCCGGTCGGTCCGGCGGCAACGAGCTTCACGTTCAACAGCGCAAGGTGGTCGAAGTACTCCTCGGCCGTCTGGAGGTCGTGATGGACAACGACGCACGTCCTCCCGCGGGACCGGAGCTCCCGGAGAAGATCCACGATCGCCCGCTCCGTAGTGGCGTCGACGCCCGCGAACGGCTCGTCCATGAAATAGAGGTCCGCGTCCTGGGCCAGGGCGCGGGCGAGGAAGACGCGCTGCTGCTGCCCGCCGGATAGCTGGCTGATTTGCCGCTTCGCGAAGTCCTGCATCCCGACCTTGCTCAGGCAGTCCATCGCGATCTGCGACTCCCGACGCCCCGGCCGGCGCACCCAGCCGAGACTGCCGTAGAGTCCCATAAGAACGACGTCGAGCGCGTCCGTCGGGAAGTCCCAGTCCACGCTGCTGCGCTGAGGAACGTAACCCACCCGCCGACGGTTTCGCCGGTACGACTTGCCGAAGAAGCGAACGTCCCCCGCCGCGACGGGAACGAGTCCCAGGACCGCCTTGATGAGTGTGCTCTTCCCCGCCCCGTTAGGTCCTACGATGGCGAAGAGCGAGCCGGAAGGCACATCAAGATCGAGGTCCCAAAGCACGGGCTTCTCTTCATAGGCCACCGTTAAGTCTCGGATCGAGACCGGAAGGCTGTCGCGTTCTGCTTCGACACGGAGTTCCATAGGGCGGCTTACTTCAGGGCGTTGACGATGGTCTTTACGTTGTGCCGCACCATGCCGAGGTACGTCCCCTCAGGCGCGCCCTCGGCGCCCATCGCGTCCGAGAAGAGCTGTCCGCCGATAGCGACGTTCCAGCCCCGCGACTGCACTGCCTTCTGAAGCGCTTCGATGGTGGAGGTCGGCCTTTTGGAAGTTGTTAAGCCCCCGCGTCTTCTGCTCAAACCACTCGTCGATCTTCCGCTGCGAAGTGAGCCGCTGCGGCACGTCGCGGGCCTCGTACTTGAGGTCCAGGAT
>JAUJNV010000277.1 GCA_030447945.1 Fimbriimonas sp. | reverse complement strand
GAGGGCGGCGTCCCGTTCGGCGGCGAGGGCCGGGTCCTCGTCTTCACCGTCCTCGGGCCACGCCGCCAGCTCGGCCTCCGTGAAGGCGAGGGCCGCTTCGCACAGCGCGTCGCGCGCCCGTGCGACCCGATCCGCTTGCGGCTCCGGCTCCGGCTCCGGCTCCGGTCCGGGCGCAGTGGGCCGCTCGTCGGGCCAGATGTACGCGCCGAGGTAGTGGTCTCGCGGGCGAACGTTGTGCGGCCACTGCGCGCACGACGGCAGGTCCCGGTCCGCTCCGCGCTTGTGGGCAGACCGGACCGGCGGGAGGCCGAGGATTTCCCCGATGCGATTGCACTCGTCCCGGAAGGCGGGGCCATGGCCGTGGTACGTGTCCTCCGTCCGCCCCGTCACCTCCTGATGGAAGTGGTGCACCATCTCGTGCAGCAGGATGTCCTCGACGACGCGGAGGCGCCCCTCGCGGTACTCGTCGCCGTCGCGGACGTGTTTCCACGTCCCGTCGAGGATGCTGCGCCGGATGGTGATCTCGCAGTAGCCCCCGAACCCGGACGCGGGCGTGAACGCCCCCATGCGGCGCGCGCTGCCGGGTGCGTCCAGCGCGATGTACGGGGGGTTGAGCCGACCGCCGAAGTAGGCCTCGTGGTATTCCGCCCACCGTGCGCGCAGGTGCGTGAGTGCCTCGGAGTGCCACAGGGAGGGGGCCAGAGCAGCGAAGCGTTGGTGCTCCTCGCGCATCCTCCGGTCGGCGACGCGCCGAGGATCCAGGTCGGCGAGATCGGCTGCATCGGCCGCCACGGCTGAATCCGTCACCATTGGTCGTGACGTCGACATCACTCGATCTCCCTCACGTTGCCGACCGTTCCCGGCGCTCATGCGCAGCTCCGGCAGTAGGGCCGGTCGTTGTCCGTCACCGCGCCGCACTCCTGGCACTCGCCGACCGTGGGCACGTCGAGGCCGGCGAGAACACCGGGCGTCGGCGGGGGCGGATCCCCGCGCGTCCCGTTGGGGTCGGGATTGGGGTCAGTGAATGTGGTGAATGTCGTGAATGTTTCCCGCCCATGGCTATTACGCTCTTTTTTGCGCTCTTCTTTTTTCTCGTATGCGTGGGGGTTGGAAGTAGATTCACTACATTCACCACATTCACTGGGCTCACCGGTGCCCCAAACGGCCACGGTTTGGGTCTCGGTTTCGGTGGGGATCAGGCGCCAGAGCTGGGCGCGTTGGGCGGTGCCGGCGTCGGTAATGCGGACCGTCAGCTCGTCGGTAAGCTGATAGTGCCGGTCCCGTAGCTCCTTGAGCCGGTTCCCGAGTCGGATGCGCTGGCTCCGTTCCCCCTTCTCCCCGAGGTCAAGCCCGCTTTCCGGTGCGGTCGCCACCGTGAAGAGGTCGCCCACCCCTACGGATGCCCCGTGGTGTTGCTCCCACCAGGCACGGAGGAAGCCCCGGATCGCCCCGCCTTCGGTGTCGGTTTGCTCGTAGAACTCGGCAAGGTTCCCCAGGAAGCCGGGCACGCCGGCGGTGTCGAGGATGCCCCCGAGCACCCGGGACCATTGCTCGTAGGAGCCCAGCTTGAGCGCGTCCGCGGGGACCGGCCGGCCGGCGGCCATCCAGGCCCGCCCCAGCGTCAGACAGGCCCCGATCAGCTCGCCGCGGTGCTCGAGCGTCCAGTCTCCGAGGTTCGGGTGTCGGAAGCCCTCGCGCAGCCAGGGCCGGTCGCGTTGGGCGTCGAGCCGGATACGAACCGTCCGGCGGGCAATCTCGCTTGAGAGGCCCGGATTGTTGCCCGTGGCCACCCAGGCGCAGCGGACCGGGAGCCGCAGATCGTCCGACGTGCCGAGCAGGCGGTCCGTCCACTCCGCTGCCGTGAGGGCAATCGAGAGGTTCGCGGAGTCGAGCCGCCGGCGGAGGTTGTCGAGCAGGACCACGGCCGGCCCCCCGCGGAGTTTGGCGGTGATCCGTTTCCGCCACTCGTCTTCGTCCCGGCCCTCCGCCATCGCCCCCACCGGGCGCCCGGTGGCCAGGCGGGTGAGCACGTCGGCAAGCAGGGAGGCCCCGGTCCCGGGCGTGGGCTTTTCGATCAAGTGCAGCGGGGTCGGGCCGGCCACCAGACCGCGCACGAACGGCAGCAGCAGCAGCGCGACCGCGTGTGCCCGCTCCGCATCCCCGGTAAACGGGAAGTC
>JAUJNV010000276.1 GCA_030447945.1 Fimbriimonas sp. | reverse complement strand
GAGGGTCGCCGTCGTCCGCTTCCCCGGCTCCAACTGCGATCAGGACGCGTTCTACGCCCTGCGGGACGACGTCGGGATCGACGCCCGCTATGTGTGGCACGAGGAGACCTCGCTCGCCGGGTTCGACGGTGTGTTCCTGCCCGGGGGCTTCTCGTACGGCGACTACCTGCGGTGCGGGGCGATGGCGGCGCGCGCTCCGATTATGGAGGAGGTCGCGCGGTTCGCCCGCGAGGGACGACCCGTGATCGGGGCGTGCAACGGGTTCCAGATCCTCTGCGAAGCGAGGCTCTTGCCCGGGGCGCTGCTGCAAAACGTGGAGCAGCGGTTCATTTGCAAGGACGTCCACCTGCGCGCGGAGAACCGCGACTCCGTGTGGACGCGGGGCGTGGAGCGGGTCCTTCGGATACCCGTCGCGCACGGCGAGGGGCGGTACGTCTGCGACGACGAGACCCTGCGCCGGCTGGAGGGGGAGGGGCGCGTCGCCTTCCGCTACGTGGACCCCAGCGGCGAAAGGGCGGACAAAGCGAACTCCAATGGATCTTTGGACGCCATCGCCGGCGTACTGAACGACGGGGGAAACGTGCTTGGCCTCATGCCGCATCCGGAGCGGGCCACGCGCGGGATCTTGGGTTCTGCCGACGGCATGCAGATTCTTGCGGGCTTTTCGCTCGTTCCCACTATGCGGTAAGCCCCCCGCAAAGCCTATAATTCGGTGTTAGGTTCTGGGTCTCGGGTGTCGGGTCTGCGGACTCTGCCCAAGACCCGGAACCTAACGCCAAGTACCCACACATGAAGCTCATCCGTCTCGTTCCCGTTCTGCTGGGGCTCCTGCTCCCTCTGTCCGCCCACGCGGCGGCGAAGGTCGTTCTTGGGCGATTGGCTCGTGCCGTCGAAGTGACGAAGATCTACGCCGCACCGAACACCCGGTCGCGCGTGTTCTACAGCGTCAAGGCGCAGGAGAACCTCGTGGTCAAGAACGGAGAAAAGGTGGGCTGGATGAGGGTCGCGCTGAACAACGGCGTCTACGGCTATGTGCGGGCCGATAAGGTGGAGGACGTCCGCGACGAGCAGGGTCGTCTGCTCGAGGTGACCTACACTCCGCCTCCGCGCGGAGCCCGACGGAACGGCGGCGGTCCGGTCGCTCGCTCCTCGGCACGCGGCGCCATCGCCGACTACTCCCTGAACTACCGGGGGGTGCCCTACGTCTGGGGCGGCACCGACGAGAACCGGGGCGTGGACTGCTCGGGGTTCGTTAAGAAGATGTTCGGCAAGATCGGGGTGAACCTGCCCCGTACCGCCGCCCAGCAGGTCCACGTAGGCAAGCCCATCAACCGTCTGGAAGATCTGCGCAAGGGAGACCGCCTCTACTTCTGGTCCTCGAGCCGCAACATGATCGGCCACACCGGCATCTACCTGGGCAACGGCTACTTCGTCCACGCCTCCGGCGGCAAGAAGAAGGTCGCGACGGACTACCTGACCGCGAAGTGGCGCAGCATTCTGGTCGCCGCGCGGCGCTAGGGGGGTTGAAGGTGGAAGGAGAGTGCTCCGACCTTCAACCTGAAATCTTCAACCCTTCACGCGGCGAGAACCGCGTCCAGCAGCCGCCCCGCGCCGTGCCGCACGGGGTCGACGCAGGGCATTCCCATCTCGGCCTCGATCTCCCTGGCCGCTCGGTTGGCCTCGTCCGGACCGAGGTGCGCCGTGTTGAGCGCGATGGCGACGGTGCGGGGGCGGGGGAAGGTTTCGCAGGCGGAGGCGAGGTTCTCGTACAGCCGCGCATACGCCGCGAGGGGCGGAATCTCGATGTGCGGCAGCCGGTCGATGTGCATTTGCCCCGCCCGGTGGCAGAGGATGAGGTGCGTGGGGACCGACCCTCGCAGGAGAGGCAAGTTGGCGCTGCTGCCGGGGTGGATAAGCGCGCCTTGGCCCTCGACGATGACCAGATCGGCCTCCCGGCATCGCAAGATCTCCCGCTCGATCGCGCCGCTCGCGTAGTCCACGCGCACCGCGTCGAGCGGTACGCCCTGGCCGCTAACGACCATCCCGATCTGTCCCGTCGCCACGAACTCCGCCCGCACTCCCCGCTCGCGCGCGATGCGCAGGATCTCCAGGCTCGCCGTCATCATGCCCACGGCCATGTCGGTGCCGATGGTCAGGACGCGCGTGTTGCCGAGTGAGG
>JAUJNV010000275.1 GCA_030447945.1 Fimbriimonas sp. | reverse complement strand
GCCGGGAGGGTGTTCCTGGAAGGGGCCCCGGTCAAGCTCGATTCGCCTGAGCGGAGTCTTCATCACGGCATCGTCCTCATACCCGCCGACCGCAAGACGCAAGGTCTCCTCCTTCGGCTCTCCGTGCGGCACAACGTCTCGATCACGAACTTTGGCCGGTTAGCGAACGCGAGCGTCGTGTCTCCCAGGGCTGAGAAGAGCCTCGCGGTCTCGGTGGTGCAGAAGCTCGGCGTGCGGCCACCGAACATCAAGCTGCCCGCCGGAGCCCTCAGCGGCGGCAACCAGCAGAAAGTCGTGCTCGGGAAGTGGCTGACGCGCGACTTCCGTGTGATAGTCCTCGAGGAGCCCACGCGGGGCATCGACATCGGCGCCAAGGTCGACGTCTACAACACCATCAAGGAGCTTGCGGAGCAAGGGAAGGCCGTAATCATTGTCTCCTCCGACCTGCCCGAGATGATCGGCCTGTGCCATCGGGTAATCGTCATGGCGCATGGCACGGTGGTGGACGACATCGCGGCGGAGGACGCGACCGAGGAGCGGATTCTCGGCGCGGCGTTCACGGGAGTGCCCGCATGAAGCGAAACCTATCGTCGATCGCGCCAATGCTGACGCTGACCGTTCTCATCGTCGTGGCCAGTATCCTTTCGCCGAATTTCCTCTCGTTCTCGAATCTTAAGAACGTGGTCCAATTTAGCGCCGAGACCGGAGTTTTGGCGATTGGAATGACGTTGATCATCATCGCCGGCGGCGGCGGAATTGACCTCTCCGTCGGGTCGGTCCTGGCGCTTGCCGGCGTCCTGGCCGCTGGAAACCAGGATCTGGGCCCGTGGGGCGCGCTCGTGCTGGCCGCCGGCGCTGGGCTTCTATTGGGCACGGTGAACGGGATCGTGGTGACGCGGGGGCGGGTCGAGCCATTCATGGCGACGCTCGCAATGCTCGCCATCGCCAGGGCGTTGACCCTTTGGTACACCAACGGCGGGCCGATCATCGGCAAGGTCAGCAAGAGCTACGAAAAGTTCGCCGACACAGAACTTCTGGACATCCCGCTGCCCGCCTACTACCTGCTGGTAGCGGTCGTCGCCGGCTTCATCGTCCTCAACCATACGCGATTTGGACGCCACGTCTACGCGGTCGGTGGCGACGAGGAGACCGCCCGCCTCGCCGGCATCAACGTAGATCGGGTCCGCTTGATCCTCTATATGGTGAGCGGTCTGCTGGCTGGGCTGGCTGGGGCGCTCGTGACCTCCCGCATCGCCATCGGGGAGCCGCGGGCCGGCGCGGGGTACGAACTTGCCGCAATCGCAGCCGTCATCGTCGGCGGAACGAGCCTCGCCGGCGGTCGGGGATCCATCCAAGGCACCTTGGTTGGCACGCTGATCCTTGCCGTCCTTGCCAACCTGGTGAGCCTGCTGGACATCTCGAGCTACGTGCAGCCGGTCATCCGCGGTGTCGTCATCCTGGGCGCGGCCTACCTGCTCCTCCAGGGCGGCAGGAAGAAGTTGGCTACCGCCTGAGCACCTCGACCGAAACAGGCGGCGCTGCGGGGCAGTGGCCGGTCGCCCCGGTGCGGCGGCGCGACGCGCGGCCCTCCGCCCGCGGCATCGTCCGCCCGAGCCCCGGCCGGAGCCGGTGGTGCCTGCTGCCGACGAGAAGCTCTGGACCGAGATCCTCGCGGACCTTGAGGGGGAGGTCGGCGCCTCCGCGCTCCGGGTCTGGTTCGACGGCGTCGTCCCGGTGGGCGTAAGGGACGCGACCCTCGCCCTGGGCGCCCCCAACACCGTCGCCAAGGATTACCTGGAGGCGCGCTTTCTCCAAACCCTCACCTCGTCACTGCGCGCCCGCCTCGGTCCCACGGCGACCCTCAAGATCGTCGTCGGCACGAGCCCTTGACCCTTCTGCCTCAAAGGTATTTATATATAATACTCTGTGGCGCCCATAAGAAGGTTCCTCTTACCCACCTTTCCCTTGCCCTCGCTTCCCACGTGCCGGCGTGGCCCAGTTGTTCGTCGGCGTCTCGTCTTCGCGTTGCTGCCAGGGGAGATAAACGAACACTGGCTTTTTTATCCTTATCTTGGCCTTTGCTCCGTTCACCGCGGGGTGCTCGTGGCTTGCGTTGTGCTGCTGCACGGGCTTGTGCTGTTATTCGTGTGGTAGCAAGAGAGTATTATCTGTATATATACCGTCTC
>JAUJNV010000274.1 GCA_030447945.1 Fimbriimonas sp. | reverse complement strand
CCAGGGTGCCTGTGCGCTGCCTGAACGCCAGTCAGGGCCTACTGTCGAGATATCGACCCCGGACTGAAGAATCCCGGCTAGTTGCGGGCTCTAAGTCAACTGTAGTTAGAATGTACATTGCAAATCTCGCAATCTAAATTCTTTTGCTAGTGTTGCTCATTGCAATGGACTCGGGGCTGCTAGGAGGGACTATGAACCGGACTATCGAGATCGACGATGAGGTGTTGGCGGAGTTGGGCAGGCGCGCCCGGCCCTTCATCGACACCGAGCCCAACGACGTCATTCGGGCGCTCCTCGGTCTGGACGAGGCGGCACCGAGCGGGGACCGACCCGATGAATATGCCATCGAGGTGAACCGGCAGATGTCTCCGGCTCGAAGGGAGCGAGTGCGCCCGACTGCGGCTTCGCGCAACGGACGCAACAGCAGGAAGCGTGCGCCGACGGGCAGCCTGCTCGACGAGGGTGCCTACTGGGTCCCGATCTTGCAGGCGCTCGAGGAGCGGGGCGGGCGAGCCGCGGCCCGGGAGGTCGTTGAGCGGGTTGGCGAACTTGTTGACGATCAGCTCATGCCGCTGGACCGAGACACACTGGAGACGGGCGGTATCCGTTGGCAAACCCGCGTGCAGTTCGCGCGCTTGCGCATGAAAGAGCAAGGGCTGCTCAACCCCGACGCGCCGCGGGGTGTCTGGGAGATCACTGACAAGGGGCGCGATCGCATGCGGCAAGACACGACCGCAGCGGCTAGCTAAAGGCCGTGGAGGGAGGCAGGAGATGACGCACACCATCACCGCTGGATCCACCCACCTAACCGTCCTCGAGGGCGCCTCCGCAACCAAGCTGCTCCGTTTCGCCGAGTCCGCGTATCTGCCCGCCCACTTCGACGAGGTGGTCGACCGGGTCGAGAAGATCATCGGAAAGCCGGTCCTATGGAAGCCTTTCGGCGGCGCGGGTCGTGTTGCCCACAGCGCGCTCGGCTCCGCCGGTGAGAGCACCCACCTGCTGAGCGAGCCGGTTGTCAACATGCACGACGCCGCCCTCGAGGCCATGCACGGGCTGGCAGTGAATGCCGGCGACGCGTACGTCCCTCAGAGCATGGCCGAGGCCGCTGAGCGGTGGTTGGGAATTCCGGGCGGCGGACTGTCCACTTGGGACGTGCGCCGGGGCAAGGACATGCAGAGGTTCCAGGAATTGGCCCGCATGTCGCAGCTGCTGGTGCGCTCCGGCTCGAAGGCGACAATGCCCACCGTGGTCTTCCTCGACCACTGGCTGGGACAGCACCCGGCTGACCACGAAGCCACCATCTTGAGCTTGCAGAAGGGGCTGAAGGCAGACGTTCCGTTTCTTGCTGGCCAATACGGCCACGGTGCGGGCTTTACCCTCGCTTTCTCCCTGGGCGGGCAGATTCTCGTAACCCGGCGTCACCCCGACCTCCTGGCGGACGGGTATAGCGACCTCGTTGGCGTTTCCCTGGTTCGGCGTCGGATGCCGTCGGAGACCGGCGGAACCAACACGACGTACTGGTATGCGGTGTGCCCGGACACTGAGGCGCCCTTCTCCTTCGGAGCCGACGCACTGACCGATCCTCGGTGGCACGGGCTGCGGCGGACCTGCATCGACTACGAGATCCGCAAGAGCTCAGAGCGCGACATCTACTTCGCGCTGGATCACAACATCACCAACCCGGCGCTTCCGTACGCCTTCCGCGACGAGCGCACACTCGAAGGCGACAAGCGGCAGTTTCGCTTCATGTCGGGGAACGCCACTCGCCTGCAGCGCATACATGACGGGCGCGGAGCTCAGCCCGGTACAAAGCCCATCCACGTCCCGCACCGGCGGGCGAGCCACATCGATCTTGACGCCTGGATCGGCGATGGAGGTACCCACGGCCAGGTCGAGGTCATCACCACGTTCGTCCGACAGGAAGGGACGAACAAGGGCAACGAGCTCTACGCGCCGGTGAAGGAGGCCGAGGTGTGGACGCTGAACGGCCAGCGGCACCATGGCCGTAGCCGTCTGCACTTTGGTCAGGAACCCATCCGGCTGGAAGCTATCCGCGACAACCTGCTGGTAGAGGTCAAGCTCGACGGCCTGTCGCCGGACGCCAAGGCGCTCATCATGACCACCGACCGTCAGGGGGCGGCAGAGCGGCAGGTGCGCTTCTCCCTGGAGGAGGCCATCGACGATCTGCTGAAGA
>JAUJNV010000010.1 GCA_030447945.1 Fimbriimonas sp. | reverse complement strand
TTGCCGTGGAGATGGCAGCGGGAGGCGGGCACGCCCGCCGCGAGGGCGGCGCGCAACTCCCCTTCGCTTGCGACGTCGATGGCGTACCCTTCCTGGTGCGCGATGGCGAGTATGGCCACGGTGGAGTTCGCCTTCGAGGCGTAGGTGATCTCGCAGCGTGCGTAGGCGGCGCGAAAGGCGGAGAGGTAGGCGCGGATGCGGCCGCGCAGGTGTGCCTCGTCGAGCACGTAAAGCGGGGTTCCGTAGGTCTCTGCCAGCTCCCTCGCGATGGCTTCGTCCAGCCGGAACCGCGTGTCTACCGGGGCGGCTATGGGCATCGGAGGATTATGGCACGGGGCCCAAAAGCAGACAGGACCCGTCTGCGCATCGAGGTTGCAGTGCCAACCTTCAAGAGGGATCCGGTAATTTCCCTATGACCATCCCTATCCCAACGTCGATTATTACTCACGGGGTGAGCGTCTGACACGGTTGCTGTTCGTGGATCGGGATCCACAGGTCCTGCAGGACGCGTTACGAACTGTGCGCTCCCGCGCCGGGAATTGGCGTTCCGAGTTCGTGGCGAGCGGTGAGGAGGCAGCGGACCTATTGGCGGCCGAGGAATTCGACGTGGTCCTCTCGGGTCTGGAGCTGGACGGGAGGAGCGGGCTCGATCTCCTCGTCTCCCTGCGCCTGGACCCACGCACGGCGAGTCTGCCCTTCATCCTCCTCACCCGCGACGAGGAACGCGCCCAACGACGAGCCGCCTTGGAGCTGGGGGCGACGGACTTTTTGAACAAGCCGATCGACGGGCTCGAGTTGCTCGTCCGCCTGGACAACGTCCTCCGCGTCAAGTCGTATCAGGACGTCCTGAAGACGGCGAACGCGGATCTCGAGCGCAAGGTGGCCGAGCGGACCGCAGCCCTCGAGGTCTCTCGTCGCGAAGCCGTCTACTATCTGGCGCGCGCCGCGGAGACCCGCGACACCGACACGGGTAACCACATCCTCCGGGTGGCCAACTTTTCCGCGGCCCTCGCCGAAGCGCTCGGCATGGACTCGACCTTCGTAGAGCGCCTGGGCCTCTCGGCCTCGCTGCACGACATCGGCAAGATCGGCATCCCGGACTCCATCCTCCGCAAGCCGGGCGCGCTGACGGTCGAGGAGCGCGCCACGATGCAAGAGCACTGCCACATCGGAGCCCGCATTCTCGGCGACGTCCCCGCCCTCGCCCGCTCAGCGGGCTCCGAGGACGAGGCCGCGCTCCTGAACCAGGCGCGGGCGGTGGCGCTCAGCCACCACGAGCGGTGGGACGGCTCCGGCTACCCCAACCGCGTATCCGGCGACGCGATCCCGCTAGAAGCCCGGATCGTCGCCATCGTGGACGTCTACGATGCCCTTCGCACCGAACGCACCTACAAGCGGGCAATGGACGTGGCGGATGCGATGGAGATCATGGCGGCCTCGTCGGGGACCCATTTCGATCCGGGGGTCTACGGTATGTTCGAGCGCATCCTGCCCCGCATCGAAGAGATCCGCGACGCCTACCGAGACACTCCGGCGCCCGTGGCGTAACGCGCCACAATAGGCCATGAAGCGCGTCGTGGTGCTGGGCTCCACCGGCAGTATCGGGACCCAGACCCTCGACGTGATCCGCCGGCACCCGGACGACCTCCGCGTGGTCGGCCTCGCCACGGGCCGCAACGGCGAGGCGCTCCGCCGGCAGGCGGAGGAGCACGGGGTTCGGCACCTCGCGCTGTACGAAGGGGGCGGGAGCGACATCCCGAGCGGCATGGACGCCCTCGTTCGCCTCGCGACGCTGCCCGAAGCGGACGTGGTGGTGGTGAGCGTCGCGGGCGTCGTGGGGCTCCTGCCGACCCTGGAGGCGATCCGCGCGGGAAAGGACATCGCGCTCGCCAGCAAGGAAGTGCTCGTCGCGGCGGGGGAGGTGGTGATGCCGCTCGTGCGCGAGCACGGGGTCACGATGACACCCATCGACAGCGAGCACAGCGCCCTCTTTCAGTGCCTCCAGGGGTACCGATCCGACCAGGTAGAGAGCCTCATCCTCACCGCCAGCGGTGGCCCGTTTCGCGGGCGGAGGCGGGAGGAACTGGAAAAGATCACGGTCGAGCAGGCGCTGGACCACCCGACCTGGCGCATGGGCGGCAAGATCACCGTAGACTCCGCGACCCTCATGAACAAGGCGCTGGAAACCATCGAGGCCCGATGGCTGTTCGATATCCCGATGGAGCGCGTCGAGGTCGTCGTCCACCCTCAGAGCGTCGTCCACTCGATGGTCCGTTTCCGCGACGGGAGCGTGCTGGGGCAGCTCGGCTGGCCGGATATGCGGCTCCCGATCGCCTACGCCCTCCTCTATCCCGAGCGCAAGCCGAACGCTCTGCGCCCCTGGAACCCCGTCGAGACGCCGACGCTCACCTTCGAGCCGCTGGACGAGGAAACCTTCCCCGCCCTGCGGCTCGCGCGCCGTGCCGCCGATTGCGGAGGTACCGCGCCCTGCGCCCTCAACGCCGCCAACGAGGAGGCGGCGAACGCCTTCCTGCGAGGCGAGCTCGGGTTCCTGCGGATCGCGGACGTCGTCGGCCGCACCCTCGACGCCCACCGGGTCGAAGAGCCCAGTCTGGACAATCTGCTGCGCGCCGACGCGCAGGCTCGTGTATTCTCGCGTACTCTAATAGAGTCCGCGTAGCCCCCTCACCATGCCCCCGTACCTCAACTACCCTCTCGTCGGGATCGTGTTCCTGCTGATGATCTCGATCTTGGTGGCCGCCCACGAGCTTGGGCACTACCTTTTCGCGCGGATGTTCAACATGGGCGTTGAGGAGTTCGCCATCGGCTTCGGGAAGCGGCCTCTCGTCACCTGGATGCGCCGCACTTACCGGGTCGATCCTCCGGACCCGAGCGTGGAGACGCCGTCGGGCGAGAGCGCGGCGACACCCGACGCCCAGCACCCGGCGCCTAACGCCCCCACCACCGAAACCACGGACTTCACCATCCGCGCGTGGCCGCTGGGAGGCTTCGTGCGGATCAAGGGGATGCTGCCGGAGGACGATGGGAGCGAAGTCAAGATTCCCGGCGGCTTTTACAGCAAGCCGCCTTGGCAGCGGTTTCTCGTGCTCCTCGCCGGCCCGCTGTTCAGCGTCGCTGCGGGCGTGCTCATGCTGATCCCCATCTTCATGTTGGCAGGAATCATGCGGCCCTCTAACGAGCCCGTTATTGGCCAAGTCACAAAGGACAGCCCGGCCGAGACCGCCGGCCTTCGTCAGGGAGACCGCATCGTGTCGATAGCGGGCAAGCCCGTGCGGACCTTCTTCGACTTCCACAGCGTCGTCCGCGACAGCGGGGGCAAGAAGCTCTCGCTTGAGCTGGAGCGGGACGGAGCCCCCCTTCGCGTCGAAGTCGTGCCCCTTCAGCGCAAGGAAGCAACCGGCGTCTACGGCCCGAATCTGGAGCCGACGCCCGACGAACGGCGGCAGGCATTTGTCGGAGTAATGGTGCCCTGCTCCCGAAAGGAAAGTTCTCTCGTTCGCCGAGGCGACGCGTGAGGCTCTCGCGACGCCGGTGACCATCGTCAAAAACCTCGCGGGCGTCTTTGTGAAGCCGGCCAACTTCGAGAAGAACATCGGCGGCCCCGCGTCGATGGTCGCGATGACCGGCATCGCTTGGCCAAGGGCTCGACCGGCCTTGGCTCGCCGCGATGCTCAGCATCTCGGTCGGGATATTCAACCTACTCCCCGTGCCACCGCTCGACGGCGGGCAGATGCTCGTATCCATCGCGGAGATATTGCGGGGTAGCCGTCGCCTGAGCATGCAGGTCCAGACCGCGCTGAGCGGAGTCGGCCTCGTGTTGGTCGTGTGTCTGATGCTCGGCGCGATCTTCGCCGACATCAAACGCTTCAACCCCTGGGCGGAAGAGAAGCCGGCGGTCACTTCGGCTAAAAAGTAAGCATCGGACCCCCTCCTCAAAGTGGCTCGTCTTTGAGGAGGGGGCAGGGGGTGGAGATCCGGGAAGTGATGGGTGAGACGGGAGCCTTTGCCTCAAGCCTCAACCCTCAGCCTCTCCAGCGCCAAGATCAAACCCTCCGCGTCTCCCGGTTCGACCGTAACGGCTTTTCTCCAAACGCAAGCCTTCGTCGCCACCACTGGGCAGCCGGCGGAGAGCGCCCGAGGAGCGCGCGGGGCCGGTCTTCCACCAGCGCGGGCTGCACGACCGCGAACACGCCCTCTAGCGGATGCTCGCCCGCTCGCCGGGTGCGCACGCCCTCCCAAAACCCCTCGCCCTCCAGCTCGCTCCCGAGCAATACGGATTTCGAGATCCCGCCGCCTCGCGGCTTCTCGCACTTCGTAGGCGCCCTTGCGCCCCACCGTCGGGCCGGGAAAGAGAACCGCCTCGCCCGGCGTCCAAGCTTCCGGCTTCGGGAGATGCCACGGGAGCCGCTCCGCCCGCCCGGGAAGAGCGAGGCAACTTCCTCGTGCGGCGTGACCAGCCGCTCTGCCTGGGCAAGCGCCGCCTCCTCCGCATCTACCATCCAGGCCGGGGCCCGAAGTCGCCCAGCGTCGCCCGCTCCGGGTGCGTCGAGAAGGCGGCGTCGAGACGCGTGCAGCTCGCGGAGGGGAAGACGCGCCATCAGCACCTCGAACGTCCGCCCTCCGAGATGCCCGTCTCGCCAAAGATAGGAGCAGCGCCTGGGCGATTACAAGGTGGGTCTGCTCCGCTCTAGCCACGCCGTGAACCGTCGCGCCACTCTCCGCGCCGGCCAGCAGCGCCGTCTGGCGTGCGGCACCCTGCCCCGCTAGCCGCCTCGACCGCGCCGCGCGCCAAAGCGTTTGGCACGCCGCCTCGCGCACGGAGCCGAAACCTTCGGTGGTCCAGGCGTACCGCTTACGGTCTCGGCGCGCTCCATCGAGAGGCAGGAACAGAGCATCGTCGGCGCGCCTGGCGACCTGAAGATGAGCGTCGAACTCCGGCCAGAGGTCGTCCACGAGGAAGACGGTTCGGCCGCCGAGCCCGCGCAGGTCCACCGTCCGGTTTCGGTGGCACCCCCCACGCCGCAAGTCGCGCAGCTATGCGCCTGCGGGTCCAGGGATGGGCGCGATTCGCGGAACGGAACGCGGCCGAAGGTCGTCCGCGACACGAAGCCGCTGCCCTGCGTCGGCTTCTCCGGGCCGAGCAGCCGCAGCACCAGTTCATCCCGCGTGAGCCGAACCTCGAGGCGAATCGCCACGGGTGCCCGCAGCCGGAGGTCCAAGTAGTTCCAGGCCACCGTCGCATCCCGGCCCCGCGCCGCCGCGGAGCCGGGAACGACGCGGGTGTGCGGGTGCCTCTCGACCACCTCGACCCCCGCCCGGAGCGCCGCTTCGTACAGCGCATTCGAGAGCTGGCACAACCCTCCGCCGATGGCGGGGATGAGGCAACCCTCTTGGAGCTGCCGCCCGCGCGCGTAGCCCCGCGGCCCGTGCAGCGGCCGATCTGCTTCCAAAAGGAGAGGGTCTCGTCCGCCGGCACCACGACGCCGTCCAGCCCCGCGCCGCCACACGCAGGTTCTGCACCTTGCCTAGCTCCAACCGCCGCTCGGCCGCCCCCGCGCCGGACCAGAGAGGAGTCCGAACTGCGGCGAGTTCGTATTCGAAGCCCTCGGCCGGGCCCGGCCGGTGCCGAATCCCATGCGCGTAGTCCAGCCGCGCGGCGCGCTCGCAGCGCCGCTTTAGTGGCGAATACAGCAGCGGACAGGCGGGTGGGTACTGTCCTTGGTCCGCCTCCCTCCGTCGCCACCCGACGCACGCCCACCGTGTAAAAGGGACGCGGCTACCGCTTCCGCCGTTGCGGGAGGCGGTCCTGAGCGCCTGGGAACACGACCTTTCGCGCAAAAACCATGTTTTCTCGCGGGGAAAGGCAAGACACCGGGCCAAGGGCGCAAACTAATCCGTGATGATGAAAGTCGGTATCCTCGGCGCAGGCGGGGATGGGGAACGTTCACGCCCGGCAGTACCGCAAGATGGCGGACGTCGAGCTGGGCTTCTACGCATCCCGATCCGGAGCGGACGGACGCCTACGCTCCCCGGCGGGAGGCGCGGCCCGCCGCCTCGATGGAAGCCCTGATCGCGGAGAGCGACGTCGCCGACGTCTGCCTCCCAACGGACCTCCACCTCGACGCCGGCCTGCGGGCGATCGCGGCGGGTCGGGCGGTGTGCGTGGACCAGCCGCTCGCGCGGACGCTGGAGGAGGCGGTGCGAGTGGTGGAAGCATCGGAGAGGGCCGGCGTACCCACGAGGATCGGGCACGTCGTACGCTTCTTCCCCGACGTCGCCACCGGCAACCGCCTCGTGAAGAGCGGTGCCGTCGGCATCCCCGCGGCCGCCCGCACCCGGCGCGGGGGCGGGGCGCCGGCAGGCTCCGGGGGTTGGTTCATGGACCACTCGCGCTCCGGCGGCGTGCTGCTCGACCTCGCCATCCACGACTTCGACTGGCTCCGTTGGACGCTCGGCGAGGTCAAAAGCCTCTACGCCCGCTCCGTTGGCGCCCGCACGGGGCAAGGGCCGGACTATGCTTTAACGACCCTCACCTTCGAGAGTGGCGCCGTCGGGCACGTTGAGGCGACGTGGATGGACCCGTCCGGCTTCCGCACGACCTTCGAGGTCGCGGGCAGCGGCGGCCTCATCGAGCACGACTCCCGCCAGAACGCCGCCCTCCGCACCCACGCCGCCGGAAAGTCCGCCGCCGAAACCCCCGCCGACCCGGCGGACGACCCTTACTACCAAGAACTCAGGGGCTTCCTCGACGCCATCGGGTCAGGCGATCCACCCCCCGTCACCGCCCAAGACGGGCTCATGGCCCTCCGCCTCGCCCTCGCCGCCCTCGAAAGCGCCAAGACCGGCCAAGTCGTCACCCCGTAGCGGCAGAGCGCGCTCTGCTCCCCCAGTGGTCATCATGAGGAGCTTTGGGGAAGCAGGGTGCTCTCTGCCGCTACGGGCGACGGGCGTCGGGGAGCAGAGCACGCTCGGTGCCCCAGAAAGCTGCCCCATAATAAGCCCATGATTGCCCACCGAAACCCCGAGGAGGCCTTCGCCCAACTCGTCGCCGCCGACGAAGCGGGGATCCGCCTCGAGATGGTCGGAGGCATGCCGACCTGGGAGTTCCACCCGGCGGTCCGTCATCAGCGCGCCAGCCAACGAATCCAGCGCTCGCTCCAACCTGCGTCGGACGCAGAGGAATGCGCCTGCGTGAGTTACTTGGACATTTACGTCGTCTTCCAGGACGGATCGTTCAAGCGACCCGATCTCTCGATCTTTTGCCGAGAACCTGACGAAGAGGACGAAGCCGTCACGCTGATCCCCGGGGCCGTCGTCGAGGTGGTCAGCCGCGGCTTCGAGGCCAAGGATCTCGAAGTGGGCCCGCCGTTTTATCTTTCCCAGGGCGTCCAGGACGTCGTCGTCTTCGACCCCCGCACTCTGCTCGTCCTCCACGCCCGCCGCGACGGGACTCGCCGCCTCACGTCTCCCGTGGAAATCCGTCTCGAGTGTGGGTGTGTGCTGATCGCCTGATCTAGGCGGCGTAGCGGCAGAGCGCGCTCTGCCGCTACGGGGCTCATCGGCTATCATCCCGGTCATGCGTCCCGATGGCCGTCAGCCGGATCAGCTTCGCCCTTACACCTTCGAGCGAGGCGTCGCCAAGTTCGCGGAAGGATCCTGTCTTCTGAAGATCGGCGACACCCACATGCTCGTCACGGCGACGGTCGAGGACCGCGTGCCGCAGTTCATGAAGGGAAAGGGGAGCGGCTGGGTGACCGCCGAGTACTCCATGCTTCCCCGCTCCGGCCGGCACCGGAACCAGCGCGACCTCATGAAGCCGAACGGGCGGAGCATGGAGATCCAACGGCTCATCGGGCGCGCCCTCCGCGCGGTCGTGGACCTGGAGAGGATGGGAGAGCGGACGATCACCCTGGACTGCGACGCCACCCAGGCCGACGGCGGCACCCGCTGCGCCGGCATCACCGCCGCCTACGTCGCCTGCTACGACGCGATGACCTGGATGGTGACGCAGCGCATGCTACAGGAGGTGGTGCTGAAGGAGCCCCTGGCGGCGATCTCGGTGGGCATCTACCGGAACCAGGAGGTGCTCGACCTCAACTACGATGAGGACAGCACGGCGGCCACCGACATGAACGTCGTCATGACCGGCTCCGGCAAGTTCGTCGAGATCCAAGGCACCGCCGAGCAGGACCCGTTCGGCGCGGACACCCTCGGCCGCCTGCTCAAGCTCGCAAAGAAGGGCTGCGACGAATTAGTCGCGGCGCAACGAGAAGCCTTGGGAGGGTAGCCGGCTGGAACACCGTACGGGTGACCGGCGTTGCACCGAGCATGAAGTTTCGTCAGGTCGTGCTGGGATCGCTCGTCGTTTTGGTCCTGGTGATGGCCCTGAGTGCGGGAGCGATGTTCGCAGCGACGCCGAGGAACTTCGGGTTCCTGGGCAATGAGTCGCCCAAGCGGATCACCACCGACCCCGTTCCCGGCGGCTCGCGGGGACGGGAGGCGAGAATCTACTTCCTGAAGGCGGATCTGAAAGAGTTCCAGGCCAAGGCGGACAAGGAGCTCAAGGCCGAGCGTGGGTGGAAACGGGAGGCTCACCCCGACGGGTCGATCCTCTTTCGGCGGCGCCCGACGGAGACGGTGTGGATCCAGCGGGCGGATCGGCTAAAGGACCCGAAGTTCCAAGCGGACGTGCCCCGCGACCGCCCGGCCGAGTGGGTCGTGGTCCGGACCGTCGATCCCCGGGCGCGACGCCTGATCCGGCGCAAGATCGTGGAGTGGGGCAAGTCGTTCTTCGGGTACTGAGCATGCCCCAAGCTATCGGCTAGAGAAGTGGGTCTGGACGGAGGCTGACTTCGAGCGAATGGGCTGGCACGACGTCCATGTCCACGCCTTGGCGTTCGGGCCCGGGGAGGAGCAACTAAGCTTTGATATCGACTACATGTTCGAGTGGGTGGACCCCGCCCCCGGAGAGGTCTACTACCGGCATTGGGTCGCGCCCTCTACCCTCGTCTTCCACGACGTCCACAGCCTGGATCTTCAGCTCGGCTCCTTCGGCTCATTTCTCATCTTGGGCGTTGAGCGGTCCGAACCCCGGACGCCTCGAAACACGGAGGCTACGGGACGCGGCACCGAGTGGCGGTGGTCCTTCGACTGCATCGAGGGCAGCATCCAGTTCTTCGGGAGCGGGTTTTGCCAGTACACGCGGCAGGCGCCTCGTCTGAATGGGCAGTATCTTTCACTGGAAGAACGAGGCGGTTACTCGTTCGATCAGACGGCCCCTCCTCCCGAGCCCTCCGGCGCGCCGAAGATCGTGCTACCCTAGTCGCAGAGGTTCTGGATGTCGGATCGGCCCCTAACTTGGGATGAGAGCGGCAAGCTTGTGGAGAGGACGGAGAGCCTGGGCGAGCGGCAAGCCAGGGCGGCTGCCGAAGAGTTCGCCCGCCTCAACCCGGCGCCTCCGACCGACCCTGGGCTTCGGGCGAAGGATGGCGGAAAGGCTCCTACTGGCACTCCCGGCCCTTTCCTAAGCTGGCGATCGAGGACAAGGGGACCGGCCCTCTGAAGTGGGTTCTCTTCTTGTTCGTCCAGTTGCCTCTGCTCATCGTGGCCGCCTTCGTGGCGGGACTGGTTAAACTTCCCGACATCATCCTCTTCGGCCCCACTTCGAGACGTTCCCAGTAGCCGCATGCAAACCCTCGTGATTGCCAGCCACAACCGCAAGAAGGCGGGCGAGATGGTGCAGATCCTCTCCGCTCGATTTCCGGAGCTGGAGTTGAAGACCCTCGCCGACTACGACGGCGCGCCCGAGCCGGAGGAGACGGGGGAGACCTACGCGGGCAACGCGCGGATCAAGTCGGAGTCCGCCGCCGAGTTCACGGGCGAATGGTCGCTGGCCGACGACGCCGGGCTGGAGATCGACGCCATGGGCGGCGCGCCCGGCTTGAAGTCGAAGCGGTTCGAGGGGGAGGACACCGCTTTCGACGTGAAGATCGCCAAGATCCTCGAGCTGCTGAAAGGCGTCCCCGAGGCGGGCCGAGCCGCCCGCTTCCGCTGCTGCATCGCTCTCACAGGCCCGGGAGGAGCATCGACGGAGGTCTTCGAGGCGACCTGTGAGGGTCCGCATCGCCGAAGCTCCCAGTGGCGCGGGCGGCTTCGGCTACGACCCCATCTTCTTCTTCCCGAGCTGGGCCGCACGATGGCGGACTTAACCGCTGCGGAGAAGCACGAGGTCAGCCACCGTGGCAAGGTCCTGAGGATGCTGGCGGATCACCTCGCGACCCCGCCCTAACGGACGCGGGGAGCACACGCGTCACGCGTGCGATCCAAGCCGCGAGACGCTGGCAGCGCACGCGTCCCGCGTGCAAAGAGAGCCGCACGACCCCCGCGTACACGCTATCCTTCCCACCATGAGCGAGCCGAGAGGTTGGTACACCCGCGGCTACCTCCCCCACTTCGACGGCGGCGACATTCCCCAGATGGTCACCTTCCGACTCGCCGACTCTCTCTCCAAGGCGATCCTTCTCGTCTGGCGCGAGGAGCTTAAGGGGTTCCCGAATGACGAGGCGGGAGCCAAGGAGCGGAAGCGGATGGAAGCTTGGCTCGACCAGAGCCATGGCGCCTGCCACCTCGCGGACCCTCGATTGGGTGCTTTGTTGCAAGAAGCCTTGATCCACTTCCATGGCGAACGATACGTGCTTCACGCTTGGGTGGTGATGTCGAACCACGTTCACGCGCTTTGACGCCCGGGCCGGATCATGCGCTCGGACGGATCCTTCACTCGCTGAAGTCGTATACGGCGCATGAAGCGCGGAAGATTCTTGACATGGTTGCCCGCGGGACGCGGGCGCTCCCGGGGGCGCTCCCGGCGACGCAGTTCTGGGAGAAGGAGAGCTTCGATCGTTATATTCGCAGTGAAAGTCACTTCGCCAGCGCGGTCGAATACATCCACATGAACCCGGTGAAGGCCAAGCTCTGCTCGCTTCCGGAGGACTGGGCTTGGAGCAGCGCTCGCCAGCGAGCCACCCGATGACCCCGAACGATTGGCTGGCGCACGGGGGGGCGTATTGGGTTCTCGGGGTCACGGTGCTCGCGTGCGCCGGGTTCTTCTTCTGGGTGGCGTCGGCCCTCGGGCGGCACTTCGGCACGCCCAACGACGGCTGTCTCTTGGGCTTCTGCAACGTCCTTCTCGCCCCGCTCGGCGGCGGGCTGGGGTTTCTGCTCGCGCGGTTCCCTTGGTTCCTGATGACCGCCTTTTTGGGGGCGTTCCTGCTGCCGGGGCTGGCCTGCGTCTTCTTCGCCTCGCGGATGTCGCGCCCGCCCAGCCGACGGCGGTGATCGGGAAGGCTGGCCCCTCGAGTCACCTCCCTCACCTCTGTCATCCTTATTCACCTCCCTCACCCAAGCGGGGCACCGCGCAGGAACCTCTGCATCGTCGCCCGGTCAAAGGAGAACGGGGCCCGCAGGGTCCACAGGAGGTTTTCTCGTGGGAAGAAGTCGACAAGCGAACCCAGACGGACCGGCGGACCAGAACCAGGGGCAGCATAAGCAGCACCCCGCCGTTGACAAGAAAGAGATCAAGGCCAAGAAAGAGGAGTCCAGCAAGCAGGTCGAAGAGACGAAGAAGAGCCGAAAGAAGGGCGACTAGCCACCTTCGTGTCGGGGAACGGCCATAATTCCCCGACATGACCAGGAAGGTCGCGGTACTGCCGGGTGACGGGATTGGACGTGAAGTGATCGCCGAGGCGGTTAAGGCGCTGGAGGCGACAGGAGTCTCGTTCGAGTTCGAGCCCGCCTTGATCGGCGGGGCCGCCTATGACGCTTGCGGAACTCCGTTGCCCGATGGAACGCTCGAGCTGTGCCGGAAGGCGGACGCCGTCATGCTCGGCGCGGTCGGCGGCCCGCGGTACGACCATATCCAGCCCGTCGAACTGCGGCCCGAGGTGGGCGGCCTTCTCCGCCTGCGAAGGGAGCTCGGGCTCTACGCCAACCTCCGCCCGGCGCGCACCCTCCGTCCCTTGCTGAAAGCCAGCCCCCTCAAGGGCGCAAGAGGACTCGTGGACCTCATGGTCGTGCGCGAGCTCACCGGCGGTATCTACTTCGGCGAGCCGCGCGGGCGGCGGGACGACGGGAATACGGCGATCGACACCTGCGTCTACACGCGCCACGAGGTCGAGCGGATCGCCGCGCGCGCCTTCAACGTCGCCCGGGCGCGACGGCGCGAGATCGTGAGCGTGGACAAGGCGAACGTGCTGGAGACCTCTCGACTATGGCGCGAGGTCGTTACGGAGACCGCCGCACGGCACCCGGAGATCAAGGTCACGCACATGCTCGTCGACAACTGCGCCATGCAGCTCGTGCGCGATCCGTCCCAGTTCGACGTGATTCTCACGGAGAACATGTTCGGCGACATCCTCTCCGACCAGGCTTCCATGACCACCGGATCCCTCGGCCTGCTCCCCTCCGCCTCGTTGGGCGATCCCCGGGGAGGCAACACTTACGGCCTCTACGAGCCCGTCCACGGCTCCGCGCCGGACATCGAAGGCCAGGGTCGCGCCAACCCCATCGCTGCCATCCTCAGCACCGCGATGATGATGCGCTACACCTTCAGCGACGAGGAAGCCGCCGTACGCATCGAGCAGGCGGTCGAGCACGCGCTGGAGGCGGGCCTGCGGACCGCCGACGTTTTCGAGAAGGGCACCCGCCTCGTCTCGACGACGGAAATGGGCGACGCGGTCGCGTTCAAGCTGCAGTCGCCGTAGGAGCCGGAGATTGTAGATTTTAGATTGGAGATTGTAGATTTCGGACTACGCGCTCTCGCCCTTCGGAAGCCCTCCCCCCTCCGAAATCTACAATCTCCAATCTAAAATCTACAATCTCCGGTAGTAAACTTCCCCCATGATCACCGTCGTCGGAGGTGGCTTTGCCGGAGTCGAGGCCGCGTGGGCCGCCGCTTCGCGGGGCGAGAGGGTGAGGCTCTACGAGATGAGGCCGCACAAGATGACCGGCGCGCACCGCACCGGGCACCTTGCGGAGCTGGTGTGCTCGAATTCGTTCAAGTCGAAGCTCGCCACCTCCCCCGCGGGGCAGCTCAAGGGGGAAATGGCGGCGCTCGGCTCGATCGTCCTGCCGACGGCGGAAGAGCACGCGGTGCCGGGCGGAGAGGCGCTGGCGGTGGACCGCGACGCCTTCGCGGCCGCGATGACGGAGCGGATCGAGCGGCACCCGCTCATCAGAGTCATGCGGGAGGAGTTCACGCCGGGCCTCGTGCCGGCCGCGCTGGAGGCGGGACCGCTGATCGTCGCCACCGGCCCGCTCACCAGCCCCGCGCTCGCCGAGTGGCTGGCCAGCCTCACCGGGCGAAGCCACCTCTACTTCTATGACGCGGTCAGCCCCACCGTAGACGCCTCGACGCTCGACAGGACCGTCGTCTTCGCCCAGAGCCGCTACGACAAGGGCGAGGGGGACGACTACCTCAACTGCCCCTTCGACAAAGAAAGCTACGGGTCCTTCGTCCGCGAGCTGGTAGCGGCAGAACGCGCACGCCGCACGGCGTCAACGCCGAAGACGAAACCCTGGAAAAGATCAAGTACTTCGCGGGCTGCACCCCCATCGAGGCCATCGCGGAAGGCGGCGAGCGCTCCCTCGCCTTCGGCAACTTCAAGCCGGTGGGCCTCACCGACCCCGCACGGGACGTCGCCCGTACGCCGCGCTCCAGCTCCGCCCGGAGAACCGGGAGAAGACGCTTTACCCTCGTCGCCTGCCAGAACCGCCTGGTGGGGCGAGCAGAAGCGCGTATTCCGCATGGTCCCGTCTGGAGAACGCGGAGTTCGTCCGCTTCGGCGTCATCCACCGGAACACCTACATCGAGTCGCCCCGCGTCTTCGAGCCCTGGCTGGAGATGCGCGAGCTGCCGAACCTGTTCGTCGCCGGGCCAGCTCACGGGCGTCGAGGGCTACGTCGAGTCCGCCGCGATGGGCGTCTACGCGGGAATCGCGGCCACGCGGCGCGCGCAGGGGCCGCCGATGGAGGCGCCGCCGCGCGCGAGCGCCTACGGATCGCTCGTCTCGCATCTGCAGGACACGACGCCGCGCGAGTTCGCGCCCATGAACATCAACTGGGGCCTCTTCCCCGAGCCGGAGATCGAGACGCGGGACAAGGGCGTGCGGCGCGGAGCCAGCTCCGCGCCGCGCAGGCGGCGTTCGGTGACTGGGCGAGGACGCTGGACGCGGTTCCGGCTAAGAGCTTCTAGCAGAACCAACACGGAGGGCGGGTTTCAGCAGAACGGGCGAGGGGGTCCGGAGCAAAGAGGGGACCGAGATTCTCACACCCTTAGTCTTCCTCTCCGACTGGATGCCGTACGTGAGGAGCAGGTATCCCACCCAACCCAGGCAAAGGCCGAACGTCATCGCCAGCACAAACAGAGCCGACGATTCGACGCTAAGCCAAATTCCGAGGCCCCAGAGACCCCGATCCCCACGAGCCCGCCCATGCCGATCATCAGCACACCGATGAGGCCGATCGTAGTACGCACGACAAGCGCGTGTCGCAGACGACCGGGCGACGAGGAGACCGTTTCCATGATCCTCCGCCTCCGCCTGAGCCAGAACCCGCGGCGTGCCGCCGCCCGCGCTGCATCCAGAGCGCGAGACCCCAGCACGGGGCCCCAGACCTGCCACGACTCCATGGGCAAGATGCCGGCGAAGCCGACGCCGGTCCACGCGACGATCACGGCGCCGACGGTGGCCAGGACCCCAGGTTGCCCACCGCGGCCACGGTGGGCGCGGTCGGAGTCGTCGGGCCGACGGCCAGGGCGGCAGCCCACCTTCGAGCGTTGCGGGATGGCGCTCCTCCCGGAACTTCTCGAACGCCTCGTGAAAGGCCGTCGAGCGGTTCCCATCGAGGCCACTGCAGCTGCGCGACCTCCATGGAAAGCCAAACGTTGCGCCGCTCGCCGGGGCCTCCAGGGCAGGTGCGGAGGCTCAGGCTGTGGCGGAGGTGAACCCCGGAACGCGGCGCAGGAAGCGGAGGGAGGTCTCGTGGGTGGGGTCGATCTCCTCCGTCGTCACCACGAAAGAGGTCAGCCGCCCCTGGAACCCCATCGCTCCCGGCTCAAAAAGACGACGCCGCGGTCTTCGCCGGTCACTACGCCGTCCTGAATGATCCGCAAGTCGCAGAGCCACGCTCGCTTCCATCTTCCAGGGCCGCCTCGTCGGAAGGGAGCAACTCGGATCGTACCGAGGCCCAGTTCATCTTGGCCATGAGGAGGGCCGGCAGGAAGACGAACGCCTCGTAGCCAATGACAAGCGTCAACAGTTCCCCCGCCGGAGCCGCCGCAAACGCCCAGGGGAGGAGCGGCACGAAGATGAACCCGATTCCGCTCAAGAGCCCGCTTAACCAGCTTTCCTTCCACCACCGCCGCCAGAGTGCCCGGCGATCCTGCTTCCGAAGTCGGGCGGCCTCCCCCCGGCTCAGGTTCCACTTGGCGACACGCGGGCCGACTTCCCCGCTCGCACGTACCGGCGGGAGGAGTTGGGCGAGCATCTCCAGCGGCGTCGTCTGGTCCTGGCTCTGCGGCTCACGCTCGGATTGCTGCTCGACCATCGTCTAATCTCCTCTGAAAGAATACAGAGAAATGCCCGGACTCCCTCCTCTGCGCAGCTTCTCGCACTCCTCCTGCCCGATATTCACGGCTTCCTCCCGGCTGGGCTCGCCACCGCTCCCAGGCGAGCGATTTCTTGTCCCTGGTCCCTCGCCCTCATCATCCTCAGGACGTGGGCATCGTGGAACCTCTTTTCCGCCTCGAGCAAACTCTTCGAAAGGGGGAAAAATCTCGCCAGGGAGAGAAGGACCAGAGACCCGGCCCAGACGATGTCTCGGCTCATGAGGAAGATGGCGAGGCTGATCCCGCCACCAACAACGGCTATGGAGGTCAGGTACCGCAACCTTCCACTCCAGGCCAGACTCGAGGGAGAGGGGGCGCCGGGCCCGATCTCGAGGGGAGGGAGTTGGCCTCGCAAGGAGCGCGGAGGCTCGACCTGGAGCGTGCCCGGCTGGCTCATTCTCCTCATACCGTCTTCGAACTCGGAGCGGCTCAGTCCAGATATGCGCAGGTGGCGAACCCGCAGCTCCATCCCTTCGGAGCGGCCGTAGGGGCGTAAGTGCGTCCAGAGGAGGAGGCGGTAATTGGGGCCCAGCGGAGGGGCGAGCCACCCCGACCCCTCCGTACGGTGCCAAGTGATCAGATCCTTGTCTGTGAGCAGAAACGAGGTCGCCCCTCCGCTGAAGCCGAAGGCCCGATCCTCGAACCACGCCACCCCCTGGTCCCTGCCGGTCACCACCCCCTCCTGAACGATCGTTATCTCGACCGGCCAGGCATTCCGCTCGCTCGGATCCTCCAGCAGCGCCCTCCCCGATTCCCCTTCGGCCCCCACCCTCGCGGATACCATCACCGCGAGAACGCGGGCGGCGAGCAGGGCGAGGATGCCAACAGAGATCAAAGCGTGCGTGAGCTTCGGCTGAGGGCCATCGATCATAGCCGTCAGCAATGAAAAGGCCAAGGCGGAGGCCGGGATCGCCCACCACACGTGCCGGCAAGCGTACGCCCAAACCGCGCGCCGCTCCTCGCGCCGCCGGAGCTTCCCGTCCGGATCCGCGAACCACCCCGCGAACCGGGGCGGCTCTTGCTGAATCCGATACTCGAACTGCACGCTCATGTCGGACTCCGAGGGGGGCGTGGGATCGGCGGGGTCAGGGCCGTGGCAGCCGGATTGGGCTCTTCCGACTGGATGCGCAGAAGTTTCCGCCGTTCCCCAGAGCGGGATTCGACCAGCAGAAGCGCGACGTCGACGGTGAGGAAAGGGAGCACGATGAAAGCCGACTTGATGTTGCCCCCGGCGCCAAGGTAGGCCCCGAAGAACACACCGAAGAGCCCCACCAAGAGGACGGCCATCGTCCTCCTCGCCCGGAAGGACACGACGCCGGGAACCTTCCTATCGGGATGGAGAGCGAGCGGGGGGTACTGCCGGGTCAGACGGCTCGTTGGCGCATGCTCCAAGAACAGGTCGAGTGCCCGCTCGAATCTCACTTCCGCGTTGCCTTCACGATCCCCGGGCCGCTCCAAAGTCGTGAAGTCGAGTCTGACGTCGCGCTTCGGGTGACGCAAAGGAAGCATGTGATCGGCGTTGGCGGTGAAGAGCCCGGGCGGTGGCTGGCGCCTTCCCCTCGGAGGAATGTCCTCCCCGCCAACGACGAAGGAAGTCTGGTGTCCGGAGAAGATAAGGCAGCCTTCGTCGAAACAGGCTGCCCCTCGGTCCGTACCGGTGAGCACGCCATCTTGGTAAATCTTCACCTCGACGAGGTGCGTCGTCCAGTCCTCCAGGTCTTCGAGGAGAGCTTTATCCGCCTCCGTCAACCGCTTGCTCTTATCCGCATTGTCGAGCAGTGCAACGAGCCCGGCGAAGGCTAGGGCCAAGACGGCGAGACCTAAAATCCATCCGTAGCGACCCTCCTCCGTTCGCTGCGCCACCGAATAAAAGAGGATGCCGGGGACCACCCCCAAACCGAAAGAGATGGTTGCGTATTCCCGGACCCATCTCGGCAGGAACCAGCGGGATCTGCTGCCGGCTCTTTCGACCCAACTTCCGAGAGGCGGCAGCTCGGGTGTTTCTTCCGCCCGAAGGCTGCGGTGAGGGACAGCCGAAGAGTCTGAGCGGCTCGACACCAACCTCACCGTGGCCTCCCGTCGGTGGGGGACAGCGACTTGGCAACGGGTCCCGGAGGGTTCGGCTCATCCTCTTGGATGCTGAGGTACGTCTTGCGCTTCCTGGTCAGGCCCGTCTCCGAGAAGAGGATTCCGGTGCCGACCACGAAATCCGTCCCGAGAGGAACCACGGCCGACGGGAGCCCTCTCCGTCGCTGGTCGAACTCGACCAGGATGAGCACACCCAAAAGGAGGGAGCTCAGCGCGAGGCGCAACCCGAGCGACAGGTCCTGAGGGGCTTCCCTCTGCGGATCGGGAGCGAGCGGAGGGTACTGCCGGTTGAGCCCGGTCTTCCCGCTGCGCTCCTTGAAGTGGCGCAGCGTCCGCTCGAACTTCAGCGCCGACTTCCCGTTCGGGTCGGCGGCATGGGCGAGAGGCGTGAGGCGAATCCGCACATCGCGCTTCGGGTGGCGCAGAGGGAGGTGGGATACGTTTGCGATCCAGGCAGACTCCGGCGGCGGCTCGCGCTTCCCCTTGGGCAGGAGGTCTTCGGTTCCCACGACAAAAGACGTGCGGCGTCCGGAGAAGAGGAGGCAGCCCCGCTCGAACCACGCGGCTCCCCGGTCGATGCCCGTGACCACGCCGTCTTGGATCACGGCCATCTCGACGAGGCACGTCGCCTCGTCCTCCGGATCTTCCAGGAGCGCCTCGTCCGCCTCCGTCGCGCTTTTCCTTCCATCGGCCTTGCCGGCAAGAAGGATAAGGGTGATGAGGCTGGCGACGGTCCCGTAGGCACCCACGACGACAAAGCCCCGGTTGGCCAGGAACCCACCCCACAGCCCAAACCCAATGCCGCTGACCGAGGTGGCGAGCATCGCCAACGCCCAGCGAGCGGCGTGCGCCCAACGGGTGACGGACCAAGCCGATGGCAAGGCAGGGACGCCCTCGACCCACCGCCCCAATGGCGGAAGTTCCGGCGCTTCGCCCGCGAAAAGCGGGTGCCGGGGGCTCAGGAAGTCGGGACGGACCCAGATGCCCTGCCGGAAGTCGTAGCTTTCCCCCTCCTCGTGCCGAATGGCCATCCCCCGTTATCTTACAACGGGTCGGGTAGTACGTTTAGGCGGCTTCGTCGAGGCGCTCGATTCGCAGGCTCTTCGCCGACTCGGCGTCGACGATGTCCCAGTTGTCGCAGTCCCGGCGGCGGCAGTGGATCATCCGCTGATGATTGCCGCTCTCCGTCTCGACTTCGGCGATGTCCGCGAACCGGCACTCCAGACATAGCTCCGGTTCGAGCAACCGCACGATCTTTAGGTTCTTGCCCACCGTCTTTCCTGCGCTCCTTGACGTCCCCGAGCTTTCAGGGACCTGTGCATATTGTCGGGAGTTCCGACGTGCCGGAATGCTGGGGGTTTTGCCGGGAACCTCGCACTTTCCGTTCGGGCCTCAGTCCGCGAGCAGCCGACGGAGCGCCTCATCCCCCCGTCCCGTGCGGCGCAGGAGCTCGCGCAGGGTGCGGACGTGGCCGGGATCCAGTGGCTTGGGGCGGAAGCCCGGGTCGGCGGTGATGCGCAGGAGCGTGTCGAGCGCCAGTTCGCGGATCGCCCGCTCCTGGACAATGGCGGCCCGCGTGGAATGGCGCACGGAGAAGAAAGACACCAGCGCGAGGAGAAGCGCCGCCGCACTCCCGAACTGGGCCGCCCGCACGCCATCCGCGAACCGCGGCGGCAGTACCCGGGGCGCGCCCAGGCTGAGGAGGAGCGCCACCCCGGCTAGAATCGGAATCCAGCGATGGGTGCCGAGTCCGCCGCGCGCCTCCAACTGCTCCCGCGCGATCCGCAGCACCGCCGAGACCGACCGGTGCGACGGATCGGCGGCGCATGCCTCGAACCGGTCCCGAAGCTCCGCCAAGGACAGCCCGGCGTACCGCCCGAATCCGCCTCCTTTCCCCTCCAACTCCGGTCTCACGGGTTTAGCCCCAGGAGGCGCGCCAGCGTGGAACTCGAGCCGGGGACCTCTCGAAGGAGGAGGCGGACGGTTTCCTTCTCATGCGCGTCCAACAGCTCGGGGGCGAAGCGAGGAGACTCCACGATCTCCTCGAGAGTCTGGCAAGCCTTGCGGCGGAGGCGCCGTCCGTCCTCGTGTTCAATCCGCGCGACATGCCGATGACGCAAGGTGACATAGCTAGAGACCGCGCCGAGCGATCCGAACAGAATGGCGCCGAGAAGGCGCCCTGAGCCCGGAGGAAGGAGCGTCCCTTCCGGGATGAGAAGGCATGCTACGGCGGCCACGAAGAATAACCCAGCCACCAGGTACCCAAAGCCGCTCCCTTCTCGGGCTTTGGTTTGCTCGTCGAGCAGCCTGAGGACGGCCCGCGCGGAGCGCATATCGCCGGTTCGCGCGCACCACGCCAGGCTCTTCTCCAAGTCGGGCAGATCGAGCTTCCGCGGGCTGTTTTCTCCGGGGGTCTCACGGATCACGCCTCACTCTACGCTCCACGGCGTCTTGCGCTTCAGCGCCTCAGCGAGCATTTGCATGTAGGTCCCGTGCGGCACCTCGAACGAGCCGAGGGACTCCAGGTGCGGATTGGTGATCTGGGCGTCGAAAACGGTGAACCCGAGTTCGCGGCACTTCTCCACCAGCGCCCGCAGGGCCACCTTGGAGGCGTCCGTCTCGCGGTGGAACATCGACTCGGCACAGAAGCAGGAGCCGAGGGCGACTCCGTACACGCCTCCGACGAGGCGGCCGTCCTGCCAACACTCCGCGCTGTGCCCCCACCCTTCCCGGTGGATGTGGCTGTAGACCTGGATAAAGTGCTCGCTGATCCAGTTGTCTTCGGGACGCGTGCACCCCCGCATAACCTCCTCGAAGGCGGTGTCGAACCGCACCTCGAACGTCCCCTTTCGGATCGTCCTTTGCAAGGACCGGCTCACGTGGATCCCCTCAATGGGGAAGAGGCACCGGCAGTGAGGCTGGAACCACCCCACCGAACCGTCTTCGAGGGTCATGGGGAACACCGCCCGCTCGTATGCGTAGCGTATGAGCCAAGGCGTCAGCTCCTCGCCGCGCATTTACGAATGATGCCCTATAGCGTTAGCGCGGGTGTGTCCGCTGTATCGCGGTTGACGGAAGCGTGGGCCGACCATTACTCCGATAATAGCCCTGCGCCCCCGGCGGTAGCGTGGAACCTGGGCCACGAAGGAACGGACGCACGAGGCGCCGCCATGACTCGCGTCCGCGTCTGCATCCATCTAAACGACCTGTGGCCCCGTCCACATCCTCTTCCGCGCGATTAGCTTGCGCGGAAGGAGGAGGGCACCCGCCGGGTACACTTCCCCCTCGCTACAACGACACACGGGCACGGTCGCGCCCCCAGGTCCCCTCACGGGCATCCCAAGCGCGAAAATCAGACCGGCCCGGAGGATACAACCTGGAGGTTACGACACATGGCTGAGCTCAGCATGAAAGAGCTGCTCGAATCCGGCGTGCATTTCGGTCACCAGACCCGCCGCTGGAATCCCAAGATGAAGCGCTATATCTACGGCGCGCGCAACGGCATCTACATCATCGATCTGCACCAGACGATCAAGCTGTTCGAGGATGCCCTCGAGTACGTGCGCAAGATCGTAGAGGACGGCGGGAACATCCTCTTCGTCGGCACGAAGAAGCAGGCGCAGGCCGCCATCAAGGAGGCCGCCGAGAAGAGCGGCCAGTATTACATCGCGGAGCGGTGGCTCGGCGGGACCCTCACGAACTGGAAAACCATCCAGGCCCGTGTCGGCCGGCTCAAGGAGCTCGACCGGATGGACCAGGAGGGGTACCTGGAGCGGCTCCCCAAGAAGGAGGCCCTGAAGCGGCGCGAGGAGCGGGACGAGCTCCAGCGCTTCCTCGGCGGCATCCGCAACATGTCCGCCATGCCTCAGTGCATGTTCATCGTTGACCTGAAACAAGGAGTCCATCGCCGTGCTGGAGGCCCGCAAGCTGGGCATCCCCATCGTCGCCATCGTGGACACGAACTGCGATCCCGGACGACGCCGATGTGGTGATCCTGGGCAACGACGCGATCCGCGCGATCCGCCTCGTGACGTCGAAAGTGTGCGAGACGATCCTCGAAGCGCGCCCGCTCCCCGAGTCCCTCACCGAGGGCACGCTGGGCGAGGACGGCGAAATGGTGGAAGCGAGGACGACGGGGTCGCTCGACTACGTCCCGCCGATCGACGCGGAGCTGCTGAAGGCCTCGGGGCCGATCAGGAAACGAGCGGCTAGTTTGGAACCTGACGCCGCCCGGCCTCCGCCGAGAAAACGGGGGCCTCCGCCGAAGTGGTGCGAGGCCGCTTTGGCGGAGGCGGGCGGCGTCTACGACGAAGCAAAAAAGCTTACAGGACTGGAGAAACCGAAGATGGCGAATTACACCGCTGCGGACGTCAAGCGCCTGCGGGACGAGACGAGCGCACCCATGATGGAATGCAAGCAGGCCCTTGAGGAGGCCGAAGGTGACGTCGACCGCGCCAAAACATCCTCCGCGAGAAGGGCAAGGCCGCCGCGGGCAAGCGCGCGGGCCGCGAGACCAGCGCGGGCGTCGCCGCCCTGCCCCCACCGCCGACGGCCGGAGGTCGGCGCCGTCGTAGCTGAGGTGAGACGGACCCCGTCGCGCGCAACGAGGACTTTATCCGTCTCGCCCAAGACATCGCCGAGCTTCTCCGCGAGGAGGAGGTGGCGGGGGTGGAGCACACGATGAAGGCGCTCACCGAGGAAGCCGTGGGCAAGATCCGCGAGAACATCCAGGTCACGCAGGCCCGGCACCTCGTGACGGAGAACGCCTCGCGACCTACGTCCACCACGACCGGACGAAGGCGGTAGTGGTCGAGGTTCCCGGGCGAGAGCGACTCCGTCAAGGAGGCCGCGCGTCAGGTGGCGATTCAGGCCGTCGCGTTCCCGCCGGAGTTCACGAAAGACGAGGTCCCCAGGACAAGATCGACGCCGAGATGGAGGTTGAGACCCAGCGCGATCAACGAGGGCAAGTTCGAGAACATCGCCCGCAACATCGCCCAGGGCCGCATCAACAAGGAGTACATGAAGCGCGTCGTGTGCTCCGGAGCAGCCCTACTACAAGGACCCCGGCAAGAGCGTGTCCCAGTACCTCAACGAGGGCAGGCCGGCGGAGCCAAAATCGTCGCGGTGACGCGGCTGGCGGTGGGGGAGTAGGGTGAGGGCGGGCGCTGGGCGTTGGGCGTTGGAAAAAGGCGTTGTAACGCCCAACGCCCAACGCCCAACGCCCGCCGCGGAGGGCGCCCATGATTCGCCGCCCCTTCTCCGCGTGCTTACCGGGCTCAGCGGCGAGGCGCTGGCGGGGATCAGGGGTTTGGGCTGGACTCGGAGGTTTTGAACTACATTGCGCGGGAGATCGCGGATGTTCGCCAGGCGGGCGTGCAAGTGGCGATCGTCGTCGGCGGCGGCAACTTCGTGCGTGGAGAGACGTTCTCCTCGGAAGGCGGCATCGAGCGGACGGTCGCGGATCAGATGGGAATGCTTGGCACGCTCATGAACGGGCTCGCGATGCAGTCCGCGCTGGAGCGGGCGGGGGTTCGGTGCGGCTGCAGAGCGCGATCCCCGTGGCGCAGGTCGCCGAGAGCTTTATTCGTCGTCGCGCCGTCCGCCACTTGAGAAGGATCGCGCCGTGGTCTTTGCCGCCGGCACGGGCAATCCGTACTTCACCACCGACACCGCCGCGGTGCGGCGCTGGAGATCGAAGCAGGCGTGCTAGTGAAGGCGACCAAGGTGGACGGGTACAGCGACAAGGATCCGAAAGCACCCGGACGCCGTCCGCTACGACACCGTGAGCTACAGCGAAGCGATTCAGCGGCTCGTAGTGATGGATCAGACCGCCTTCACATGTGCCGCGAGCACCGACTGCCGCTGATCGTGCTAGATTTCAACAAGCAGGGCAGCCTCCTCCGTGCGGTCACCGGAGGCGAGACGAGGGCACCCTGGTCGGAGGAGACTAGATGAGTAAACGCAATCCTGCAAGATGCCGAGCACCGAATGAAGGCGGCCCTGGACGCCATGAGCCACGACTTCGCCAGCTATCGCACCGGCCGGGCCAGCCCTGCCGTGCTCGAGCGGGTGCACGTGGACTACTACGGTTCTGGAGACGCCGATCACCCAGATCGCCAACGTCAGCGTGCCCGAGGCACGCCAGATCCTTATCCAGCCTACGACTGCCGATGGTCCCCGCCATTGAGCGGGGCGATTCTCAAGAGCGATCTCGGCATCAACCTCGTCAACGACGGCACCGGCATCCGCCTGAACTTCCCCAGATGACCGAGGACCGCCGCCGCGATATGGTGAAGCAGGTCCACGGCCGCACCGAGCAGGGGCCGCGTCGCCATCCGCAACGTCCGCCGCGACGCGATGGACGCGCTCAAAGCCCTGGAGAAAAAGAGATCACCGCCGACGACCTCCGCGGTCACGAAACCAGCATCCAAAAGCTAACCGACCGGTATGTGGAACAGGCGGACGAACTGGGGAGGAAGAAGGACGCGGAGTTGTTGACGGTGTGAGGCGTTGCGCGTTGAGGCGGTAGGCGTTGGGCGTTGGGCGTTAGGGAGGGACAGTTGGAACATCAGCCGATGGAAGATCTGGAGCTGTTCCAGATATTTGAGGAGGTGTCGGACTGGGCTTGGGAGCAGGTGGCCAAGTGGAAGCCGTTTGACCGCGAGGTCCTTGGCTCGCAGCTTGTCCGCTCGGCGGATAGTGTGGGAGCTAACCTCGTCGAAGGCGACGGACGATTTGGAGATGCGGACGCCGTGCGCTTCTTCGTCATCTCTCGTGCATCTGCCCGAGAGGCTAGAGTTTGGATTCGTCGGGCGGCTAAGCGACGCCTCATCGAACAAGAGGATGCGGACGCACAAGTTGCGAAACTCTCATATGCCACGAAGCAACTGAACGCCCTCATCAACTACCGGCGAGCTTCCACCAAAGGGACTGCCGTCCGGGAGGAGCGGGAACTGTACAAGGCGGACGACAGCTTGTAGGCTGGACAGGAAAGCATGCAGGACCCCTTCCCCCAACGCCCAACGCCCAACGCCCAACGCCAAAACGCCACGCAACGCGAGGCGTTCTCCCTCGGCATCGACCTCTCCTCCCTTCCCCGCCATCTCGCCGTCATCATGGACGGCAACGGCCGTTGGGCGAAGCGGAAGGGGCTTGGCCGGCTCCTCGGGCACCGAGAGGGGTACCGGGCGCTGCGGGGCGTGTTGCTCGCGGCGAGCGAGTTGGGGATCGAGTACCTCACCGTCTATGCCTTCTCCGCGGAGAACTGGCGGCGGCCGCAGGAAGAGATTGCTGGGCTCATGCGGCTCATCGAGGGCGCGGCGCGAGACGAGCTGCGGACGATGCACGCGAACAACGTCCGCGTGGCGGTCGCGGGCCGGCTGCATGAGCTCCCGCCGGGGCTGCGCCAAGCGCTCCTGGACGGAATCGAGACCACGAAGGACAACACCGGGATCACCTTCACCCTCGCGGTGAACTACGGCGGACGCGCGGAGATCGTCGACGCCGTGCGAAAGATCGCCGCCGCCGGAATCCCGGCCGAAGAAGTCACCGAGGAGACGATCTCGCAGCACCTCTACAACCCGACCCACCCCGAGCCGGATCTCATGGTCCGCACGGCGGGCGAGATGCGCTGGAGCAACTTCCTGCTCTGGCAGGGCGCCTACTGCGAGCTAGTCGTTACCGACGTGACTTGGCCCGAGTTCGGGGAGCGGGAGCTGCTGGAGGCTGTCCTCACCTACCAGCGCCGCACGCGCAAGTTTGGAGCCGTAGTCGACTGAGAACCAGGGCTGATTTAAAAGCGCTCGGGACGAGGGCGGTCCTAGGCTTATACTTAGGTGCACGTCGGCTTCAGCGTCGCGCTTTGAGGGAGAGAGGCAGTTAGAAGGCGTTGGGCGTTAGGCGCAGAGGTCTTCAGGTGTTCGGTGTTCAGGTATTGAGGAATCTAGTCCCAACGCCCCACGCCTTCTCCTAACGCCCAACGCCCAACGCCTAACGCCTAACGTCCCCTATCAATCACACGCGTAGTACCAGCTTCCCTTCTTCGGGTGCGGCTCGCCGGAGCGGTTGCCTTCGGGGTTCACGATGGTGTTGTCGAAGCCGCCCGCGCTGCTGAAGAACTTCGCGTGGCCGTCGGCGAAGATCAGCGTGCCGCCTTGCGAGTGCCACCGCGTGAAGTAGTTGTCCGGCGGGGGGCAGTCGTAGCCGTAGCGGGCGCAGGCCCCCGGGGTGACCTTCGCGTCGAAGAACCCCTGCATGTCGTCGCGGATGATCCGGCTCTCGGCGGGAAACTCGACCGCCGACGCGTTCACGGTCCAGCCCGTCGTGCGCACGAAGTTGTTGCTGCTCGACTCGCCCGGAGCGACCGTGAACATGCACTTCCCGAAGCGGTAGCTGCTGCCGTAAGCCTTCCAGTAGGTATTCGCCCCCGGCACGTCCTGCGACGTATACGGCCCGCCCGCGTCCAGCGGGCACTTGAAGATCTCCATCAGCCCGGTCACGGTCTGCCCCGTCGCCGCGTCGGTTCGCTGGCCGCCCGATTGGATGTAGGGTGCGAGCAGCACCTCGACCCCCTTATGGCCCGGCTGTCCGGCGGGAGGTTGGCTGTTGTAGGCGTAATGGATGGGGTACGTGTCGTCCGAATCGCCCAGATAGAGCATGACGGCGGTGCCGATCTGCTTGCCGTTGCTCAGGCACGCGGTTTTCTTGGCGGCCTCCTTCGCTTGCGCGAAGACCGGGAAGAGGATTGCGGCCAGGATCGCGATGATCGCGATGACGACGAGAAGCTCGATGAGGGTAAAGGCCCCGCCAGAAAGGCGTTGGGCGTTCGTTGTTCGATGTTGCATGAGACCTCCTTCGAAGAGCCACCAATCGCAGATCGCGAAGACGGCCCCTCCCCAGGCAGGAGGCCTGCTTCCACAATCCCTACACCGGTGCTAACCGGATCAGGTTCAAGGGGTAATCCTCCGGCGCGGGACGGGTCTCGCGCCTGGAACTCTCAGCCTCTCGGCTCCCCCTGCGGGCAGTTCTTACACCTTGTCCTACGTTTGTCCATTCCGTTCCGATGCAGGAACCCGCACAAGTGCGGGAGAGTCCCGCACTTGTGCGCCGGGAAAGGCGCACGCACCAAGGGAGAGACGGATGCAGGACCAAGAGCAGGAAGCGGGGCTCCAGCCCCCGCAACACCAAGACCAACGCCCCGGACACGAGTCGGAGATGACTCCGCAGCCGGTCTACGACCGCCCCGACTACCGGGGCAGCGGCAAGCTGAGTGGCAAGGCCGCCCTGATCACCGGCGGCGACAGCGGGATCGGGCGCTCCGTCGCGATACTGTTCGCGAAGGAGGGCGCGGACGTGGCGATCGCGTACCTGAACGAGCACGAAGACGCCCAGGAGACCAAGCGGCTCGTGGAGGCGCAGGGCAAGCGCTGCGAGGTCATCGCCGGCGACCTCGGCGACGAGGGAGTCTGCCGCCAAACCGTCGTGCAGGCGGTAAAGGCTCTCGGCGGGATAGACGTTCTCGTGAACAACGCCGCGGAGCAGCATCCGCAGTCGAGCATCGAGGACATCACCGCCGAGCAGCTCGAGCGGACGTTCCGCACGAATATCTTCTCGTTCTTCTATCTCACCAAGGCCGCGATGCCCCATCTCAAGGAGGGCTCGTCGATCATCAACACCACGAGCGTCACGTCCTACAAAGGCTCTCCAGAGCTTTTGGACTATTCCTCCACGAAGGGCGCGATCGTGGCGTTCACTCGCTCTCTCTCCAAGAGCCTCCAAGAGCGGAAGATCCGGGTCAACGGCGTCGCACCGGGCCCCGTGTGGACCCCTCTCATTCCCTCCACCTTCACTGAGGAGAAGGTGGGGGAGCTTGGCAAGCAGACCCACGAGGGCCGTCCGGCGCAGCCGGTCGAGATCGCAACGAGCATGTGTTCTCGCAAGCGAGGACGGGCGATTTTCGACGGGCAGATCCTGCACCCGAACGGGGGAGAGGTAGTGAATGGCTGATCTCGATCTCACGGGAAAGGTAGCGCTCATCACGGGCGCGGGCTCGGGCATCGGCAGCGGGCGGCGCTCGTCTTCGCCGAGCACGGCGCGAAGGTCGGCGTTCTCGATCTGAAGGAGGACGGCCTGCGGGAGGTCATCGAGGAGATCCGGTCAAAGGGGGCGAGGCGGAGGTCTTGACGGCCGACGTGGGCAACCGCGCGCAGCTTGTGGCGGTGGATGGGTTGGTCGCGAAGTACGGGCGGCTGGACATCGTCTTCGCGAACGCGGGGATCAACGGCGTTTGCACCCATCGACGAGATCACCGAAGAGTACGACCGCACGATGGACACGAACCTGAAGGGGACGTTCCTCACGATCCAGGCGGCCGTCCCCCACTTGAAGAAGCAGGGCGGCAAGCTCGTCACCTCGTCGGTCCAGGGCACCCGCATGTTCAGCAACGCGGGCGCAACGGTGTACGGCACGACGAAGGCGGGTCAGGTGGCGATGACCAAGATCTTGGCCGTCGAGTTGGGCCACTTCAACATCCGCATCAACGCCATCTGCCCCGGCGCGATCGAGACGAACATCGATCACAACACGGAGTCGCGCCATCAAGACCAGATCAAAGTGCCCGTGGAGTACCCGGAGGGCAGCGCGCCCCTCGTTGGGCACGAGCAGGGCGACATCTGCCAAGTCGGGCGCCTCGCCCTCTTCCTCGCGTCCGACATGGCCGACCACATCACCGGTGAAGTGGTCTACATCGACGCGGGTGCTTCGCTGGTGGTTGGGTGAGGGAGTAGGGGTGGGCGTTATGGCGTTGGGGCGTTGAGGCGTTGGGCAGGGGGAATGCCGAACCAGAGTAGGGTAAAGGAGAAACTACTCCGACGCCCCGACGCCCCGACGCCCCGACGCCCCGACGCCCCAACGCTCCAAGGCTCCAAGGCCCCAAGGCCCCAACGCCTTCCCCCCTCCCCAGCGTAGTAACCTTCGTGGACCAGATCATCCTCGCCGCGCCGCGCGGCTTCTGCGCGGGAGTCGCGTACGCCATCGAGGTCGTTGACCTCGCGCTGAAGATCCACGGCGCGCCTCTCTACGTGCGGCACGCCATCGTGCACAACGAGTGGGTCGTGCGCTCGTTCGAGGAGCGTGGGGTGGTCTTCGTGGAGGATCTCGGCGAGGTTCCGCCCGGCGAGGTCGTCGTCTTCTCCGCGCACGGCGTGTCCCCCGAGGTTCGGCGGTACGCGCGGGAGCGGAACCTGACCATCATCGACGCGACCTGCCCTCTCGTCACGAAGGTCCACAACGAGGCGAAGCACTTCGCGGCGAAGGGCTACTTCATGATTTACATCGGCCACGAGGGGCACGTCGAGGCCGAGGGCACGATGGGTGAGGCCCCAGACCGGATGGTCCTCGTGGAGACCCCCGAAGACGCCGAGCGCCTGGAGATCCCCCACTACGAGAAGCTCGCCGTGCTCACCCAGACGACCCTCAGCGTCGACGAGGTCCGCGCGACGATGGACGTCCTGCGCCGCCGCTTCCCGCACCTCCAGACCCCGGCCAAGAGCGACCTCTGCTACGCCACCACGAACCGTCAGGCCGCCATCCGCGAGCTCGCCCAGCAGTGCGATCTCGTCCTCGTCGTCGGCTCCACGACCAGCTCCAACTCAAACCGCCTCCGCGAGGTCGCCGAGTCGCTGGGCACGGAGGCGCACCTGCTGCTCACGAAGGACGAGGTGCGCCCCGAGTGGCGCGCGAACTACCGCACGGTCGGGGTCTCCTCCGGGGCCTCGACGCCCGAGTCGCTGGTGGAGGATGTGATCGGCGGGCTGCTCGAAGGGACCACAGGGGTTCCGGTCACGGTGCTGGAAACGGTCAAGGAAGACGTGAGCTTCAAGCCCCCCCGCGACCTCATCCAGCTCGCGATGGCGCGGTAGGAAGAGCCCTCTGTGTCCGCCTAGTCTAGGGACGATGCGGCGATTCGCTGGAACGCCGTGAGAGGTCCGACACCGCCTTCGAGACGACGCCGGATGGCCTCGGCACACTCGACGGGACTCAGGGTCGCAGTGTCGACTTCGAGGTCATAGGCACCCGGGATATGGACCTCGCGTTGCCACAGGAGCACCGGAGAGGGCACGGGATCGTCGGCGGAGCCCTTCACGTACGTGTCCTCTCGCCCGGCCTGGCCCTCGTTGCGCCGCGCCATGATCGCTTCGACGGGGCAGCGGACGCCGACGAATAGGACGGGCAGGCCGTCCAATCGCCGGGCACAATCGGGAAGAATCCTTTGGGGCACCGCATAAGAATCATGGTGCCCTACGTCGGCCACCACGTTGAGGCCCAACCGGCAATGCGCGGCTATGGACTCATAAAGAGCGGCATAGCAAGTCCGAACGAACGGCTCCAAATCCGGACGTTCTCCCCCGGGCCGCAGGCCGATGCCGGGGCGGTACCTCGGCGGGGTGACATGCCTCACGTAAACGTCTATCCCGAGGTTCATCCACGGGCCGTCGAACGTCTCCTGGATCGCAACCGCGATGCTCGATTTGCCCGATCGCGGGGCTCCGTTCAAGATGACGATCTGCCCGGGAGCCGCTACGAACTCCCGCGCGGAGGACTCTGCTTCGGCCATGGGCTAGGATAGCCGTGCCCCGCACCCAGGTGGAGAGGCGGGATGGGCCAGCCCAAGCAGCCTCTCCGGGAACGGTGCCGGCGGATATCGTCTCGTATTACATAAGGGCGCCGCTGCTCGCGGGGTGTGCGAGTGGTCGGCAGGAACAGGAGACCGAACGATGGAGCACTCGCCCGGGGTCGAATTTCTGGGAGACGTCGGCATCGCCCTCGTCGCCGCGCTGATCGGTGGTCTCGTGGCGCGGGCGCTCCGGCTGCCCGTGCTCACCGGCTACCTTCTGGCGGGCGTCCTCATCGGTCCTCACACGCCGGGCTTCATCGCGGACGGGCGAGTCGTACTGGGCGTCGCCAACCTCGGGGTCGCCCTGCTCATGTTCGCTGTTGGCGTCCAGTTTTCGCTCGACGAGCTGAAGCACGTGCGCCGCACCGCGCTCATTGCGGGAGGCACGCAGATCGTGGGGACCATCCTGCTGGGAATCCTGATCGGGCTCGCCTTCGGCTGGGGCCTGTACGGAGGCACCTTCCTCGGCTGTGCGTTGGCGCTCTCCTCGACCGCGGTCATGCTCAAGGTCTTGGAGGAGCGCGGCGAGCTGGGGAGCGCGCACGGCGGGGTCATGCTCGGCATTCTCGTGGTGCAGGACCTGTCGCTGATCCTGATGGTCGTCCTGCTGCCCGCCTTCGCCGCCTTTAGCTCCGACGGAGCGGCGGCGCTCGCGGGAGTGGGCACGGCCCTGCTCAAAGCGCTCCTCTTCCTCCTCGTCACCCTCCTCCTCGCGACCCGAGGCGTGCCGGCCCTCCTCGACCGCGCGGCACGGACGGGTTCGCGTGAGCTGTTCCTGCTCATGGTCGTGTCGATGTGCCTCATCGCGAGCTTCGCGGCCGAGCGCTTGGGGCTCGGCATCGCGCTCGGGGCGTTCTTGGCCGGCATCGTCGTCTCCGAGTCCTCCTATTCCCACGAAGTCTTCTCCCAGGTGCGGCCACTTCGGGACGTGTTCGCTTCCCTCTTCTTCGTGTCCGTCGGGATGCTGCTGGACCCGGCCTTCCTCGCCGCCAACTGGCCGCTCGTGGCGACGGTAGTCATCGCGATCGTGGTCGGCAAGGCGCTGCTCGTCATGCTGCCCCTGTACCGGCTGGGATGGCACGGCCGCACCGTCGTCGTCTCCGGGCTGGGGTTGGCGCAGATCGGTGAGTTCTCTTCGTGCTCGCGACCGTGGGGGCGGCGCAGATCCCCCGCGGGAAATTGCCAGCGTGATCCTCTCCTCGGCCCTCGTGACGATCCTCCTCGCCCGTTCCTGTACGGCGGCGCGGGTCGGATCTACGAGGCGATGAACCGCGTCCCCTCGCTCTCCAGACTGCTCAACCGCAGTCCGTCGACAGACCTGGCGGCCAGCCCCACGAACGCGCCACGCCCAAGGTCGTGATCCTGGGAAGCGGCCGCGTGGGCCGGTACGTGTCCGACTCGCTCCGGGCCAAGGAGGTGTCGCACGTCGTCGTGGACTTCGACGTGGCCGAGGTCGCTCGGCTTCGGGAAAAACGGGGTGACGACGGTGTACGGCGACGCCACTTCGGCAACGGTCCTGGAGCAGGCAAATCCAAGGGCCGCCGAGCTCGCGATCGTGGCTCTTCCGGAGGTCCATGTGACGGAGTTGGCGGTGCGAGAGTTGAAAGCGCTTGCCCCCGATCTTCCGGTCGTCGCGCGCGTGCACCGCGGCGAGGACATCCCGCTCCTCCGAGCCGCCGGAGCGGAGGCGGTGATCCACGGGGAGTTCGAGGCGGGCACCGAAATGATCCGCCAAAGCCTCGACCGCCTCGGCTTCACGACCAACGACGTGGAGGATTACATCGACGACGTCCGCCAGCACCGGTACCGGCAGGAAGAGGGGTAAGGGTTTGGGCGTTGGGTTTTGGGGCGGCGATGTTTTCAGGTGTTCGGGTGTTCAGGTATTGGGGGATTTGATCCCAACACCCAACACCTTAACGCCTTCCCCACCCATCACCCCTCACCCCTTCCCCCGCGTTCTCATAGGTTTCGAACGGGTCCGGCATCTCGACGTACGTGTGGCGGTCGAGGGCGACGCCGTTCCAATCGAAGAGGTAGAAGCGGGCGTTTTTGCGCGAGAGGATTTGCTCGACGAGCTTCGCGCGGCCCTTGGCCCGCGTGTCGTCCGGCGGGTCGGTCATCGAGGTGACGATGTCCACCTCGTCCAGCACGCGCGGTCTGGCCCATCTCCTGGAGGCCGTGAAAGAGGCTCTTTTCGGGGTCGATGTTGTGGTACTCCAGGTCGACGGAGTGGAGGGCATCCTCGTCCCAGCCCACGCCCTCCGACTCCACGTAGCTCTCCACGATCTTCCGCTTCGCGACCCAATCGATGCGGTCCGCCATCGTGAGAGAGGGTCCTCTCCAGCCCATCCAGGACAGACTCCCAAGACGACAGCACCCAGTCCGTTTGCTCCGACTCCCCTTGGTAGGCCCCTTGTGCAAGTTCCAGGTAGCGGCGCTGGAGGTCGACGGCGGGGATGGTCCCTCCGTCCGAGAAGGTGACGAGCCAGCGGAAGCCGGGGTCGCGGCTGACCTCCCTCAAGGCGACGAGGGGCTGGGCAAGGGTAAGCGTCGGAGGCACGAGGCCGTCTTCGAGGAGGCGCAGCACGATCGAGGTTGTTCCAACCTTCGGGGCGTAGGCGAACTCGTTCTGGTTGCTCTCCCCGAACAACAGGTGCAGCCGGGTCATCCCTTCGTGCGAGTAGAAGTGCTCCCATTTGGGATTGATGAGCGCGCGGTTGAAGCGGACGCGGAAGCGATGGTCTTGATGATGTGGTCCGCGCGCTGGCTGAGCTGGAACTGCACGCGCCCGTCGGGCACGACGTTGTAGACGTGGCTCACCCAGATGTAGTCCACCGGGTTGTCCATTACCTCCTGGTAGCTGGGGCGGAGCCCGCCCGAGGTAGGATGTGCCCCCCGACGCGTCCCACGCCCGCGAAGATCTGGCGCGTCACGAGGTGAAGGATAGAACATCGGCACGGAACCGTTCAGGAAGTCGTCGTCCGCCCGCACGAGGTAGTTCTCGTGGCACCCGAAGGGTGTGCCCTCCGAAGTGGTCGACGGAGTTGTTGTAGACGTCCACCGCGTCCTCCAGCCCAGCTCGCGGATCGCGCGCACGATCTGCCGGTGCCCAGCACGGTCGTTGGCCACGAGGTCCTTCAACCCCCGGCATTCGGCGGTCGCGTACTCCAGATGGCTCCCGACGGCGTCGATGTAGAGCCGCGCGCCGTTCATCATGAACCCGCCGCTCTGCGCGGGCTCGAACACGTCGTCCCGCGCGTGGAGGTCGATCGCCCCGAGCCTCAGCTCGTAGAAGATGTAGTCCTTAATCACCTCCACCGCCGACTCCGGTGAGCCGAGAGAGTCATCCGAGACGAGGCACCCAAACTCCGTCTCCACCCCAAAAATCCGATCGCCAGGCCGCTTGGGCATACCCCTACTACGGTAGCAGACTTGCCGTTCGTCGGGGACTGTCGTAAGCTGTGCGTAGGATGGGTCTACTCCTCGCGCTAGCGCTCACATCGGCATGCTGTCAAGAACCCGTGCCCGCCGAGAAGGTCACCTTCTCCTGCCCCCAGGCCCGCCTGGAGAACCTCCTGCCCGCCCTCTCGAAAGAGGTGGGCTTCCGTCTCGCCCCCGCCGCAGACGCGGAACGACGTGGTGGTGATGAACCTCCGGGGCGCGCCGCCCGGGGAGGTCCTGGAAGCGCCTCGCAGAGACCTTGGGCGCGGGGTGGGAGAAGGCGGAGGGCGGGTACCGTCTTGTCCGCACCCCGGTGATGGAGCGGCAGGAGGAGAAGGCAGAGGACTGGGCACGTCGAGCGGCCCTCCTCCGGCCGGTGCTCGCGAAGCTGGCAGTGGAGGTACCGCCTCCCTTGGACGCGGCGGGGGCGAAGTCTTTCATCCGGGACCGGGCCACGTTCGGGCATGACCTCGAGACCCGCGACGGCGGAAAGACGGCAGCGCAGCAGAAGGCGTTCCAGGTCCGGCACAAGGCACTGCAGCGCCGGGATGCCCGGGACCAGGCTGCTGCTGCGACTGTTGGCCGAGAGCGACCCATGCTCTTCGCGACGGTTCCGCGGGACTGGACGATGACCTATTCTTCCTCCCCGAACCGAATGCAGCGACGACTGCCGCCATCCGCGCAGGGTCCATTCGTGGAGTTCAAAGAGGCGCACGGAGCGGTTGCCAAAGCGCTCGGCGCTCCTTCGGGAAGCTCCGATACGGCGGCCGAGATCGGTGGGATACCGGTCCCCTTACCACTCAGCGCGACGGCGAAGCTCCTGCTCATCGTGCGCCGCTTCGACATGAGACAGATGGTGTTCGAAGCGATGGTCGTGGACGCCGGCCACGTCCTTCGGGCGCATACTTGGCATCAGGTCCTATCGCGTGACCTCCCTCCGCCGGATTCCGTATTCAGCGCGGGTGAGAAGGAGCTTCGCCTGGAGCTGGAGATCTCCCGAATATGGGGCTGCTGACCATTCAGATGGTTTCGCAGGGGAAGCCCTGCCCGAGGACCTGCGAGCTCAGCTTGCCCCGATACTCCTGGGGCCCGAGCGGACGGACCCCCTCGCCCTGACGGCCGCCCAAGGCTTTCGCCCTGGGCGATATCACGAAGACCAACGTGATCGCCCACATCCCGGACACCATGATCGAGAAGAGCCGCACCCCGGCGGGCTGGCTCTTTGGCGAGCCCAAAGGAGTGGGCTTGACTGTGGGGAGGTTTGAGGAACACCTAAGGGAGTGCGGTGTGCGGGTGGATCGGGGGGACGGGTGGCTTCTCGCGCGCCGGAGGAGTCCGGGGAAGCACGTCGGCGGCGAGTCGATCGGGCCGTCGTGCGCGGTTTTACGGGATCCCTTGCCGAAGGACGGATGCCCACGGCTCGAGGAATGGCTTTCGCTCGCGGCGACGCCCACCGCGGAGTTCATTCCCACGCTGGGGGAGGCGTTTCCCGCGATCGTGGCGCCGCACCTCCGCCGCTATTCGAGTTTCCAAATCAATCTCCCTCGCCTTGGCCTGTTCGCTGCCCTTAGCCCGGCGCAGCGCCGGGCGGCGCTGACGGAGCGAGGCTTGTCGGCCTCCACGCTCACCCGCACAGCGGAGCCGCTATGAACGGTGGCTCTTTTCCGGAGCCTCGAACTCGGCGAGTCTCCGCCCGACGGGTGAGGCGGTACCTCTGCAACAGTGGATGAGGACGGCCTGGGCTGTCCCGACGGAGGCGCTTCCCGATGGACTTCCGACGGCCGCGACGATCTAGCACCAGATGACCCAGCACTCCCTCGGCATACACTACTTCGACCCAGGTGTTCCCGACGGCGTCGAGCTCCGGTGGATCGGAATGAACGCCAACAGAAGAGAGGCGGCGGGCAAGCCCCCGTACGAGGATCGCGAGTACACCTTCGGAACCGTGTGCAAGTTGGAAGGACGGTTCTGGTTGGGCGACACGAAGGCCGACACGGGCCAAGTGGTTCTACCTTCGTTCGACTTACGCCGCAAGGTCAAGCTGCGCGACGCTCCCGCCTGGGTGTGGGAGGTGATCCGCCAAGGGTACGAAGAGGCGAAGAAAAGTGCAGGCGGGGGCTCATCTTAACCGAGTTCGCGGCCTTTAATAGAGGCGCAGCTCGTTCCCGGCCTACTCCTCCTCGAACCCGTACACCTGCTCCACGAAGTACAGCGGCCGCCGCTTCGTCTCGCCGTAGATGCGGCCCACGTACTCGCCGATGATCCCCAGGCACACGAGCTGCACCCCGCCGAGGAGCAGGATCGTCACCGTGAGGAATGCCCAGCCCGTGACCCAGCGCGTCGTCGTCAGCCGCACGATGACGACGTAGACGATCCCTGCGAGGCCGAGCAAGGCGGTGAGCAGACCGAGGCGGACGGCGAGGCGGAGGGGCTTGATGGAGAAGGAGAGGAGCCCGTCGAGTGCGAGGCCGATGAGCTTGGGCAGGGGGTACTTGCTCTGCCCGGCGAAGCGGCCGGCGCGGGCGTACTCGACGGCGCACTGGCGGTGCCCCACCCACGTCACCATCCCCCGGATGTAGCGGTCCCGCTCCGGCATCCGCTTGAGAGCCGTGACGACCTTGCGGTCCATCAGCCGGAAATCGCCCGTGTCGAGCGGCATGGAGATCTCGGACATCCGGTTCATGAGGCGGTAGAAGATCTTCATCGCCGTCTTCCGCCAGCCCGGCTCGCCCGCGCGCTCCTTCCGCTGCCCGTAGACGACGGCGTACCCCTCGCGCCACTTCTCCAGCATCCGCAGGATGACCTCCGGCGGGTCTTGGAGGTCCGCGTCGATGAGCACGACCGCCCGCCCGCTCGCGTAGTCGATCCCGGCCGTCACCGCCCGCTGGTGCCCGAAGTTGCGCGAAAGGTCCACCACTCGCACCCGGGGGTCCGACTCCTGGATCTCCAGCAGGATCGGCAACGTCGCATCGCGACTCCCGTCGTTCACGTAGACGATCTCGAACTCCTCCCCGGCGAGAACCTCCGCGAGGCGCGCGTGGGTGGCACGAACGACCTCCTCCTCGTTGTAGCAAGGCACTACGACGCTGAGGGTGGCTTCGCGTGTGGCTTGTGGTTTGTGGCTTGTAGCTTGTGGAGGCTGCACGTTCCCCTCCAATCTACAAGCCACAAGCTACAAACCACAAGTCACAATGAATGCCATGGACACCCGGATCGAGCGCGACAGCCTAGGAGAGGTGCGCGTCCCCGCCGACGCCTACTGGGGGAGCCAGGCCCAGCGGACGAAGGAGCTCTTCCCCATCAGCGGCCTCACCGAGCATCCGCGTATGATCGACGCCTACGTGATGCTCAAGCGCGCCTGCGCGCAGGCGAACACGGAGCTGGGGCTGCTCGAGCCTGAGATCGGCAACGCCCTCTCGCAAGCCGCCGACGAGATCTTGAGCGGCTCGCTGCGCGACCAGTTCCCGGTGGACGTCTTTCACATGGGCGCGGGCACGAGCCTCAACATGAACGTGAACGAGGTCCTCGCCAACCGGGCGGAGGAGATCCTGGGTGGCAACCGGGGCGAGTACAAGCGCATCAACCCGAACGATCACCCGAACTACGGCCAGAGCACCAACGACACCTTCCCCTCCGCCATGCGGATCATGGCGCGGCTGATGCTCCAGGATCTCCTCCCCGCGGTCGACGCGCTCGCCGACGCGCTGGAAGCTAAAGGCCGCGAGTTCGACGGGGTGCTCAAGTCCGCCCGCACCCACCTCCAGGACGCGGTGCCGATCCGGCTAGGTCAGGAGTTCACGGCCTACGCCGTCGCCGTGCGCAAGTCGCGCCGTTGGCTGGACGAGGCGGCGCGCGAGTTGGAGGAGCTGGGCATCGGCGGCAGCGCCGCCGGGACGGGGTTGAACACCCACCCCGAGTACCGCTTCCGGGTGGTGGCCAAGCTGAGCGAGACGACAGGCATCCCCTTCCGCCCGGCCGACGACCTGCGCGAGGCGATGCAGAGCAACCTCCCGATGGCCGCCCTCGCGTCGGGGCTGCGTATCCTTTGCCTCGAGCTCACGCGCATCTCGAACGACCTACGCCTCCTCTGCTCCGGCCCCCTCACAGGCATCGCCGAGATCGTGCTGCCCGCCGTGCAGCCGGGCTCCTCGATCATGCCGGGCAAAGTAAATCCGAGCATGGCCGAGAACCTGAACCTCGTCCTCTTCCAGGTCCTCGGCCAGTGCCAGAGCATCGACTACGGAGTGCAGGCGG
>JAUJNV010000009.1 GCA_030447945.1 Fimbriimonas sp. | reverse complement strand
CCGAGGGGCGTGGACGCGGGAATGAGTTTCGTGCTCGCGCTCCAGATAGTCGGGCCGCAGGGGGTAATTCTGGTGGGGCGTCCAGTGTTTCTCGACCGCCCGGGGTTTGTGGCGGGAGGCGTACAGCTGGGGTTCCTCGTTGCTCTCTACGTTCCTAACGGCCGGGTCGTCCACGCACGCGGCGACCCATTCGGTGGTGACGAGGGCCTCCGGCATGGCGTAGCCCCTCTCCTCGATCTTATTGGCGGCGGAGATCATAACTATGGCTACGGTCCCGAGGAGAAGGGCGTCCCGTCGCTACTTTGCGCGATGATGCACCGATTCTCTAGACTGTCTCCATGGAGCCCCTCTCGCCCCTCACTCGCCGCGCTCTGTTCGGTGGAGGTATCGCAGCCGCCGGATGCGGCCTCCCCCCCTTCGCCGCAGTAGCTCCGTCCGCCGAAGCTCCGTTCGATGTACGCCGGTTCGGGGCGAAAGGAGACGGCAAGGCGGACGACACCGCCGCCGCCCAAGCGGCCATCGACGCGGCTCTGCGGTCGCGGGCGGGACGCGTCCATTTCCCCTCCGGCGAGTACCGGATCACCAAGAGCCTGAGGATCGGCAGCGCCGAGCGGATCGACATTACGGGCGACGGCTGGAGCACGCAGCTCCTGCACGAGCGCGACGAGCACCTCTTCCTCTGGCCGGCGGGCATCTCCTGCCGCGAGTGCTCCGTGCGGCACCTGCGCGTCGTCTCGGCGGTCGAAGACAAGGGGCGCGGCACCGCGGCGATCGCCTGCCTGGGCGGAGTCGAACGCTCGTTCTTCAGCCACCTCCTCTTTTCCCGCGGTAAGCGGTTCGGCAGCGGCATCGTCACCGAATCGGTGGCGGACACCACGTCCATCGATCACTGCGTGATGTGGGAGATCTCCGGCACGGGCGTCCGGCTCGCGCGAGGCTCGGAGATACGGATCTTCGGCGGACGGATCACCGGCGACGGCTCGTTTCATCCCGCAAACGTCGGCGTGCTGCTGACGACGGACAATGGTGGGGTTCACATCGTCACCACGGACCTGATCCTCCTGCATACCGGCCTTCAGATTGGTGAGGCAGGGCGTAAGGCGAACCGGGAGATCTTCGTCACCCACGCGACGTTCGACAGCTCGAAGCACGGATTGCGACAGCTCGATCACGCCTCCACGAGCCTCGCCGGCTTCTGGGCCGCGTCGAGCGACGAGTATCAGATCCTTATAGAGGAGTCGGCGGTGGTTGCGATCGTGAGCTTCTCTGGGGGCACGATCTTCAACGGCGGCGCCTACCGCCGCCCCGGCTCCCACCACGGCATCGTGGTCAAGGCGGGCCGCTTCACCCTCAGCGGCGTCCACGTTCGCCACAACCTCGGTACCGGCATCTGGGCCGGACCAGGGGCGAGGGATTACGCCATCACCGGCTGCCGAGTCCACGACAACGGTCTCGGGATGCGCATGGAGGGTCGGCGCGGCGCGATCACCGGAAATGTGTTCACGGCCAACGGCAAGGACGCTCGGATGACGCTGGACGCCGAGCGGCAGACGATGGCGAACGTGTGGCGAGTGTAAATCTTCGAAGACGGCGCGGCACGAACCGCTGAAAGCCCTACTGCCGGCGGACGGGTGTCGTACAGTTGGGCTTGTGGACCGCAAGCGGCACTCCTTCGCGCTTCTGCCGAAGCTGTGCCTCGCCCTCATTCCCCTTTCCGTGATCGGAGGGTGGCAGATTCTCCGCCCCGTGCCCATGCACGAGGTGACGGGGGAGTGGTGGATCCGTGAGGTTTCTTACCAAGGAGACCCGAGCGCGGGACTGTGGCCGTCCGTTCGCTCAACGTGGCGCGCGCTTGATCTTCGGCCAGACGGCACATTCAGTTTTGGCGAATACTTTTCTTCGGAGGGAACGTGGAAACTACAAGGCGATCGGGTCTATCTCACATTCGCCAGGGTCGACAACGCGCCCCTCGCCGAGTTCTCGAGGGAGTGGCCGCGCCGGCGCGAAGGGCTGCTTANNNAGCAGAAATGGTCGGAGATCCAAAAGCTGCCGGAGCCCACCGTCTACGATCGCTACAAGGGAATGGCCTACCCCAAGTGGCGGCGGGAAGTCGAACGGACCTATCCCGGCCTCCTCAAGGACCCTTACGCAGCAGGTTCTTGGGCCTTCCGCTTCCACCGCTACGCGATCACGGGCAAGGGGCTCGTGCCTCAACTTCGGCAGACGGAAGGGACGAGCAACCGGCGCAAACTCCTACGCCAGCGCTGACCTCCTGGCCATGGCCTGGGCGTAGTAACTTGTAGACCCATGTCCATCGTGAAGTACAACGAGGCGCTGCGCCTCTCGAACGACTTTGAGCCGAAAGGCGACCAGGGAACGGCCATCGCAGGCCTCGTGGACGGCCTCGAATCCGGCTATCGATTCCAGACCCTGCTCGGCGCGACGGGCACGGGTAAAACCTACACGATGGCCTCGGTCATCCAGCGCACGCAGCGCCCCGCGCTCATCCTCGCGCACAACAAGACCCTCGCGGCACAGCTCTGCCAGGAGTTCCGGGCCTTCTTCCCCGACAACTCCGTTCAGTACTTCATCAGCTACTACGACTACTACCAGCCCGAGGCCTACGTCCCCGGCGCCGACCTGTACATCGAGAAGGACTCCAGCGTCAACGACGAGATCGAACGCCTGCGCCACGCCGCCACCCATGCGCTCTTGGAGCGGCACGACGTCATCGTGGTCGCCTCCGTGTCCTGCATCTACGGCCTGGGCTCGCCCTCCGAGTACGCCGAGGCGGTCGTGACCTTTGAGACCGGCTCTACCTTCGATCTCCAAGACGCGACCGCGCGCCTCGTGGCGATGCAGTTCGCGCGCAACGACATGGTCTTGGAGCGCGGCACCTTCCGTGTGCGCGGCGACACGCTGGAGATTCAGCCGAAGGACGAGGAGATCGTCACCCGGGTCGAGTTCTTCGGTGACACCGTCGAGCGCATTCGCCTGTTCGATCCTCTCACCCAGGAGGTGCTCGACGAGCCCACGAAGGTCTCCGTGTTCCCCGCCACCCACTACGTCACCCCTTGGGAAAAGCTCGACGGCGTGATCGACCAGATTCGCGCGGAGCTGGAGGCTCAGGAGGCGATGTTTATCAGCCAGGGCAAGCTCCTGGAGGCGCAGCGGCTGCGCCAGCGGGTCGAGTTCGACCTCGAGATGATGAAGGAGGTCGGGTACTGCAACGGCATCGAGAACTACTCGCGCTACTTCGACGGCCGCGCCCCCGGCACCGCGCCGTACACCCTCCTCGACTTCCTCCCATCCGATACCATCGTCTTCGTCGACGAGAGCCACCAGACCCTGCCGCAGGTCCGCGCGATGTTCAACGGAGACAAGCAGCGGAAGTCGGTCCTCGTGGATTACGGCTTCCGCCTCCCGTCGGCGCTCGACAACCGCCCGCTCAAGTTCGAGGAGTTCCTGGAGCGAGTGCCGCAGGTGGTGTACGTCAGCGCCACGCCTGGGCCGTTCGAGAACGAGACGCAAAACCAGGTGGTGGAGCAGATCATCCGCCCGACCTACATCGTCGATCCGGAGATCGACATCTGGCCCACGAAGGGGCAGATCGACGACCTCATCAACGAGATCCAGAAGCGGGTCGCCCTGGGGCAGCGCACCCTGGTCACGACCCTCACGAAGAAGATGGCGGAGGACCTCACCGGCTACCTCCAGGACTTGAACGTGAAGGTCCAGTACATCCACTCGAACGTCCACTCCCTGGAACGTCCCGAAATCCTGCGCGACCTTCGGCTGGGCATCTACGACGTCGTGGTGGGTGTCAACCTCCTGCGCGAGGGGCTCGACCTGCCCGAGGTGACCCTCGTCGCGATCCTCGACGCGGACAAGGAGGGCTTTCTCCGCTCCGAGACCTCGCTTATCCAGACGATCGGCCGCGCCGCCCGAAACGTGAACGGGCGCGTGATCATGTACGCGGACAACGTGACCGGCTCCATGCAGCGGGCGATCGACGAGACGAACCGTCGTCGCGCCACCCAGGTCCGCCACAACGAGGAGCACGGCTTCTCGCCCCTGACCGTGAACAAGGTCGTCCGCGAGACTGTGCGCTCCTACGACGCGGTGGCCGAGGTCGCCTCCCAGTACAGCGGCGAGACGCGCGAGAAGCTCGGCCAAGACGGCTCCCACATCCGCGTCGAGGAGATTCCCATCCTCGTCGCGAGCCTGGAAAAGGAGATGAAGGATCTCGCCAAAGCCATGGAGTTCGAGAAAGCGGCCCAAGTCCGCGACGAGATCGAGTCCCTGCGGGCGCTGCTCGGCACGAGCGACGGACGTCCTGGGGGGCAGGACAAGCGCAAGGGCCCGAAGCGGCTCGCCGTGAAGCGGTAGAAATCCTGCGGCAAAACGGGACCGGTGCCCGTCCTTACTCTAACAGGTAGGAGGAAGCGTGGCGGCGGTGGTCCGGGGGTGAAAGCCTTTGCGCCGTTTGCGCCAGAACCGATCACCCAGGACCCGACGCTCCAGGTAGGCGCTACCCATGACCTCGCACCTGCCGGAGCCTCTCGGGAGCTCACTCGGACCCCCTCGCCTTTTGCTCCGGCAAAGGGAGAGGGGGCAGGGGGTGAGGTTCCTGACAGTAGCGGCTGCGACCACGCCTGGCTCATCGTAGACAAGGCTTCCCGGAGTTTCTCGCAGCAGCCTGCCGTGGCGAGACATTTACGGGCCGGGATGGATTCGGAACCCTCACTTCGCCCCTCTCCCTTTGCCGGAGCCAGGAGGCGAGGGGGTCGGATGGTTGTTGGCCGCGCCGAGGCCGGGAGCCGAACTGCTGGGGGCGCCGTGAGGAAGCCCTGGCCCTGCGCGGGACGCAGGTGAGAGACTCGCTCGACCGGCCGCTCCAGCTTCATCTGAGAGTGCGGCGACATCGGCAACTCCTGCTGGATCAGCACTCTCGACGGCGCGGACGTCGCTGCTTCTGCTCGGGAGTCGCGAGGGTGATGGCGCGACCTTCCTGTCCTGCGCGGCCCGTGCGGCCGATGCGGGGTGCACGTAGTCCTCGGGATTGTCCGGGAGGTCGTAGTTGATGACGAGCGAGATGCCCTTCACGTCGATGCCGCGCGAGGCGATGTCCGTTGCGACCAAGACGCGGTACGCGCCGCTTTAAACCCGTCGAGGGCGGCCTTGCGCTGGGGCAGCGTCCGGTCAGGAGCGGGAGCTCGGCGGCGGTGTAGCCCAACCCGCACGGTCTTGGCGACCTTGCGCGCGCCGTGCGCGTGCGGGCGAAGACGAGCACCGTGCCCTGGTTCTGGCGCAGAAGATCCTCGAGCATCGCGTTCTTGCCTTCCTCGTCACCATCACCAGCTCTTGCGAAACCAGCCTGCCGCGTAAGTACCCGCGCGCTCGACTTCCACGCGCTCCGGGTTCCCTATGTAGCTCTGCGCGAGATCCTCGATCTCGCGGGGCATGGTCGCCGAGAACAGCATCGTCTGACGCTCCTTTCGGCGTTTGGCCGAGGATGGTGCGAATCGACGGGGCGAAGCCCATGTCCAGCATCCGGTCCGCCTCGTCCAGCACGGCGACGCTCACTTCGCGCAGGACAGCGTCCTCTGCTGAAGGTGGTCCAGCCGCCCGGGGCGTGCCGACCACGATGTCGAGGTCGGCCTTAAGCGCGGCGATTTGGCGTCCGATCGGCGCGCGCCGATCAGCACGGCCGTGCGCAGGCCCATGGTGCGGCACACCGCCTGAAGATCGCTCTCCTGGAGCGCCAGTTCGCGCGTCGGCACGAGACCAGTCCAAGGCCGCCCTTGTCGAGAAGGCCCGTTCGAGCATCGGCAGGCCGAACGCGAGGGTCTTGCCGTCCCGGTCTGAACGATGCCGACCATGTCGCAGCCGCGCAGCGCGATGGGGATCGCCCCGACCTGGATGGGCGTAGGCGTGTCGAAGCCGAGCCCACGGCGGTCAGAAGGCTCTTCGAGAGGCCGAGGCTGTTGAAGCCCGAGGGATTGCAGGATTCAAGGATTGCAGGCATAGAAAAGCCCAGGAGACATCAGGGTCGCCCAGACTTATCCTCTTCTACGCCGAAAAACCGGTTCCGCTGCCCTCGGGCTACCTGGGGGTTGCCAGGGTTCTGGGGTCTGGGGGTCTGGGGTCTGGGGTCTGGGGTCTGGGGGTCTGGGGTCTGGGGTCTGGGGTCTGGGGTCTGGGAAGGGCTTGTACCTCAACCCTCAACCTCCTCAACCCTCCCGCCGCCTATTTCCGCTTCGGGGTGGGCCTTGAAGAAATCCCAGAGAAGGTCGGCGGCGACGACGCCTGTGAGCGTCTCCGCCCCCGCGCGGGTGAGACCGCCGGGCCGGTTGTGGAGGCCGTTGGCGATCGACACGAGGACGACCTCCGCTCCCCTTCTTGCCGGGTCCGTACGTCTCCACCACCACGTTCCCCCGTTCATCTCCTGACGGCGGGGGCTGCCGGAAGTGCCGTTTCTCTTCGCCCACCACTTGGCCGTCTCGGGCGCCGACATGCCGCGCAGCAAGGCGGACGCGGTGGATTCGTAGGCGACGGTCGGGTCCTTCTTGCCGTGGATGAGAATCACGGACACGGGCGACTTCGGCTCGGGGATCGTAATAAAGCCACCTCCCGGCTTCGGGGAGGCCGATGGTGCCGGCGACCGCGCCGATGGCGGCGACTCGGTCGGAGAACGAGGAGGCGAGCAGGTGCGCCATCATCGCGCCGTTCGAGTGCCCCGCGATGTAGACGCGGCTCCGATCGACCCGGACGTCGCGCTCTACGCCGTCGAGAACCGCCTTGATAAAGGCGACGTCGTCGGTCCCCTTGAGGCCCAGGTTGAGAAAGCCGGTGTTCCACCCCTTAGGGCTGCCGACTCCGTCCGGCACCGCCAGGAGGAACCCCTCCTTTTCCGCCTTGGTGGCCATGCCTGTGTACTGTTCGGCGAGGGCCGCGCTGGCCGTCCAGCCGTGGAGGACGACGACGAGCGGCAGGGACTTCCGTCCGTCATAGGCAGGGGGCACGCGAAGGATGTAGCTCCGCTCCGCCCCGTTCACCTTCACCGTCTCGACATACCGCCCCGGCGCGCGCGCGGGCGTCTGCCCCAGACCGAGCGGCGCGGCAATCGGAGGAGCACATGCGACGCCGAGCAGAGCGACGGCGAGGGAGAGGGCGGGCCTGATCACACCTTCTCCTACGCCTCGCCACCTCCATAGCTTCCTGGGTCCGCTTTTTCCGACTATCGACCGGGCAGTAAGCTACCGCGATGCGCAGAGTGGAGGTTCAGGAGGTCGAGCGGGTGCTCGACGCGCGATTCGCGGTGGATCGGGCGACGGTTCGGTACGAGCGCCCCGACGGCTCCCTGAGCGATCCGACCGATCGGCTGTGCGTTGAGCGCGGAGACGCGGCGGCGGTGCTCGTGCACGACCGCGGGGCGGGCGAGCTGCTCCTGGTGCGCCAGTTCCGCTACGCGACCCTGCGCCACGGCGAGCCGTTTCTGGTGGAGGTCGTGGCAGGCTCCATCGATCCGGGCGAGAGCCCCGAGGAAGCGGCGCGGCGCGAAGCGCTCGAGGAAACCGGATACCGCGTCCGCGACTTGCGCTTGGCCGCGCAGTTCTACTCCTCGCCGGGAGGACTGTCGGAGAAGCTTTACATCTACTACGGAGAGGTCGGCGCCGAAGACCAAGCTAGCGCTGGAGGCGGCGAGGAGGGCGAAGACGTGGAGATCGTACGCCTGAGCGTCGAAGACGCTCTTCGCAAGGTCGACGAGGGAGAGATCAAGGACGGAAAGACGCTCGTCGCCCTCCTGTGGATGCGAACCCACGTTGCCCTATAAGTCCTGCTACCTGAAGAACAAATTTTGGATTTTGGATTGGCGACTTCCGGATTCTGGAGCCTCCATTCCCAATCCAAAACCCAAAACCCAAAACCCAAAATCCAAAATCAAGAACCTCTCTCTCCCGCCCGTCTAAACTACTCCCCATGACCGTTCCCACGCAGGCTCCCGCAGCAGAGAGCTCACCCACGGCCCTCGAGTTTCGGGCGGCCGGCATGGTGTCGGATATCGCCTGCAACGGTCTCACGGAGGATCAAGCGGTCGAGGCGATTTCGCGCGGCGAGCAGCGCGTTTGGGTGGACGTCATCGCCCGCGACCGGGAGGCCGCGCGCCGCCTGCTCCAAGATCGCCTGGGCTTTCATGAGCTTGCGGTGGAGGACTCGCTCAGCCCGGACGAACGCCCGACGCTGCAGGAGTACGACGACCACATCTTCCTCGTGATCCCCGCGGTGGTGGGATTCCAAGACGGGAAGGACGAGTTCGAGGAGGTCGGGTTCTTCCTCAAGGGGAATTCCCTCGTCACGGTGGCGGGACGGCACGTCCCCCAGGTCGACGCCATTTTCGCGCGGTGGATCAAGCGCCCCAAGCACGTGGGCGACACCCCGGCGGACCTCTTGCACTCGATCGTGGACGCCCTGGTAGACGCGTACTTCCCCGCCATCGACGACGCCGAGGACGCGGTGGACGAGCTCGCCGACATCATCTTCGCGGGCGACACGGGACAGGTCGCGAACGTGCTGGCGCTCAAGCGCCGCGTGCTCGAGATCCGGCGACGGCTCGCCCCCGTGCGCGACATCCTGAACACCCTGCTGCGGCGCGACATGATGCTCGTGCCCCAGGAAACAAAGCGGTACTTCCAAGACGTGTACGACCACGTCCTGAGAATCGGCGAGATCGCCGACCTCAACCGCGATACCCTGGCCTCGCTGCTGGACGTGCATCTTTCGACCGTGTCGAACAACCTCGGCGCGGTCATGAAGAAGATGACGGTCCTCGCCACGATGCTCATGACGATGGCCCTGATCTCCGGCATCTACGGGATGAACTTCGAGCACATGCCCGAGCTCAAATGGCGATACGGGTACCCCTTCGCGCTCGCCCTGATGTTTGCGGCCGGCGGCCTGATCCTCTTCCTGTTCCGCCGCTTCCGCTGGCTTTAGGCCAGGTGTGACGGAGGGCCGACGAATTGCGAGCCTCTAAGGCTCTTTCAAAGCCTAGAAGGAGAGCGGGCTTCTAGCAATTCAGTATATTGCTAGTCATTCCCGCGTTCGCTCGGCCCTTCAGGCCTGAGGCGGAGGGGAAAGACGACTTGTTGTGTTGATGACCATAAGCCCGTGATGTCGGCCGGTTTGGCCTTACCCCGAAGGTTGTGCCAAACTTCGCCGGTGAGCAAGGACAAGGGCATCACCTCCCGCGGAGAAGATTTCTCCGAATGGTACAACGAGCTCGTCGTGAAGGCGGACCTCGCCGAGCACTCCGGGGTGCGGGGCTGTATGGTCATCAAGCCGCACGGCTACGCCCTCTGGGAGAACATGCAGCGGGCGCTGGACGACATGTTCAAGGCCACCGGGCACGAGAACGCGTACTTCCCCCTCTTCATCCCTAAGTCCTACCTCTCGAAGGAGGCGGAGCACGTCGAAGGGTTCGCCAAAGAGTGCGCCGTTGTCACGCACTACCGCCTGCGCGCCGACGGTAAAGGCAGCGTCGAAGTCGATCCCGAGGCGAAGCTGGAGGAGGAGCTGATCATCCGCTACCAGCGAGACGGTGATCTGGAACACCTACGCCAAGTGGATCCAGAGTTACCGCGACCTGCCGATCCTGATCAACCAGTGGGCGAACGTCGTCCGCTGGGAGATGCGTACGCGGCTGTTCCTGCGCACAGCAGAGTTCCTCTGGCAGGAGGGCCATACGGCGCATGCGACCTACGAGGAAGCGGAAGAGGAGAGCCTGACGATCCTGGACATCTACCGCCGCTTTGGCGAGGAATGGATGGCCCGTGCCGGTCCTCTACGGCCTCAAGAGCGTCAACGAGACTTTTCCAGGCGCGGACCACACCTATACCATCGAGGCGCTCACGCAGGATGGACGCTCGCTCCAAGCGGGGACCAGCCACCACTTGGGCAGAACTTCGCGAAGGCGTTCAAATGCCAGTACCAGAGCGCCGAGGGGAAGCTGGAGTACGTCTACGCGACCTCCTGGGGCGTCTCGACGCGCCTGGTGGGCACGCTCATCATGGTCCACTCCGACGACAAGGGCCTCGTCTGCCCGCCCCGCCTCGCGCCGATCCAGGTCGTGATCGTGCCGATGGGCCGGGATGAGGAGACGCGGGCACGGACCTTCGGCGCGCGACACGCTGGCCGCCGAACTGCGGGCGCGGGGAGTGCGGGTCCGGGTGGACAAGCGGGAGAAGGAATCCCCGGCTTCAAATACAACCAGTGGGAGCTGAAGGGCGTCCCGGTGCGGGTCGAGGTCGGCCCGCGCGACCTCGACTCTGGCACCGTCGTCCTCGCCCGCCGCGACAACGGTGAGAAGGAAACGGTCCCCCTCGCCGAGGCCGCCGCGCGCGCGGCCGCGCTCCAAGATGAGATCCAGCAGGCCCTCTACGACCGCGCCCTCGCCCAGCGCGAGGCCCAGACGCGGCGAGTGGACACTTGGGAAGAGTTTGAGGCCGCCTTCGCGGGCGACGGCGGCGGCGGCTTCGTCGTCGCCCACTGGGACGGTACGCCGGAGACGGAAGAGGCCATCGCCGACCGCACGAAGGCGACCATCCGCGTCATCCCGGCCCACCCCCTCCACCCCGACGACAATGATCCCGGCCAGTGCGTCCTCACCGGCAAGCCGAGCGAGCGGCGGGTTGTATTTGCAAAGGCGTACTGAGGCTGGTCTTCAGCGGTATTCTTTGCGCGCGATGGCCCTTGCGTCCAAAGCGCTGGTGGTGCTGGCCGGATTCCTTTGTGGCTTCGGCTGCTTTTGGCTATATCTCCGCGGATCTGAGGGTCTTGGGATGGGACTAAGCGCGGTGGCAGCGGGCTTGGCCCTGATGCTGGCGCTCTGGGCGAGCGGCAAGCTGCGTCGGCAGTGAGAGCCCATCACGCCCACCACTCTTTAAGCAGGGCGGATGCTGCGAAGAACGACGAGCCGTCTGGAGGATGACGAGCCGGGGCAATGCGTGCTCACCCGCAAGCCGAGCAAACGGCGGGTTACGTTCGCCAAGGCCTAAACCGCTGCCCATCTCCCTTGTGGCTCGACACTGGACAGCGACTAGAGGTGAGGGTTCCAGATCCCCGTCCTCAATGTGGTTCGTCTTTGAGGACGGGGCAGGGGGTGGAGATCGGGAGAGTGATGGGTGACGGGGGATGTACCAGTCCATCCATGTCCCCTGCCCCATAGCCGTTTAGTTAAACCTCCAGAGCGTGAATTGCCTCGGTGGCTCGGGGCGTTTCCCACGCGCGGCAGGCTCTCTTCCGAGACACGCCTGACGAGCGGAAGGAGCGCAAAGACGCTTAACTAAATGGCCATGCTCCGGGCCCCCTGTCCCCCGTCGCCTGTCGCCTGTTCCCCGCCCCCTGCCGCCCAACACTAAACCCTTGCCGCGCCTGCTTTCCCAATCTCCACCCCAGCTCCCGCTACGCACGAGGTTGGGTGGGGGAGAGACCCTGCGGGAGGACAAAGAGGTACAACGCCTTCCGATGTTGCCCCTCCCCGCGCTCGCCGTGGCCCTTGCGACGGCCCAGGGCGGCGCTACCCCGCGTCCCGCCGTGAACCCGCCCCTTCCCAAGACCCGCTTCGAGCTCATGGCTCCGTTGCCGACGATCCCGGCGGTGGTGATGGACGCGTACGGCAACGGGTTCGGCGTCGCGCAGCAGGTCGCCCGCCACCGCAACGCCCAAGCCCGTATCCTCTGGATCGACGCCACGGCGAACATCGAGCGCTACGACAGCGACGAGAAGATCGCCGCGCTCGCGCAGCAGATCAAGGCCGCCGGGTTCAACACCGTCGTCTTCGACATCAAGCCGATCTCCGGCCAGGTCGTCTATCCCAGCAAGCTCGCGCCGAAGCTGACCGAGTGGCGGGGCAAGACGATGGCGCTGGAGTACGACCCGCTCGCCGCGATGGTGCGCGAGATCAAGGGCGTCGGGCTCACGCTCTTCGTGAGCATGAACGCCTTCAGCGAAGGGCACCGGATGTTCCTCGTCGGCCCCGGCTACGGGCGGCTGGACCAGCAGACGGTGATTTACGAGCCGACGCCGATCATTCGCTCGCCGTACTCGAAGGACGCCTTCCCCCTCTCGATCACCCCCAACGCGGCGGACCCTGCCGCCGTCAGCGTCTTCACGACCCCTGACCGGCTCCCCGCCGACTCGCCCAACGCCGCCGCCGTGATCGTCGACACGAAGCAGAGCCGGGTGCTCTCGCGGCTCGTTCGCACCACGCCCACGCCGCTGCCCCGAAACGCCGTCGTCCTCTACGGCACGGACGCCGGAGCCGAGTTCTTGCGCTTACACGCGGTGCCGGGACTGCGGATCGAGTTCGCGACCCAGGCCTCGTTCCTGCCGATCTCGGAGCGGCCCCTCTATCAGATCCCGCTGATGATGAACCCGAACCACCCGGAGGTGCAGCGGTACGCGCTGGACATCGTACGGGAGGTGGTCACCAACTACGCTGTGGACGGCCTGATCTACGACGACCGCCTCCGCTACGGGGGGATCAACGCGGACTTCAGCGAGATCACCCGCTCGCTCTTCGAGAAGCGCGTGGGCCGTCCGCTGCGCTGGCCGGAGGACGTATTCGAGTTCACCATCACCCCGACGCTCCAGCGCGGCATCCGGCCGGGACCGTACTACGACGCGTGGATGGCCTGGCGGGCGGCCACGCTGAAAGAGTTTGTGCGCACGGTGCGAACGGAGCTCGCCCAAATACGGCCGGGCGCGCAGCTCGGCGTCTACGCGGGCTCTTGGTACGGCGAGTACCCCGCGTTCGGCAACAACTGGGCCTCACCCCGCTTCGAGTCCGGCTTCTGGTTCCTGACCCCGGATTACCAGAGGACGGGCTTCGCGCCCCTGGTCGACTTCCTCATCACCGGCTGCTACTATCCTGTCGCCACGATCCACGAGGCGATGTCGAAGGCCCACCCGATCGGCTCGACGGTCGAGGCGGGCGGCATGCTCACGAATCGGGCTGTTCGCGACGAGGCGTGGTCCTACGCGGGCATCTCGCTCGCGGACTTCAAGGACAACCCCGAGGGCCTTCAGGACGTCCTCCAGGCCGCCTGCGCCTCCACCCAGGGCGTGATGGTCTTCGACCTCTCCCACGACATCGAGCCGATGTGGCCCATCTTCGGCCGCGCCTTCGCCCAGCCCCGCACCGCCCCCCACGCCATCCCCGGCCTCCTCGCCCATGTGCGAAGGCGACGAGCCGCGCGGGACAAGGCGGGCCTCAAGGACCCCCCGGTCATCATCTCGTCGGGAGCGTCGGGGGTGGGGCTTTAACAGACGCTACGGTTCCAAGAGCGTGCTTAGGTCGCGGTAGCCGCTCACGAAACGCACGACGAGAAGCTCCGGACGAGGTCGCTAGAGGATCAGATAACTTTTCAGGCTCCAAGACCTCAGGCCTTCGCCGAGATGAGGGCGCGGTGATCCGATGTCGGGCATATCGGCAATTCGCTCCATAGCCAATGGCTCGGCGGCTCCGTAAGGAATCGCGTGCCTTGAGAAAAGCCCAGGCGTCGCCGGGCGCGACGACTACACGCCCTGCGGGCGTAACCCTCCAATGAGGATGGGGACAGAGCCGCAGCAGCTCTATAACTCCGGTTCCTCATGGAGCTGCCGACGACGAAACATGGTCCAGTAGAGGATCGCTCCGCCGACTACGGCCGTCGTCACATAGTACACCCACTCGGATTTCGCCTGCACGAGCAGGTCGCGCGTCTCCCTTGGAATGCGGAGGTAATCCACGCCGAATTCGACAAGGCCGGCGATTCCGCTGACCGCGAAGTACAAGCCCACGCAGGAGAACAGGGCGTCCCGTAACCCAACCGCGTCGAACGGGAGTCGGTTGGTATTCTCTTTGGCTTCTTCTGGCCCCCCGAACACATCCGCCCGGAACCACAGGAAGGCCCCCAGCATCGCAAAACCACCACAGATTGCTAAGAGCACCGCACGAACCGTGCTCGCCGAGCGACCCAGATACTCGCTGTTCGCTATCTGGGCTTGGAACGGCCCCGTCAAGACGATCCCCATCATGATCCGTCCTATCGCGAGCGCGACGACTATCGCCATGATACGGCTCGCGACAAACCCGAGATCCTTGCGATTCATCTCAATGCGATACGCGATGCCCGAACTGAGGGTTGCCTACTCCGGCGGCACTGGGACGCCGCCGACCGCGCCCACCGCGAACAAGTGGTCGTCCACGTTGACCCGGTTGATGGCCGCCTCCTTCACCGCCCCCACCTCACGCGAGCCCTGCCAGGCGGCGCTCGCGGTGTCGCGCCAGTAGACGGCGTACCGCACGCCGCGGGCGGCCTTCCAGGTGAGCTTGGTCGAGTGGTTCTCCGCGCGGGCCGCGCGCACGGCCGTGGGCGGCTCCGCCGCGTCGGCGAGGAGGGCGGCGGCGCGGAGGTTCGTGCGGGTGACGTTGGCGAGGTAGCGCCAGTCCATGTACTCCGGCAGGTCGTCTGGCGTGTGCTGGCGCGTGTACTCCTCGTGGACCTCGATGAAGCGGACCGCCGGGAAGCCCTCTTGGTGGAAAGGCGTGTGGTCGCCCCCGCGTCCGAAGCGGTCGCGCCGCAGCACGAGCTTCACGCCGAACCCCCGGCGTCGGCCCGCCCACTCCGCAAACCGTGCCAGCTCCCGGCTGCTCCCCTCGTCACTAAAGACTCGTACGCGCCTCGGGGCCGACTGGCCCGCCTTGTTGCGGCTGGAGCCGACGATGTCGTTGTTCATCATCGCGTCGATCCGCCAGCCCTCGGCCTTCGCCCGCTTGGCGAGAGCCCGCGCCCCGTGCAGCCCCTGCTCCTCGCCGCTGAAGGCGACGAACACGAGGGTGTTCGCCCACTGCCGCCGCGCCATCACCCGCGCCAGCTCCAGCGTGAGCGCGACGCCGCTGCCGTCGTCGTTTGCCCCCGGCGCGCGCCCCGTCACCGGATCGACCTGCAGGTTCAGCGAGTCCAAGTGCCCGCCGGCGATTACCCGCCGATCCGACCGCCCCGGCAGGGTCGCCACGACCTGCACGACCTCTTTGTCCTCCGGCACGCGCCGTCCCTTCGGGATCGTGTAGCGCATCAGCTCCACCTTCAGCCCGGGAATGCGCCGGAATTCGCCGGCGAGCCACTCCGCCGACTCCGTCAGCCCAGGGCTGAGAGTATTTCGCGTGGTGAATGATGCGAGGCGCTCCACGGTGGCACGGAGGCGGCGGGCAGAGACGGCGTCTTCCATGGGCCCGAGGCTGCCAGGCACGGCGAGGGCAAGCAGAGCGCAAAGCATGCGAGCAGTCTAGCCCGTTCCCTTGCTCAACCTCCCCGGGATGGGAACGAGAAGTCGCCCGCTAAGCAAAGGTTGATCTATTCGACAAGGTGTAGAGAATCCGGACCCCCTTCCCTTGCCGCGATGGTTCTTGCGCGGGAGGGGGAGGGGGCAGGGGGTGGAGGTTCCGTGCGGTGGCTTCTTCGACCGAGCCTGGGTAGAAAGAGAGACTTTCCGGAACCCCCACCCTGCCCTCCCCCTCTCCGGCACGAACCATCCGGGCAAGGGGAGGGAACAGCTCCACATGCTCTTAGGCTTGTGCGCTTACCTCCACGTATGGGCCACGAGGCCGGGCGAGCAGACCACGATCCGAACGGACCTGTCGGTGCGAACCTAGGCGCCGAAGGTCAGCTTGACGAGGGGCGGGGAGCATCTCCGGGGAGCGGCTGGGCGCCCCGGATCGCCGTGCAGGGGCGACAGGATTCGAACCCGCGACCTATGGTTTTGGAGACCATTGCTCTACCAGCTGAGCTACACCCCTGCGCGGACCCTTCTAATTTACCCCAAGCCGTCCGGCCTTCTAGCCCTGACGGCTGGCCCCTCGGGAACGACGGCGATGCGTCGGCGCTTGAACGGCATATGCATCCTGACGTTACTCCCCGGGCGCGGGGCTCGATGCCCGTGCCTCCGATGCGCCACAATCTCCTTATGCGTCGGGCTCTCCCGCTCAGTTTGATTCTGCTCGCCTTCGCGATGGCCGGCTGCCGGAAGGATGAAGCGGTTACGATCTCGGCTCCCAGGCCGGAGAAGGTGTATACGAGTGTCGTCAGCCTGAGTCCGAGCACGACCGAGGTCGTAGCCCGGTTCGCCTCCGGTGAGATGCTCAAGGGCCGGACCGCGGCGTGCGATTATCCGCCGCCCGTCAAGCAGGTGCCCGTGGTGGCTTCCGTCAAGCCGGAATACGAGAAGATCGCCAAGATTAAGCCGGACCTCGTGCTGTACGACGCGCTGCTCTACAGCGAGAGCGACGTCGCCAAGATCAAGGGCACGGGGGACACGTTCGCCTTTACGGCGAACACCCTCGACGGCTTCTTGGACGAGCTCGCCGAACTAGGCGGGCTTCTGCTGCAAGAAACGTCGGTCCCGTCCTTCGAGTAGGGAACCACCTCCAGGTACGTCAAGCCATCGGTATGATCGGCTAAGCGCGTACCACGCCACCTGCGTCGGCTCCGCCAATCAAGCTCCTCATCTCGGCCAGAGAGCAGAGGGGCTCGGGCAGCAAAGCCGCCTGAGGCTGCTCCTTTCGGGCCAGGATAAGCGTCCGCACGAACAGACGACTTGTTCGTTCGTGGTCGAACCCGGTCTTTACGAGTCGTCCGTTACGCCGATGGGGAATCGCTGTTTCTCCACCAGCCACTCGGCCACAACGGGATCGTCAGCGCCTCTGCTCCACATGGGAAACGCCTCGGAACCCTGATCCACGAGTCTCATCTTCCCCGCATACCTAAAGTGGCGGCGGTCCACGGGGCGTGCGCCTCGTGCCGTGAGCCGGAGGGTAGCCACGTAAGGGAAACGGCCAGAGCTCGTGTAGGTTCCGGCCGCGCCCTTTACGACGCGCTCCCGGACCATCTCTTCCGCGATCAGCACCAGGTTTCCTCTGCGACGGCCCTTCTCCAATGTGGGTACCTGACCGCCGACCGAAGAGGCGTACGTGAGGTCCGCCCATTTCACCGCTCCCCCTTCCCTCCAGAACAGGGCGAGGAGCTGCGGCCCGCGCCCGACGAAGCCGCGTAAGGGATCCAGGGTGTTGGTGAGCAGGGGAATCCGAATCTGGAAGGCGAGGCTAGGCGGTGATCCGTCTATCCGCCGGAAGTGACGGTAGACGGGCATGGGCGGGAAATAAGGGTTGCCCGACGTGTGCCGTGGGTACGTCTGAGCCCACTCGTGATCGAGGTCCAGCATCGGGCGCTGTGGGCTCACCGGCTGCACCACGGGGTTCACCTCGCTCATTTTGGAGGCATACGCCAGGAGCGCAGGCCGCCAAGCGCGCTCCAGCGCGGCCTTGCTTCCGTCGAGCTCCTCGGCGAGGCGGCGCATCGTTTCCCTCAGCAGCACCACCCGACGACGAAACGCCGGCGTGGCATCTGGATAAGGCGCATAAAGAAGCGCGTCCTCCGCGACGAATCGCGCCTCCCGGTCAAGGCGTGGAAGCACGGTGCGCAGAGCGGCGTAGGCTTCGGGCGTGTTGTGCTGCCTGAGAACTTCGACGGCGAGCCTCAGGGCGCTGCCTCTAAACCGTCCGGCCAAGATAGCGTCGCGCAGCGTCCGAGCCACGTCCGCCCGGGGCATGGACCCGAGGGCAGCTATCGCGCCCGCATGGTCCCATTTCTGTTCCTCTGGCGCAACCTCTGCGAGAAGCGAGACTAACCCGGCTACCGCGGCCGAGTCTCCGAATCGGGCCTTGGCGCGCAGCACCGCGAATCTCGCTTGCTCGCCCGTTGCCGCCAATCGCCGCAGTGGTTCCTCCGCCCGCAACGGGTCTAGCGAGAGCAGCGCCCTGGATTCGGATTCCCACATCGACCTCCCTTCCGCCACCTTCGCCGCTTTCATGAGTCGCTCGAACATCTCGAATGCGCGGGGATCCTTGTTTTGCGCAAGGAGCAGAACCATCGACCCGGAGGGCGCGGTCCCCTGCGCCTTCAGCAGCGTCTCCACTGCCCGCGGGTGCCGGATGCCCCAAAGCGACCGAAGTGCCGCGTTCCGGCGATCTACGTTGCCTTCGCTCCACCTCAACAGTGGCTCGATCGCTTCCGCCGCGCCGATCTGGCCAAGCGCCTCGACCGCCGCATAGCGAGAGCGATGGACCTCCCACTTCTCGTCTTTAAGGGTCCCCCCGTTCGGCAGGTCCATCGTCGGGCGGCGAGGCGTTTCCATCAGACGAATGAGAGCGGGCACGGCACGACGATCCTTGATCATCCCCAGCGCGGAGGCGGCGAGACGGCGCACCTTGGGATCGGCGTGGCTCACGGCGCCCAGGAGGGGTGCCACGGCCGGTCCTCCAACACGCTGCAACTCCTGCACTAGCCAATATTCGACCTCCGGGTAGCCGGAGAGGCGCGCCTCCTTTCCCCGGAGCCGCATCAGTGAGATCAGGCCGTCGACCGCGGCCATACGTATCGCCGAATTCGATGTCTTCCTCGCGATGAGTCCAAGGAAACCCACGGAGCTTCCGTGCCGGAGGCGGCCGAGCAGCCTGACCGCGCGGAGGCGCGTCGCTTGGGTGCCGAACTGCGTCGCCCGATTCAGGGCGGGAACGGCAGCGACCCCGAGCATCGCCAAGCGCCGCATGGCGATCTCAGCACGCGGCGTATCCAGATCGCGCACGGACAACGTAATGTCCTGCGCGTGAAGCACCGGAGGCTTTGGCGACTGCGCCAAGGCCGTCGAGGCGACTGCGCAGTGGGAGAGGAGATGCATAGGACCTCTGTTAGTGCCCGGGGCTGAAGTGAGCGTTCACGTTTCTTTAACGGGTTTCCGACCGCGCCACCGCTAGAACAACAGCGGCCGCTCGCGGCGGCGCACGCTGAGCAGCAGACCTACGCAGGACATGCAGAGCCAGATGGCGGTGCCGCCGTGGCTCAGGAAGGGGAGCCAAAGGCCCACGACGGGCAGCAGTCCCAATACCATCCCCAGGTTCACGAACGTGTGGAACGCGAGCAGACCGAATACGCCCGCCGCGAGCATCCGGTAATAGGGCTCCCTGGCGTGCAGCATCACGAGCCAGATCCGCCAGAAAAAGAAGCCGTAGGCGGCCAGGACGAGGGTGCAGCCGACGAGCCCCTGCTCCTCGCCGATCACGGTGAAGATAAAGTCGTTGCGCTGCTCCGGTACGAAGCCGCCCCGCTTCTGCTCCCCCTCGCCGTAACCCGTCCCGATGACACCCTCGACGCCGAACGCGATTTCGGCGCGCGCGACTTGGTAATCCATGCCCTGGTCGTCGCGCTGGGCCATAGCCTTGATGCGTTTGGCCTGGTAACCCCGGAGGAATACCGACTGCACGGCAGGCACGGAAAGCGCCACGACGACCAGCAGCGCGGCGATCAGCAGCGCGCCGCCCAAGTAGCGGAAAGGCAGGCCCGAGACCAGCGACACGCAGAACCACACGACCAGCATCACCAACGAGGCTCCGAGGTGCGGCTGCATTAGGATGAGCGCCGTCGGGACCCCCACGTGCAGGAGGCCGCCGAGGAAGGTGGAGAGGCGATGGATCTTGTCCTGCCGCGCGGAGTAGAAGGCGGAGAGGGTGATCGCGACGGAGAGCTTCGCGAGCTCGCTGGGCTGGAACTGAAGCGGGCCGACGTCGATCCAGCGCACCGCGCCGCCCCCCTTCTGGCCCACCAAGAGCACGGAGAGCAGCAGCACCAGACTGCCGATGTAGAGGTAGTTCGCCCCGCGCGCCCAGAGGCGGGGATGCGCCGCCGCGAAAATTGCGAACGGCACGAGGCCGACGCCGATGCTCAAGACCTGCTTCCAGAAGTCCGCGCCGCCGTCGCGCCCCATCCCTTCGCTGTAGAGGGCCATGAGCCCGACGCCCATCAGCAGCAGGGCCGAAAGGAGGAGCGGCATGTCGAACGTTCGGCGTCCGGACACGCGGTTGAGGGCCCCGACCCGGAAGGAGTCTCGCGGCGCCGTCCGGCTCATCCCCCAGTCTGAGAGGGCGGCGCGTAAGAAACGAGCCGCAGGGTCGAACTGTGGACTTTCTTTTTCAGCCTCCGACGGGTCGTCATCTCCACCAGCCCGATGCCGCGCGCATAGATCGCATCCTGCTCGATGTACATCGGCAACTGGTCGCCCACGGTCGCCCTAAGCCGGACAATCAGCACTTCGACTTTTTTGCCCAGCACGTCCCGCACACCGGCAAGCTGCGACTGACCTTCCATGGCGATCGGCTCGGCCGTCTTTCCCGGCCCCACTTTGCCTTTGAAGCTCCAGGTGCGCCGCCCCTCCCCGAGGCGGAACACGGGGATCGGCGACGGCAGAGGCCACTTTGGGTCGTAGGCGATGATCTCCACGGAGTCGGCGGCCGTGTGGTAGTACACCCGCGAGACCTCGCGCGTACCGATCATGGCCAGCATCGGCGTGACCGACATACCGGCCAATTTCTCGGGCTTCCCCACCTCCTGAGTCGTCGACTGGCCCTCCTCGGAATAACCGTAGCGCGCGCCGGGCACGAGGGGGAAAAACTCGGCGGCGGGCGGAGCGGCGAGCGTCAGGACGGCGGAAAGGACGGCGAGGCTCATGGTTATTTCGTCTCCTGGATCACCATGGTCACCGGCTTGCCGGCTGCGGGTATCTGCTTGATCTCGCTCCGCACCGCGCCACGGCCACGCACATAGTAGCTCCGGGTCTCCATCCGCGCCGAGCCGTTCTGGGTGCGCATCGTCCCCTTGGACGTGATCAGCAGCGCCTGCGGGTACTCAGTGAGCTTCGTCTTGATCTTCCGCATCCCCTCGACCTTAAAAACGTGGTCGATTTGGACCTTGCCTCCTTCGTTGAGCTCGATCTTGCTGTTGACCTTCCAAGTCTTGCCAGGGACGAGGCCCGTAGGAACCTCCAACTGACGGCCCTCGAGCTTCCCGGCGGAGGTGGAAAGGGCGTAAACGCCGCTCTTGTCCAGCTCCATGACGTCCTCGCTCGACCCAAAAGCTTCGAACAGGCCGCCCGTCCGCGTGATGCCAAAGGTCGCGCGACCGTTCTTGACCTCCTTGATCTGCGCGGTCTGGGCGCCGGTCTTGACATCGCCGTTGCTGTAGGTCACCTCAAGCGGCATCGTCCCCTCATTCGAGAGGCCGTAGTATTCGAACGCGTCGTGCTTCAGCTCCGCCGGCAGTTGGGCGAGAGTCGCCCCTGCCGGCTCGACGGGTTCGCCGGTCGGGGAACCGGCGGGCGAGGGAGGAGGAACGGCAGGCTTCTCACCGCCCGAGGTAACGGCCTGCGCGCCCGGTTCCCCGGCTATCGGGGCCGGATCCGGCTGACACCCGGTGAGGGGAACGGCGAGGAGGAGGAGAAAAAGGGCGTTACGATTCATCGCTTAACTTGCCTGCCTTGCTAAAATGCTCTGTCCGCGCGAGTCGACGCGACGTCTCTGGATTACAGACGATCCCGGCTCTCATCGCGCTGCAGCCCGCGCCCGGCCTCGCTTCAGGAGATCGACCGCGTCCCGGACGAGACCTTCGTCGCGCATCTGCGTGATCGTCAGCTCGCCTTGCGCCAGTTCGTGGCCGATCCGCGGGGCAGCGATGGGGATCCCGCCCGCGGTCAGCAGGAGCTGGCTGCCCACGCGCGGCTTGGAGAACTGCCACAGCCTTCGGCGGCCCTCGTCGGTCAGCTCTACCGTGAGGTCGAACATCCGCTCGCCGTTGGTCGCGTTATAGGGACGATAGCCCGCGTCGACGATATGGTTCTCGTTGACCACGATCTTCGCGGTCCGCAGCACCTTTTCCGGCGCCTGGGCCCTTTTTCGCGCCACGTCGTCCGAGATCTTTTCCGTGAGGGCGGCCCGAATGTCTTCGCGGATACGCGACCCGTCGAGCACCTCGCGCGCGAAGGTTGCATAGTATCCCGCCTGAACGTTCCGATCGACGTTGGGCTTGTCCTTGTACGCCGCCTCCACGTCCCTCATGAGGCTGGGCTTGTACGGCTCTTGGACGCGGCAGACCACCCCAGCGGGGCGAGTTCCCGAAGCCGACCTGGACCTTAACGGGCGTGTCGACGATGATTCCGTTCTGCAGCGCCGAGGGACGCAGCGTGCTGAGGGGCGTGCCGTCCAGCTTCACGTTGAGGTCGCGCACGAGGGCGGCTTCTTCCCGCTTGTCCCCGCCGAGCGCCTTCTTCAGCCGCTCGGCCGTCCAAACGATCCGCACCGGCGGCCAGGTCTCGTCGTTTTCGCTCATGTCGTTCAGCGCCGCGACGAACCGCGCCAGGGGCGCCGCTTCGCCGCGCATGCCGCTGAGCATGTCCTTGATCGGCAGGCGCTTTTTGATCGCGCCTTCCGCCGCGCCCTCCTGTCCGCCGGAGCCCGACTCGAAGTCGCCCGACCTCTCTACGAGCTGGGCCATCTGGTTGGCGACGATGATCGAGTAGCCCGATTCGGGCGGAATCCCAATGAGGTTCACGTCGCCGGGAACAAGCTCGGCAAACTTTCGCGCATCACCGTTCGCTCGGTGATGACGTGGTACCCGCCGTACGTGACGACCCCAAAGGTTACGAACGCGAGGGCGATCTTCGTGGAGGTGCGCACCTTCATCTTTCTACCTGCAAGTACGCAACGCCCCGAGCGCGCGGATCGTTCGCTCCCAGCAGAAGAGATTCTACTCGCTCGGATTATAGGAGGCATCAAAGGCTTCCCGCGACCATGGCGATGGCGGCGGTGATTCCCAAGCTGAGGGCGGCCGTGGGCAGCGCCGCCAGCATGGGGTTGATGCGGAGAAGGAAGACCAGCGGCACCAGGACCAGCGCCGTCGGCACCGTCACGATGACCATCCCCAGGAGGGTCATCAGGCCTCGAAAGCCGCGCTGGGTCGCGTCGTCCACGTCGGGAAAAAGGAGCGTCACCAATCCGACCACGGCAATCAGCGATATTCCGTAGAGGGGCACGATGAGCAGCGAAGACAGCGCAAAGGGCCACAGCTCGGGCACCATACCGGTGGCCAGGGCGGCTCCGCCTAATACCATCAGGCCGGGAAAGAACATCTTCGCCGCGATCTCCCAAAATACGGTGACGCCGGACGTGAACGGGAGCGGCTTTTGCAGGTCGACCCGTCGCAGAAACTCGATAAAGCCCCTGCGCTCGCCGAGCCGATCATGAACACGCCGAACGCCTGCATCCCCAAGTAGATCCCCGCCCGGCCCAGCAAAGGCGCCCGCGCCGACGTCCAGAGCGCCATCGCCATGATCCCCAGGATCATCGGCCCAAAGAGGAAGATGCTCCAAAGCTGGCCCCGAACCTGGAGGACCGCCTCCTTCAGAGAAGCGCCCGCGGCCCTGGGGCGCAGGCGCGCGATCCACTTCGAGAGCCACCCGGTCCGGAGCTTCCTTGGCGCGCCCGCTCCGCGAGCAATCCGTAGATGTCGCCTTTGCGCTGGAGAGCCACCGTCTCCATCGCGCCGAACCCTTTGGCCGCCGCCTGATCGTACATCCACCCGACCTGGGTCATCGCGACTCGGAGGAGACGCCGACGATCGCGATCAGCCCGAAGAAACCCACGAAGGCGGACGTCGTGTTTCCCGTCAGCGCGCCATCACCAGGGCGGTGGCGGCGGTCGCGGTAAAGAAGACGATCCGCAGCAACGGCGACTCGGCGACTTCGCGGGCCGTGGCCCAAGAGAGGTCGTCGCGTAGCCGAAGGGACGAGTAAAGGAGCACGGAGACGATGGCCACGAAGATCGTCCAGCCGATGACCTTCCGGTTGCGGTCGCTCTGAAGGTCGCTCCGCCCGACGAAGAGGCTCGCCGCGTAGCTGATCGTCACCCAGCAGAGCGCGACCATAATCCAGGCCACGGATGCCGCGCGCGCGACGTAGGCCGCGTGCTGCGGAAAGTTACGCTCCAGGGCCTGCGTACCCGCCAAGGTGCCCCGCCACCCAAGGACCGCGAAGAAGAGGGGCAGGAGCAGCGTCAGAACGTAGTCCCGCAGGATTCGGAACACCAGCACGAGCTTGGGACTGACGGGAGTGGGAAACAGGACGTCGACGTCCGCCGGCCGGAAGCTCCCGCGCGGGGCGAGGACGCCCGCCGAGAGAACCAGCGTGAGGAGCGCGAACCCGACGAACACGATCGGGTCGAGCATCCGGGGGTGCGGCAGGTCCACACGGCCGCCCCCGAAGCCCGGGCCGTTCGGGAGGCCGCCCGTGAACATTCCCGGCGGGCGCGCAACGACGAAAAAGTAGTAACCCAGGATCGCGAGCAGGGAGATGAGCCGCCTCGCGGAACCCAGATTCCGCTTGATCCCGTTCACGAACGATCTACCCCAGAGGAACGCCAGCGGTTTCATCGCCCTCCTCGTTGGTGAGCACGAGGAAAACGTCCTCCAGGCTCCTTCCCGCCATTCCCGCCCGCTCCTGAAGCTCCGCGAGCGTGCCCTCTTCGATCTTGCGACCCCGTCGCAGCACGATCACCCGGTCGCACAGACGCTCGGCCGTGTCGAGCAGGTGCGTCGAGATGAGAACCGCCGCCCCCCCTTCCTTCGCGTGGATGATCTCGTTCTTCAGCTCCTTCGCCCCTTGAGGGTCGATGCCGATCAGGGGCTCGTCGAAGAGCATCACGTTCGCCGCGTGGACGAGCGCGCAGGCGACGGAAAGCTTCTGGCGCATGCCTTTACTGAGGGTGGCGACGAGGTCGTTCTTCTTCTCAGTCAACGAGTACCGAGCGAGGAGCTCGTCCTTCATCCGGTCGTAGATCGGGAGGGTGTCGAAGCACATCGCGACGAACCGCATGTGCTCGTCCACCGTGAGCAGCTCGTAAAGGCTGGGGACCTCGGGCACGAACGCCAGCCCCCCCTTGGCCCTCGCCTGGTCCCGCACCACGTCGTGCCCGTTGATGAGGATCGTGCCGTCCGTGGGCCGCAGGATGCCTGCGATACACCGTAAAGCGGTAGTCTTCCCGGCTCCGTTCGGCCCGATCAGGCCGACGATCTCCCCCGGGCGGATCGTGAAGCTCAGATCGTCCACCGCGCGAAACTTTTTGTACTGCTTAACCAGGCCGTGGACTTCGAGCATGCGGGACCTAAAATGATAGCTGATGGGTGATGGCTGATGGGTGAGGGAGGTCGTCACCCATCAGCCATCAACAATCAGCCATCATCCGGTGCGTGAGCGTCGAGTTACTCTCCCAGCGCATTCGCGCGGAAGTCGGGAAGGCCATCGCGGGCCAGGAGCGGGTTGTCGAGCAGGTGCTCGTCGCCGTGCTCGCTAATGGGCACGTTCTGCTCGAGGGCTTCCCCGGCCTCGCCAAGACCCTTCTGGTACGGGCCATCTCGCGGACCCTCGCGCTGGAGTACGGCCGCATCCAGTTCACGCCGGACCTCATGCCCAGCGATGTGGTCGGCACCCACGTTCTCGACCCACGCACGGGCGAGTTCACGCTTCGCCAGGGGCCCGTCTTCGTGAACGTCCTCCTGGCGGACGAGATCAACCGCACGCCGCCTAAGACGCAAGCCGCCCTTTTGGAGGCGATGGAGGAGCGCCGCGTCACCATCGGCGGGGAGCCCCACACCCTTCCTCCCCCCTTCCTCGTCTTCGCGACCCAGAACCCCATCGACTTCGAGGGCACGTACCCGCTGCCGGAAGCGCAGCAGGACCGGTTCCTGATGAAGGTCATCGTCGAGTATCCGGAGCGCGAGGCCGAGCTGAGCGTCCTCCGTCGCCACCACGGCGGATTCCGCCCGCAGAGCCTCGACGAGGCGGGCATCGAGCCGGTAGTGACTCCGGGCGACCTTCAGGCGATGCAGGATCAGGTGCGAAACGTCGTCGTCGAAGACAAGGTCTTCGACTACATCTACGACACGGTCCGCGCCACCCGCCAGTCCGCCGACGTCCTCGTCGGCGGCTCGCCCCGCGCGGGCATCGCCCTGCTGAACTGTTCCAAGGCGATCGCCGCCCTCCGCGGCCGCGAGTTCGTCATCCCCGACGACGTCAAGGAGCTCGCCCTCCCCGTCCTGCGCCACCGCGTCCTCCTCCGCCCCGAGGCGGAGGTCGAGGGCCTGACGGTGGACGGGGTGCTGACGGGGCTTCTGGACGCCCAGGTCGTGCCACGGTGAGGGGGGGGCGGAAGGTTAGCGAGGAGGGCCGGGTCTCGGAGTTAGTAGAGACTCGGTGCGATGTCCCGGCGCGGCATAGCGAGTAGAGGCAAGGGCCGCCTTCTTGCCGTGGCGCCTCGCGCCGGTCCTTCGCTAGCGATCAGTTGATCTTCAAGATTTATTCGCCTTCGGCGGATGAATCTTGAAGATCAACCCAGGACGACAAACTACAAACTACGAACCACATCCCTAAGCTCGCCGGATCGCCGTAGGGCTGGCGGAGAAGCGTAGGGCGAAGGCGCGGGAGAAGTGGGAGAGGCCGGCGAAGCCTACGGCGCGGGCGACTTCGGACACCGGCTCGTCCCCCTCGACCAGCATCCGCCGCGCCTTTTCCAGGCGGAGATTCACGAGGTAGCGGTGGAACGGCTGGCCGGTGGTCTGGCGGAAGAGGAAGCGGAAGTGGGAGGTGCTGAGCCCAAGCTGCGCGGCCACGGTGGCGTCGTTTAGGTCGCGGGCGAAGTTGCGCTCCACGATCGCGAGCGCGCGATCCACGAGGTGGGACGAGGAGCCCTCGACGGGACGGAAGAGAGATGCTGTGACCTCCTCGATGGCCCGGCGGGCGACCTCGACGATCTCTCCTTTCGTCTCCACGCGGTCCATCTCCCGCGCCGCCTCCAGGGTCATCAGGTGCATCGCGCGCTCGCCGCCCATTTCGAGAGTGGCGGCGGTCGCCACGGCGAGGAACGTCAGCGCCTGCCCCCGAGCCTCGTCTAGGTCCTCCGCCTCCAGCAGCGCGCTCTCTAGGCCGTCGAGGGCCTTGTGAAAGCGCACCCGGTCGCCGACCCGCACCACCGCCCCCAACTCCGAGAGCGGCACGCTGCCCCCGCCGGAGCGGAAGGGGCAGCCCTTGGGCGCTTCGAACTCGAAGAACACGTCGAACAACGCGAATGAGGCGGGGCTACCGAGATCCTTGAAGCGGACCTTCCTCGCGGCGATCCCGTGGGGCACGTCGAAGGTGAGCAGATCCACCCGGGCGAGCGCGCCGCCTATCTCGCAGACGCCCGCCGTCTCCAGGCTCGTGCCGTCCCCGAGCATGCGGCAGAGAGGCTCGAGGCAACGGGCGTCGGCGTAGTGGCGTCCGTTCAGCAGCTCTTGGCGCAGCACCGGCCGGTCTCCCTCCCCGGCGAGCTGAAGGCTTGCGCCAAGGGTGCCGGGAGCCTCTGCTTCGGCGGTGGCGTGGAGCGCGAAAACTCCTAGCAGGTAGAGCCGGAGGAGGCTGCCGCCCGCCTCGGGGACCTCGCACTCGAACGATAGCGGGCGCGCGCGATCCGGATGACGCCGTCCCGCGCCGCCGTTGCTCTGCCAGGCCGGAAGGCCGCTGGGGCGGTGGTCGCGCGGCGGGTCGACGGGATGGTAAGCCGGACCCTCTTCGGGGCGCTTCTGGTCCGCGCGCTCGATGAGGGTCCGGGGGCGGCGGGGCATTTGATTACTCCAGACTCGTGGTCGTGTGCAGGTGCCCGAAGAGGAGTTGCGGATGCCCTTCACCCTCGGGTTGATCAGCTCCGCGTCCTTCTGGAAGTAGACGGGGATGAAGGGCGCGTCCTGCACCACCATATCCTCCGCCTGGGCGTAAAGCTTCAGGCGGGTCGCTTCGTCCAACGTCGAGTCGGCCTGGCGGCAAGCGCGTCGTACGCCTCGTTCTTGTAATTGATCTTGTTCTGCGCCCCATAGCTCGCGAGCAGGAGGCTCAGGAAGTTTTCCGGATCGAGGTAGTCCGCGCCCCAGCGCATGTGGAAGAAGGCCTGCTCCTTCTTATTGTGCTTATCCAGGTAGGCGCCCCACTGCATGGACTGGGTACCGATCTGGACCCGAGATTGCTCTTGAGCCTGCTCTCGCCACCGTCTCCGCCACGATGCGGATGTCCGGCATCCCCTCGCGGAAGGTCATGGTGATCCGAGGCAGCCCCTTCCCCGTCCTTAAAGCCCGCCTCGGCGAGGAGGGCGCGGGCGGCGTCAGGGTCGTACGGGATCGCCTTGACGTCCGGCCGGTGGCCGAGCACGCCCGGCGGGAGATGCCGTTGGCGATGGTGTTGATGCCGCCCAGCTTCGCGACGATCTTCTCGCGGTCGATCGCCATCGCGAAGCGCGCCGCACCCGCCGGTCGGCGAACGGCTTATACGCCCCGCCGTTCGCCGATGTACCAGAGCGCGGGGCGGTCGAAGAACTGGACGTGGTCTTTGAACTTGGGATCCGCATGCCGGCGACGTTCTGGCGGTCCAGCCGGATACGATGTCGAGCTCGCCGCGGTACTTGTTGAGCTGCGTGGCGGGATCTCCGATGGTCGGGCGCTCGATCTTGGCGATCTTGGGCGCGCTGTCGCGGTACTGGTTCGCGGCGAGCACGATTAGCTGCTCGGGCGCGAACCGCTGGCGCGGAAGGGGCCGGTTCCGACCATCTCCGCGACGCTGTCGATCTGGTCCCCCCTTCTTTGCCGCCTTTTTTGAGACGACGTGGGAGGTGGCGAAGGTCAGCTTGCCCAGGAAGTAGGGGCGCGGAGCGACGAGGGTGATGGTCAGCGTCTGCGGATCCACGACCTGCACCCCACGGAGTCGGCCTTGCTGTTCACCACGTCCATGACGCCTACGATGTCGTTCAGGTAAGACTCCACGGTCGCGGACTTCAGCGCCGGGTCGCAGACGCGGTCGAAGGAGTACTTGAAGTCGTCGGCGGTCACGGGCTCCCCGTTGTGAAACTTCACGCCCTTCTTCAGGGTGAAGGTGTAAGTCTTGCCATCCGGCGAGACCTCCCACTTCTCCGCTAGATTGGGGCGGACCTTATTGTCCTCACCCCAAGTGACGAGCCCTTCGAACACCTGCTGGAGGACGTCGAGCGTGTCGCCATCCTGCACCCGGTGGGGGTCCAGCGTGGTGATGCTCACGATGGGGTAGCGCAAGACGTTCGCCTTGCCTTCGTTGGTGCGTTGGGAGAAGTTCCCCTTGCCGCATCCGCCGACGGTCGCCAAAGCGGCCAAGGCGGCGAGGAGGATAAAGGGTCGCATAGGTTAAGAGTTTACTCCGGGAGGGCGTTGGGCGTTAGGTGTTGGGCGTTGAGGCGTTGAAGCATTGAAGCGTTGAAGGCACTCTGGAGCCTTCTCCAACGCCCCAAGGCCCCAACGCCTAACGCCCAACGCCCTCCCCATGCTTCACCTCCCTCACCACGCTCTCGTTCGCCGGCAGCGGCGACTCGGCGATGTGGTGCCAGAAGGGGGCGAGGGCGGCGAGGGAGTCTTCGGCGAACTTGAGGTGGGCGGGGGGCTCCTCTAGCTCGGCGAGCTTGGTGAGGCCGATCAGAACCTCCGCGCGCACGCGCACGCGGTCGGTGTAGCCACGGGCGGCCTCCTCGCAGACGTAGCCCCCCGCGCGGGGCGAGAGGAAGGGGAGCGGCTCGACGGCGGGGCGTTCGGTGACGACGCAGGCGGCGAACTGGGGAAGGAAGCCGCTGATCGAGAGCAGCGCGACCTGCGCCCACACGAGGGCGACGAGGGGCTTCTCGTGGCTTTCCAGTTGCCGGAGCGAGGCGAGCAGCAGCTCGTGCGCCTCCGGGAAGGGCTGGTCGAGGGGGACCACGGCGGCGTAGAGCTCGCACAGAGAGAGGGCGTAGCTCAGGCGGTCGTAATCCGTGCGTAAACGGCGAAAGCTCGTCAGAGGCTGGGCCTGGGTGACGAAGCGGTTCCGCTTCCCTTCGGCCAGACTCATAATCGACACGCTCAGCGGATCGGAGGAGCCCGCGAGGCGGGAGCCGCCCTTACGCGCCCCCTTTGCCACGGCGTCGATCTTCCCCAGCTCCGCCGTCAGGAGCGTCAGCCGCCGATCCGATTCCCCCGAATCGCGACGGCGCAGAACGATGGCGTGGACGGTGGATTCGGGCATGGGGAGGGTGTTGGGTGTTAGGTATTGGGCCGGATCCGAAGACCCAACACCCAACACCCAACACCCCTCCTCTATCCTACGCCGATCGACTTGAGCCACTGATCGAAGATGAAGTACATCCGGTCGATCAGGAGGGTGAAGCGCATCATGACGGTCGAGCCGAAGATCGCGCCGAAGCCGATCATGAGCAGGTAGCGGCCCATCGTCGTCGCGTTCCGTAGAACCCGGTTCTTCACGTCGAAGCTGAAGAGGAAGTAGGACAGCACGCAGATCAGCGTGAGCACGAACAGCAGGTTCGAGATCGCCTCGCTGGGATACACCTGGGCCACGATCGCCGCCGTCTGCTCCGGGGTGAGGTTCCGGGTGGAGGGGACGATGAACGACTCGGTGGTGGTCGGGAGGATCGGCAGGAGGGAGCTGTCGATCTGGGGGCCGTACGTGCGCCACCAGATCTGGATCTGCTGGCCCGACCAGAGCCCGAGAATGATGCCGATGGGGATGCGGCTCAACCAGTTGTGCTTCTTGCTGAAGACGAAGTAGCCCAGCAGCCCGATCGGAAGCAGCATGATGTAGGCCCAGTAGCCGGGCGCTCCAGGGTTGCCGGCGGCCGCGTCGGCGCCCGAGCCGACCATCTTGTCCCACCACTTCTCACGCAGGGCCTCGGTCCACAAGGCGACCAGGGCCCACCCCGAGGCGAGGCCGAGGAACGCATGCTCGAAGAAGCGATAAAACTTGTTTTCGCGGTAGAGCACGCAGTAGAGCCCGATCGTGGCGAGGACGCCCGCCGTCAGCTTGATGGGCGTGTAGAGTTCAGGGTTCACTTGCCGTTCCTCCGGCGGGCCATAGCCATGCCGACGTTGCCGATGATGACCGTCAGGATGAGCAGCGCGAGGGCCACATGGAGCGAAAGGTAGAACTTCGTGCCTAAGCCCGCGTTCGGCATGCCGGGAAAGCCTTCGATGCGGCCACCAGGCGTCGTCGCGCCGTTCTCCATCAGGCCCTCCAGATCGAACGCGCCCTTCAGGCCCGCGGCGAGTCCGATGATCTGCTTGGACTGATAGAACACGCGCGTCTCGGGGCCCATGACGCCCGTCACCATGAATGCGAGGGGGAGCCGTCCCGACAGCCGTTCAACGTGGATGTTGCTCGTCTTGGATGCGGTGATGACCACGAGGAGCGGGAAGTC
>JAUJNV010000273.1 GCA_030447945.1 Fimbriimonas sp. | reverse complement strand
ATCATCGGCGCCGTCTTGGCGACGCTGCTCTCGATCATTGCCGACTTTGGCCTGTTGGCGGTGGAACGGCAGCTCCGCCCGTGGAGCCGCCGCCGTGCCGCGAGGGCCGCGTAGTGGCCGGGCGAGTCTGGGAGATCATCCAGAGCGATGCCTTCTCGCGCGCGCTCGGTGAGCACTTGCGGCTCTCCGCGTGGGCGCTGCTCGTTGCCATACTCATCGCCCTGCCGCTGGCCGCGCTCGTCAGCCAGTCGCCGCTGGCGTCCTTCCTTGCCATCAACATCTCGAATGTCGGGCGTGCGGTGCCGAGCCTCGCGATCCTCGCCCTCGCGCTGCCCTTCCTTGGCCTCGGGTTTCGCCCGTCCTTGCTCGCACTCACGGTGCTCGCCATCCCGCCGATCCTCATCAACGCGGCCATCGGACTGCGAGAGGTACCCGCCAGCGTTGTGGAGTCCGCCCGCGGGATGGGGCTCTCCACCGGCCAGATACTCACCCGCATCCGCTTCCCCATCGCCGCGCCGGTGATCTTCGCCGGACTGCGCACCTCCGCCGTGCAGGTGGTTGCCAGCGCCACGCTCGCCACCTTTATTGGTGGCGGCGGCCTCGGCGGGCTGATCGTGCGTGGCCTGCAGCGCAACAGCCCGGAGTTTCAGCTCGCGGGCGCGATCCCGGTTGCCCTCCTGGCCATCAGTACCGAGCTTGGTTTCGCCGCCCTCCAGCGACTCGCGACACCGAAGGGGCTGCGCATATCCAGCCGCACCAGGCCCGCGTAGTCCGCCAGGAGACGAGCTTTTCCCTGCTGTAGCGTGTTGGTCTCAGCTTGACGGTTTCTGTCGCGGACGGGTACCATCTTAGGGTTCCAGCATGGCAATCCCTCTGTGAGGGACGCTAGCAGCGGGATGGGGGGTGATCTCGGTTCCAGCAAGCAAACGCCCGCGATGCGGGCAGGGGCGCACCCCCACCGGCGACTCCGCACAACTCCAACAATCAGAATCCAGATCGAAAGGATCGTTACCTGCATGAAGAATAGGAAATTGATCGCGCTTCTCACGGTGCTAATCCTGGTGTTCCCGTTGCTCGCCGCCTGCGGCAACAACGATGACACGGCGCCCGTACCGGCGGCTACAACGGACGCAGCCATCAATGAGACCCCGGGAGCGGATACCGATACGACCACAGAGCCAACCGCGGGCGCCACGGAGGACACTGGAAGCGGTGCCCCCGCCGGGGTGACGGCAACGTCCGGCGATACCGGCGCCGCGCCGAGTGGCGACAAGACGTTTACCATCGGGTCCAAGAACTTCACGGAGCAGTACGTGCTCGCAGAGCTCTACGCGCAGGCGATGGAGGCGAAGGGCTACAAGGTCACCCGCAAGATCAACCTCGGCTCGGAGCAGATCGCCGACAAGGCGCTCTCCAGCGGGCAGATCGACATGTACCCCGAGTACACGGGCACGATGCTGCAGGCGATCCTCAAGATCGAGAAGGTCCCCGAGTCGCCCGAGGCCACGTTCAACCTCGTCAAACAGCGGTACGCCGCCCGCAAGCCGGCGCTGACCGTGCTGCCCTCCGCGCCGTTCTAGAACAACTTCGGCATCGTCGTTCGCAGGGAGGCCGCCGACCAGTACAAGCTCAAGACCATTGCGGACCTGGAGAAGGTCGCCAAGAACCTGACGTTTGCCTCGTACCAGGAGTTCGAGGACCGCAGTGATGCCCGCCCGAACGTCGAGAAGAACTACCCTGGCTTCAAGAACTTCAAGAAGACCGTTCTCGTGGACTCACTCGGCCTGCGGTACAAGTCGCTGCAGACAGGCGACGCGGATGTGGGCGTTGGCTTCCTGACGGACGGCCAGCTCGCGTCCGAAGACTTCGTGGTGTTGGAGGATACGAAGAACATCTGGCCGCCGTACTACCCGGCGCCGGTGGTCAGCGCGCAGTGGCTCAAGGCCCACCCGGACGCGCAGGCCGTGTTCAACTCCGTCTCCGAGAAGCTCACCGCCGAGGCGATGCGCGAGCTCAACGGCGCGGTGGACCTCGAGAAGGAGGAGCCGAACGACGTGGCGAGCGACTTCCTGGAGCAGGAGGGCCTTAAGTAGACCCGGCTCGCCGCTCAGAAATCCAGAGGGGAACGCTGTCCGTGCGTTCCCCCACTTCGATTTAGCCCGAAGTTTGGGCCGCAGCATGATCGGCGTCCCAACCTGCTCGAATGCG
>JAUJNV010000272.1 GCA_030447945.1 Fimbriimonas sp. | reverse complement strand
CAGTTGAGGTTGGGGGTGGAGCGCGCCTGAGGGACGCTCGCGGTTTTGGGCTTAGGGCGGCGGCCGCGGCGGGGCTACTGGATGCTTCTGAGCCCTCCGTCCACCCCGCCGCTCGCTCAGCGGCCTTCCGGTCGGCCAAAACATCAGGTTCAGGTCCATAGCTCGCCCCGGCGTACGACCTAGAGCACGGCACTCCCCGCGGGAACCGTCGGCTCGCAGTCGTAGGCTCGGTTTGTGGGCGAGGCGACATTCCACACCGCTGAAGACGGTTACCCGGCGCGGGACGCGCCAGCCTGGACCGAGGAGAAGCTGATGATCCTCGAGTGCTACATCCAGGCATTCGCCCGCGCCTGCAGAAAGGCCGGCGGCTGGTATGGCTTGGACCTTTTCGCGGGAATGGGCCTCAACTATTCCCTGCTCAGCAGCGTCGAGATCCCGGGGTCACCGCTGATTCTGCTCGTCGCCGGATCGCCGCAAGCAACGAAGGTTCTGCTCTGCGAGCAACACGACGGGGCCCGACAGGCTTTGACCCACAGGTGTGGGGCGTACGCACCGCGGGCGGACATTCACCCGGGCGACGCAAACGTCTTCGTCCACGACATGCTCTCGAAGGTTCCTAAGGCCGCGCCGGCATTCGCCTTCCTCGACCCGGAGGGATCGGAGCTCGCGTGGGAGACGGTCGCGGCCGTCGCCGCCCACAAGCGGGGCCAACTTCGGAAGATCGAACAGCTGATCCTCTTTCCGACTGACATGGGCTTCGTGCGGCTCGCGCCAGACCACCCGGAGAAGGTCACCCGCATGTTTGGCCACGAGCGCTGGATCGAGATCTCCGAGGCGCGGACCAGGGAAGAGATCACCGCGGACGAGGCGCGCGGCGCGTATGTGCGCATGTATGCCGAGGGCCTCGAGGGTCTCGGGTACGAGACGGTTCTCGATCGCCAGATCATCAAGGAGGGCGGACAGCCGATGTACTTCCTCATCTTCGCTACCGATCACGACGCGGGCGAGCGGATCATGGACCATTGCTTCGACCAGGTCCGGGTCCGCGTGGATGAGGAGCTCGGGCAGCAGACGCTCTTCGGAGTGAAGAGCGCGCCGCGGCGAAAGCGCCTAGGCGATGGCTAGCCCCGGCTTCTCCGTGCGGCCGAGTTGCGGTGTCGGCATCTGATCCCAGGTCCGCTCGTCTAGCAGGCGCCCACCGGCCTTGGAGGTTCGCCCGCCCCACTGCTTGAAGAAGAAAGCGACCTCCGCCTCAGCGCAGCGCTCACGCAGCTCCCGCACCCACTCGATGTCCACGCGTCGATGCCGCCGCCCGGATTCGCCGCCGGCGATCAGCCAGTCGATGCCGGTTAGGTCAAGGCCCTGGAGAGGGCCGAGCAGCGGCTCCGCCGAGATGAAGCGGACAACGGGTGCTACGCCGCGCAGGTAGTCAGCCCTGTGGATGAAGCGCCGGTTCTCGATCGAGACGCCCATCCACACGTTCGGATGCCAGGTGAGCTTCGGCGCGAGCTCGGCGAGTCGCTCGTGACGCTTGGTGAGGATCTGGAAGGTGTGTTGTGGCGCCCGCGCCATCACCTCGAAGACTTCGGCGATAAAGCCGTCGGGAATGTCCTCGTGGAAGAGATCGCTCATCGAGTTGACGAAGATCATCCGTGGCCTCTTCCAGCGCAAGGGCTGGCGCAGACGCTCGGGCCACAGCCGAAGGTCGAACCCTTGCTCATAGGCGTGACCCGGAATGCCGCGCCAGCGCTCAGCGAAGGCCTCGGCGTAGCAGTGCGCACAGCCCGGGGAGACCTTGTCGCAACCCGTGACCGGGTTCCACGTCGCCTGGGTCCACTCGATTGCGCTCCTGTCTGCCATTCGATCGCTCTCAGCGTATCCGTGATCCCTACGAACGCATGTTCGCCGTAGGCTCGGACATACCTCCCGCGAGGTCGCCCCTCGCGGACTTTGCGGACCCGTCTGTCATTTGGCGGGCCGCGTCCACCACCCGCTGCTCGAGCTTCAGGCCGTGCCGTTCCGCCAGTGCCACCAGGGAGACCGCGTAGCGCTCGAGTAGACATGTGGCTGTCGGCCCGGTGAGGACAACGCGGTCGCCGTCGACCTCCGGGCGAGCGTGCGCGAGCTGGATCGCCAGCAGCACGTTCGAGGACTCGGCCTCGGCCATGATGCCGCGCCATGCGTCTTGGAACTCGGGGTGGGACTCGA
>JAUJNV010000271.1 GCA_030447945.1 Fimbriimonas sp. | reverse complement strand
CCGCTACAGGGTCAGCCTCGTTAAGCAGCATCGCTGCGGCGAAGACGGAGCCGGCACTCTTGGGAATGATCGCCGTCCACTTGCAGCTCGTGTCGGTACAAGTGGAGGCGTCGGGTTGAAGATCAAGGCTGTGCGCGCCCGACAGCGTGGCCAGGATGATCTGGACCTGCTCGCTGGCGGCCACGTTCTTGGTGTAGGCGGTGACGGCGAAGTCCGCCTTCAAGGCGCCGCTCGGGGTCAGCGCCACGCTGGACGGCACAGTGATGCTGCTGAACCCCGGGAAGGTTGTGGCCGAGCAGTTGGTGTCCGTGTCCGGGCAGAACTTCACGGCCGAGCTGATGGCCGAGCTGGCCTTTCCGTCGCTGGAGCGGATGCCGGTAAAGGTCACGAACTGCGAGCCGGAACCGAACGTATAGGGAGCAGTGGTGAGGATCGTCTTCGTCCACGACGCTCCGCCGCTCACGGGGTCGAGGGCCACGGTGACGGGAAGCACGCTCCCGGTGTCGTCGAGGGTCAAGAACTTGGCGAACACCCGGTCCGCGGTGCCAAGCCCGGTGGCGTTCACCGAGAGGGTGAGATTCTTGGTCAGCTTCCCAGCTGAGGTGACCGGGGAGTTCGTGGGGCTCGCACTGGGTGACGTGAGCGCCGGGAGGGCTGCCCCGATGATGCTGGCTTCGGTGGGGCTGCGCAGTGAGCTCTGCTGGGAGACCTGGTGTGGTCCAGCGGAGTCGGTCCAGTCCACGAACACCGCCATACGCTTGGCGGTGCGCCCGGCGTCGGTCCAGGCCACATAGCGGCGTACACGGAAGTCGGTGTTGATCCGGCGGCAGGTGTAGGCGGGCGCCGGAGCGTCATCGGGCCGTAGTGCGTTGCAGGGATCCTCGCCGTAGTTTGCGGTGTCGCTCGGACAGTTGGAGCCGAGAGCAGTCGCCTCCAGGCCCTGGGGCACCGGACCAGGAGGCACCGAGCAGACGATGAGGCTGTCGAAGCTGAGGCGCTGCAAGTCCTCGATGCCCTGGGTGGCTACCTCGTTGCCCTGTGTGCGGGCCTTCTGCACGGCGAGGGCACGCAGCCCGGAGCCGAGAGCGGTGCCGAGGGCGGAGAAGACGACGGCGCTCAGCGCGATCGCCACCACAAGCTCGATCAGCGTCAACCCCTCCTCGCCTCTGATCGTGCCGCCGGGCCATCGCCGTTCGTCCCGAACCATGCCGTCGGAGGGAGCGCCGACGTGCAACGGTCTTCGCCGCTCCCATTCCATGGTCAGTCCTTCGTCCGGAATGACCCCACGGTTGAGTGTCGGCTCCTGACGTCTCGTGACGTCAGCGGCAGGCAGTTGGGGAGATGATCTAACGCATGGGCCAGGAGCCTCAGGAGAAGCTCATGTATCGTCGGCCCACACTGGGTGAGGAACTCCGGTGAGCAGGCCCCGGGTAGATCCGCGCGAGCGTGGTGGAGGAGCAGCGGGACTTGCGCTTGCAAATGCCCAGTAAGGGAAGGCCTCCGCTGGCCGAGTTCTCCGTCGAGATGGGCAGCCTATTGATCATGGCGTGGTCGCCTGCCCCTGAAGACCGAGTATCTGGTTCTCGCCGGAGGCGCCGGGCCGATTTCCTGGTCGCCGAGGGGGTGGTCGACGACATCAGCCACGAGGGACCCACGTCCTTGCTCCGAGAGGAGGGCGTGTCCTTTCAACGCCTGAAGACCTGGAAGCAGAGCAACGATCTCGGCGGGGTGACCAAGAAGAACCGCATCCTCGAGCTGTATGACATCAGCCGGCTGAGGGCAAAGGCGAGCTCACCGGCGCCGGCGGGCCAGCTACCAGAGGCCCCATGGGGCGCGCCACCTGCTGGACGCCTATGACTTGTCCACCAACCGCCTCTGCGGCCGCATCAAAGCCAAGAAGGACAGACCCGCCTTCAAGGCCTTCGTTCGCTACGTGCGCTCGCCTCAGCCCGCGCACGTGCGCATCGCCGTGGTGCTCGACAACTTCAGCCCCACGTCAGCCACGACATCCGCACCTGGGCCGAGGAGTACAACGTTGAGCTGGCCTTCGTGCCCATCTACGCCAGCTGGCTCTACCTGGGCTCGATCCGGTTTGGCGGACAGGTTGGTTGTGTTTGATCATGCCGCCTGGCGGTCGGCGTGGTGGTGGATGGCCGCTTCGTACTCGGCAGGGCTGCGGTAGCCAAGTGAGCTATGGAGCCGCCGGGTG
>JAUJNV010000270.1 GCA_030447945.1 Fimbriimonas sp. | reverse complement strand
TGGCGGAGTACCCGCGCGCCGAGCTCGTTCTGTTCGAGGGCGGAACGCAGTCCGGATGCGGGGGCGCTACCGAGCAGATCGGCCCCCACTACTGCCCGCCCGACCAGCGCGTGTACGTCGACCTCAGCTTCTTCAGGGAACTCCGGAGCCGCTATGGCGCGCCGGGTGACTTCGCGCAGGCCTACGTCCTCGCGCATGAGATCGGTCATCACGTCCAGAACGTCCTTGGTGTCAACGAGAAGGTCCGGCGGGAGCAACAGGCCGAACCCGATCAGGCCAACGAGCTCTCGGTCCGTCTCGAACTACAGGCGGATTGTTTCTCGGGGGTATGGGCTTACACGGTGTTCGAACGCGATCTCCTGGAATCGGGGGATCTAGAGGAGGGCCTGGGCGCAGCCGAGGCCGTAGGTGACGACCGACTTCAGAAGCAGGCGGGCGGCAGCGTCAACCAGGAGACCTGGACCCACGGGTCGTCCGAACAGCGGATGCACTGGTTCACCGAGGGCTACGAGAACGGCGACCCCAACGCGTGTGACACCTTCTCCGCTGACACTCTCTGATCTGCGCGCCCCAGAGGCGCAATCCGCCGCGACACCGCCTTCCGAACGCTGAGGTAACCGGGCCCCCGTCCGGTCGCCGCTCACGTTCGAGAAGGAGGCGTGCAGATGGAGCCGGGATTCGACCTGGACAAGTACCTGCGGGCGTCTAAGAAGGTGGACCTGACCAGCGTCCGTTGGGACGAGATCGCCGACCACCCCGTCAGCGTTGCCGAGGCTCGCTGCCTCGCTTACATGATGGACATCGAGTCACACACTGTGATCTTCCTGAGAGATCTGCTCGCGACGCGAGCCGCGTTCGAGCCCGACATCACCGCGTTCCTGTCTTGCTGGGTCTACGAGGAGCTGTGGCACGGTGAGGCATTCAGTCGCTTCCTTGGCGAGGCGGGGTACGGGCTCGGCGAAGACGAGCGCGTGCGCTGGGACGACCCCTATCCGAGCCGGATCGCACGCAACAGCTGGATCAGGCGCAAGATGGGCGCCAAGGGTTACTTCGCGCACATCGGCACGTTGTTCGGCTCGGCCGCGGTGAAGGAGTTCCCCGCGCTTCACATGGCATGGGGCGCGCTCAACGAGTTCTCGACCCTCACCGCCTACCACCGCTTGATCGCCAAGACCCAGCACCCGGTGATGATCGATCTGCTGGGCCTCGTGATCAAGGACGAGCGCCGGCATTACGCCTTCTACCGGAACCAAGCGCGGCTGCGGCTGGAGCGAAGCTCCCAAGGCCGCAAGGTGACCAGATGGGCGATGGACCATGTGTGGGCGCCGGTGGGAACGGGCGTTCGTCCGCAAGCAGAGACCGATTTCGTCGTGGCCTACCTGATGGGTGATGAGGACGGCATGCGCACCGCGGCCGAGATGGATGCCGAGTACTCGAAGCTGCCGGGACTCGAAGGCCTGACCCTGGTCCAGGACGCCACACGCGAAGCCGTCGAGCGCATCGGACCTATCTATCGCGTGCCGGCGGAACAGATCCGACTGGACGACGCCGAGGTACATCAGAGGGAGAAAGTCTCCTAGCTCACGCGCGTGGCATCGTGCTGTCGTGCGCGCCGCGGTCGTGGGTCACATCGAATGGGTCACCTTCATGCTCGTCGAGCATCTTCCGGTCGAGGGAGAGATCGTTCACGCGCTCGAACACTGGGACGAGCCGGGCGGAGGAGGCGCGGGGGCCGCGGTCCAGATGGCGAAGCTCGCGGGCGAAGCTGATTTCTTCACCGCGGTCGGAGACGACGACCTCGGAGCCCGGAGTATCAGGGAGCTAGAGCGCCACGGTGTCCGTGTCCATGCTGCGGTCCGCCCCGGTCCGACCAGACGCGCGGTAACCCACGTCGCCGCGAAGGGCGAGCGCACGATCACGGTATTGGGCGCGCGGCTGGAGCCGACCGCAGACGACGAGCTTCCGTGGGACGGTCTGACCGACGCCGAGGCCGTGTACTTCACCGCCGGCGATCGGGGGGCTCTGGTGCACTCGAGGAAGGCGGCCCGCCTAACCGCTACCTCGCGCATCCTCGAGTTCCTGAAGACAGCCAACGTTCCACTCGATGGCCTGGTCGGCAGTGCGAACGATCCCGGCGAGCTGTACGCGGGCGGCGAGCTGGTTCCCGAGCCCAGGGTGGTGGTTCGAACCGACGGCGAAGCCGGAGGAACCTTC